>JAFGNB010000255.1 GCA_016927235.1 Chitinispirillaceae bacterium
AACGGTGCTTCGGCTGGATGTCGATGAGCTGAGCGCGAAACGGAAATCGGAGTAGGGCGGGCAGCGGGCAATAACAGTGACCGCTTCACCACCCCGATGACATTCGGAAGCGGCAGAAACGCCGGAGCGCCGTCGTTCCCGGCAAAACCGCTTTCGTACCTCCCGTTCCGCAGTATCTCCACTCCGTTATGTCTGAGGTACAGCGATGCCTCCGGCCCCCCTTCGCAATGCTGGCCGCAGACAAGATTGATCGGCAACGACAGAAGACGGTCGTTGAGATCGTGCATCGACATCGGTTCCCTGCAGAATATAAACAGGACATTGCCGTCCGCATCCTCACCCAGCGCGACTTCGCTCCACTTTTTCTCCTGCTGTTCCCAACGGTTGACGCCGGGGCGCTTGACAAGCCTCAGGTTCTGGATAACGGTATTGTATGATGCGATGATCGTCCGCATATTACTGCGATCGGCGTCGAATATCCTGAAGGGGGGGGATTGCGGATCAACCGGATTGAACGCGGCAACTGAGAAGTAGGTTTTATTGATGCGCGGATTGTTCAGGTGCGTGAAATTCTTCATGTACCCGCAGTTCGTCGCGTAATCGGTGAGATACATGCCGGCATTGATCGCCCCCAGCAGCCGGTACTTCGTCGCCCACTCACGGACCGTCATGTTTTCATCCCCCGTCTCGGACGCCGTCAGAAGACGCAGAACGTAACGCTTCGGATCGATGCGGACAACCGTTATGCCGGAATCGCCGGAAGTGTTTTTTCCCTTCACCCCGAATTCGGCGGAAAAGAGGCCCTCGTCGATCCTTGTCCAGGGGGATGCCGGGGGTGCGGCAACACCACGGGAAACCGTTGCCGCTATTCCGACGAAGAGGGCGGCCTTTACGATCTTCTGAATAGTTGATTTGTGAATCATGTTTTCATTTTCCCTGCCATGGCGTTGCATGTTTACAACATACCATTACGCGGCATGAACATAGACGATGTTCTATTTTACGCCGGGCCGAAAAGATAATCCCTCAACGGCTTCTCCTGGTTTATAATTGAAAATAACATACTATATTGGTAAAATGTGGACGGCATGCAGAACAGGGTGTGGAAGGTCCCAATGAAAATGCGTCATACGATGATCGCCGGATTCGCGGCGGCTGCGTTAGCGACCGGCGTCGCCGTTTATTTTGCTGCAACGAAGGGGACGGAGGAAAAGGTACATCGCGTGGGCATCCTGTTCGGGATAGACCCGTTGAGTATGATGGTCGACGGCTTTAAGGCCAAAATGACGGAACTGGGCTACAGGGAGGGTGCGAACATCGTCTATGACGTTCGCATGACGGACTTTCAGCGCGACACGATGCGGCGAATCCTGCAAAAATTCATTGATGACGACGTCGACGCGATATTCGCCGGTCCCACCGAATGCGCTTTGGCGGCCAGGGAAGCCGTTCAAGGATCGGCAGTCCCGCTGGTGTTCGCGTACGCCATGATCGAGGGCACCGACCTCGTCGAGAGCGTCTCCTTTCCCGGCAGGAATACCACCGGCGTGCGCGAGACTCCCGTGGACATTGCCGTAAAGCGTCTGGAGCTTCTGCACGAAGCGGTGCCCCGGGCGAAACGGGTGTATATCGCCTATCAATCCGACGCTCCTTCCATGCCGCTGGTGCTTGACGGATTACGTGATATGGCGCCGTTGCTGGATATAACGCTGGTGGAAAGCCCCGTTGCGACCGTCGAGGAGTTGAAAAGCGATTTTAAGGCGCGGGCCGCATCGGACGACATCGGCATGGATGCGATACTGACTACCGGCGAACCCGTTTCCGTCTCGCTCCCCGGAATCGAGGCGATCTGCACGTTCGCCGCCGGACACCGGATACCCGTCGGCGGAATCGGAAAATATTCGATCAATGAGGAGTGGGGGGCGAAGGCCATCATTTTCAGTTATGAAAGCCGTCTTGACGAGGTCGGCATGATGGGCGCACTCCTTGCCGATAAAATCTTCAACGGCACGCCGGCGGGCGCCATTCCGGTTATTTCGCCGGAGGCGAAATTACTGATCAATTACAAACTGATGAAGGAACTGGGGCTTGAAGCGAGCCAGGGCTTGTTACGCAGGGCCGATGAGATCATCCGTTAAGCAATGAAAGGAGTGGATCGGGGAGCGAGATGTCCGCAACCGTTGAAGCAAATACAACAAGGGGGCGAGGGAGCCTTGCGTTTGTCCTGGCAGGCGCTTTTCTGGGCGTGACCATGACCGTGCTGCTCATCACCCATTTCCCGGAAATGTATTATGCTTTCAGGAACCAGCGGAGCGTTATTGACAACATACAGAATTACATCGCCCGGGATGCCGCCGACAAGGTACGGAATTACCTCCGGCAAAAAGTAAGCATAATGGAAGGGGTGGCGTATCTTGAAGATCTCGCCGCCGCCCCGAAGCGGGAACGGCAATTGATACTGGAGAAGTTGCTGGGGCTGGAGCCGGCCTTTCGGCATCTGCTTCTGTTCGACGGGAACGACAGAGAACTGGCGGGGATTTCCCGCCATTCGTTCAGAAGGAAGGTTCGGTTCAAGGGGCTGGTCGAGCGGGAAGTCGTTCCCCGCATGCGTCAGGGAGAAGTATATATGGGCTCGATACATGTCGATGAAGTCACCAGCGAGCCCATGGTCGTCATTGCCGTACCCGTGACGGATATTTTCGGCGATCAGAAGGGAGCGCTGATAGCCGAAGTGAATCTCAAGTTCATGTGGGATATGATCGCCGGGATAAAAGTCGGTAAAAACGGTACGGCCTATGTTATCGACAGGCAGGGAACGCTCCTGGCGTTCAGCGATATAAGCCGTGTCCTGAAGGGGGAACGATTGAATCGATTGAAGGGGCTGAGCGATTTCATCGGAAACGCCGATTCTCCTGACAGTAAAACAGGATTATTCAAAGGCATCAATGGAAAGTATGTCGCGTCAAACTATGTCCCGCTCGGCACGCCCGACTGGGCGGTGGTGACCGAGATGCCGGTCATTGAGGCGTACGAGACCGTCATTTTGCAGCTTACGGCGATGTTGCTGCTCATGCTTCTCGGCGTTGCCGTTGCCGTTGCGACGGGAATCATTCTGTCACGGCGTATTGCGAAGCCGATCATCGATTTACGTAACGCCGCCTCGAAGATCGGCAAGGGACGATTCGACATATGCATTGAAGCGGAAAAGGGGACCGCGGAGGAGATCGCGGAACTCGCGCAATCGATAAACCGGATGGCATACGATCTTCGGCAAACGACGACATCCATTGATTCGCTGAACCGGGAAATCGAGGAACGCACGAAAGCGGAAAATGAACTGCGCAGAAGCGAGGCTTCGGTCAGGAGCATTCATCGGGCGGCTCCGGTGGGGATTGCGGTGGCGAGAAACCGGACGATGCTTACGGTAAACCGGCACATCTGCGAAATTACCGGATATACCGAGGAAAACCTTCTCGGCCGGGACATCGGATTATTCTTTGAGAGTGACGATGAGTACCGACGGGTGGGAACGGCGCTTGACGGAACTGTCGTACCGAAAGAGCATGCCGCCGTTGAAGCGAAATTCAGGCGACGGGACGGCAAGGGGATCGACGTCCTGCTCACCTCGGTGATGATCGAGGGCACCGATCAAACGGTAATTACCATAACGGACATCACCCCCCAGAAGGATATCCAGGAGCAATTACGGAAAAAGAATCTGGAAACACTCGAATTCGCCAACGCGGTCACTCACGACCTGCGCAAACCGCTCACGACCATGATCCTCGTCATGGACATGGCGGAAAAAGGGGCGTTCGGCGCGCTCAACGACGACGGCGTCGAAGCGATAGGCAACGGGTTGAAGGCCGCTCAATATATGCAGGAGTTGCTTGAAGACCTCATTGCCTGCGCAAAGCTTGAAACGGGCACACAGGAGTTGACGATAGAAACGACCGGTTTCAAGGAACTGTCGGAAGCTGTCCTCGCCGGTTTGAAATACCAGATCGAGGAAAAGAAGATTATTGTCGAAACCGCCTCCGGCGACGTGACGTTCAATGCCGATAAGAAGCAGTTGACGCGCGCGCTCATGAACCTCGTGGGCAATGCCGTTACCTACATCGGGAGCGGCCCCGACAGACGCATCCGCATCGGGTGGGAACGGCGCAACGGAGCGCCGGTCTTTTTCGTGGAGGACAACGGTATGGGTATCCCGCGCGAATCGCAGGAGCACCTTTTTCGGAAATTCAAACGGGGAAGCAACGTGAGGGGCATAAGCGGCACCGGTCTCGGCTTATTTATAGTCAAGGGCATTATCGAGGCCCACGGCGGAACGGTCTGGTTCGAAAGCGAAGCGGGAAAGGGAACGACGTTTCGGTTTACCCTGGGAGGCGATTACGTGAACGTAAAAAACTTCGACGACGGCGACCGGACGGTGAAACCGTGACCGGCGCGGCTATGCGCCCGGCCCGCCGTACGGTGCGTCATCCCCGGTTCTATTCAGGCGAGACGTTTTAACAGGCGGTCATATCAGATTCGAACGGCGGAACATAAAGGCGGCACTTCCCTCCTCCTGCCGAAGAATCGAACGTACCGCCTTATGGTAGTCCCTAGGGGAATTGAACCCCTGTTGCAGGAATGAAAATCCTGTGTCCTAACCACTAGACGAAGGGACCGGCAATAAAAAACAGTCGATAAATATACATTATCAGAATTATTCAGGCAATGAGCAGGAGAACCTGTCCCCGCTCCCCTAAATCAAAATATTCACCACGATCATATTGGTAAGCAGGATCAGCACCATGGCGGCGACCACGGCGTTTTTCGTCGCGACGCCCACGCCGACCGCCCCGCCGGAAGTGAGGTAACCGAAATAACAGCCGGAAAGCGTAATGACTCCGCCGAACACAAACGCTTTTACCAGGCAGATGATCACATCCTGCAGGCGAAAGAGCCATTTGAGCCCCTGGTAAAAAACGGCGCTGTTCAGTCCGAGCGCAGCCTGCGCCAGCAGCTGGGCGCTCACGATGGCGATTGTCGAAGAGAAAACGGTGAGCACCGGCAGCATGACCACCCCCGCCACCATGCGCGGTGCGAGAAGGTAGGGATACGGATCGAGCGAGAGGCAGGTCATCGCGTCGATCTGTTCGGTCACGCGCATGGTGCCCAGCTCAGCGGCCAGCTTGGCGCTGATCCGTCCGGTAATGATGAGCGCGGTGAACACCGGCCCGATTTCGGTGAAGACGGCTTTACCCACGGCGGCGCCGAGAACCGAGAGAGGAATTGCGTCTGCAAAGAGATACTGCGCCTGCCACGCGCTGACTCCGCCGATAAACACCGAGGCGATACTGATGATCGGAATCGACGAGACCCCGAGGTGCATCATTTGTTCGACGACAAGATGAAACTTTTTCATCGCGGCGGGAAGCGCGCAGAGTATCCTCCAGAAAAAAAGCGTCACGTCGCCCAGCCGCTCGATCTGCTCACGGGTAAATATTCCCGCGCTTACGGCGCATTCGTCGATAATGTTTCTCATGCCGCCGCCGTCCGGTTTCGACGTTTTTCAATCCGGCGCAGCCGCCAGACCAGCAGGAGCGTATGAACGGCGGGAAAGGTGACGATCGCGACGGCGACCGGCGCCAGCAGCCGTGAAAGCGACGTCCCGATCCGCAGCACGGCCGAACACTCGAAATGGTTGGTCATGAACACCGGTTCGAAATTGATCATATACGGTCGCCTCATTGTCAACCCGTGCACCACGGCCAGAGACGTCCCGGCTATCGTTCCCGTTACCATCGGGTCTTCCACGCCCGCCCGAATCGACGCCTCGCATCGGTCAAACCGGACGACGGAAAAAAGCGTCCGCGTCACTCGCAGTATCCAACGCACCGCCTTGTCCCGCCATGCGGCGTTCCCGACGAAAAAAAGGTAGCGGTTACGTCGCAGCCGTTGAAACCAATTATCCTTTTTTTCCGGCTGCAGTGCCACTGATCCGTCGGATTCACCCTTATGCTTTACCCGCCGCAAGGGCGAACGAGGGCGCTGCCCCCATTGGCGCTGTTGTTCTTCAGGCGACCCGGACTGCACTGCCTTTTCAACCGCACCGGCAGTGACGACGGGCGTTGATGTGCCGTCCGCCGATTGCGGCGGAGGCGCCTGAATCGACGGTCGCGCTCCCGCCCCATCCCCGCCGGAGCACAAAAATGATTGATCGGCATCATCATGCGGCGCTCCGTCGGGCGGTTTCCGCTTCCCGCCGACAGGCCGTCCCAGCACCTTGACGGCGAATTCCCGTGTCGCGAAATCGATCTGCACCGAACAAAGCAGCGGGTGCAAGAAAGAAAATTTTCCCGATCCTGCCAGCCGTACATCCTTAAAAGAAAGGAAAACGATCGCTCGAACGGGTGCAAGGAGAAGAAAAACGGCGAAACCGCATAGGATTGCCGCGATTATTAGGAGAAAAGAGATCATCATGCATTCGTCCTGCAGCTATCCCCTCAGAGGGTCGCTTTTACCCGTCACTGCGGAACCGCCGCCCGCCACGATGCCGCTTTCGGTGAGCACCTTATCCATCGCGACATCGTGATACTCGAACGGAAGGCTCTCGTGGAGCATCTGACAATCGAAGGCGAGGCCGATGAGCGGGATCTTTCCGCGCAGTTCGCGCAGGAATGAGTCGTAGCAGCCGCGTCCGCGCCCCAGCCGCCCGCCGCTGTAGTCAAAGGCGACGCCCGGACAGACCACCGCTTCAAGATCGCTCCTGAAAAAGGTTTTACGCAACGTTTCGGCCGGTTCGGGCGCCCGGTTTTTTCCGACGACAATATCCGTATCGGCCTCGTGAATTTCCGCTATGCCCAGATCATTGGTCCCA
Organism: Chitinispirillaceae bacterium; assembly: GCA_016927235.1. Taxonomy (GTDB): domain Bacteria; phylum Fibrobacterota; class Chitinivibrionia; order Chitinivibrionales; family Chitinispirillaceae; genus JAFGNB01. The sequence continues at coordinate 6,869 of JAFGNB010000255.1, forward strand.
TCGATACCGTAGGGAAGAATGATACGCTTTTTTTCACTTAATAACCTTCTTATGGCGGGAAGCGTGATCACTTCAGCGCCCATTTCCGCATACATCATGATCATGGTGGCGTTTTTTAACTCTTCAAGCGCCACAAGGTGACCGCGGATGATCGACGATTTTTCCGCACGACTCTCGGCGCCGAGTTTTTTTCGGGCGGAAATGCAGAACGCCCGCAGCTCCTTTTTCTTCGCCTGCTGTTCGGCGAACGGGACCTGCTGGGGCTCAAGCGACCGGGTGACGTCGTCGAGCTCACGCTTGATCCGGTCGCTGTACCGACGGAGCCTGGCGGTCATTCGTGCAATCTCACGCAGCAGCGCCGGCAGTTCTTTCGAACCGAAAAAAATGACGACCAGCGTTACGATCAGCAGCATTTCGGAAAAACCGAAACCGGTGTTCATGCGGCTTTCCTCCGTGAAGCGACAGCGGCGACAATGATGCTGACGCCGTAAAGAATAAGAAGCGGTCCGGCGAGCATGGTTTGAGAAATCACGTCGGGGGGGGTAAGGACGGCGGCGACGATGAATACGGCGACGATCGCGTAACGAATTTTCTTTATGAGAAAACCGGCGGTGAGCACGCCCATGCGGGCGAGCATGTATGAGATTACCGGCAGTTCGAACACCGCGCCGAAGGAAAGGCTTATCTTCAAAAGGAAACCGAAATATTCGTCGATCCTGAACATGGGATCGAGCCGGCTGCCTCCATAGGCGGTGAGGAATCGGATAAGTACGGGAAAGGTGGTATAGCTGAACGCGATACCGGCGATAAAGAAGAAGGTGGAGGCGCACACCGCGGGAAGGATGATCCGTTTCTCCTTGCGGTACAGACCGGGCGAGATGAATTGCCATAGTTGATAAAAAACAACAGGGGAGGCGGCGATAAGTCCGCCGGCGAACGCGATCTTGAAGCTGAGCATGACGCTCTCCGACGGATTTGTATAAATCAACTTCGGCCTCGGCGAGGCGTACCGCAGCGGATAAATCATGACGAAATCGAGGATTCGCTTCCAGAAAACGCCGCTTGGGATCGCGCAGACCACAACGGCGATCGCAGCTTTTATCAGTCGCCAGCGCAGCTCCTCAAGGTGGTCCAGGAAGGACATTTCGCCCTGATCATCGGTCACGAACCTTTGCTCTCCTTATTTTCGTTCCCTGCATCATCCTTGGCGTTGATCTGCTTATCAACCTCATTCGAAGCCTTTTTAAACTCCTTGATGCCGGTGCCCAGTCCCTTTGCCAATTCGGGTATTTTTTTCGCTCCGAAAAGCAAAATGACGATAATTAGAATAATAAGAAGTTCTTGTATCCCGATAGGCCCCATACCGTACCCCTTTCCACTCCAGAAAAACCGCTCTCTTGAGGCTAAAGAAAAATATATTAAACGGCATTGCGATCGCTTATTTTAAAATATACAGTCAATTCCCGTACGAGGTGCAATGAACAACGATCAGGTCATTTACGGTATCCACCCGGTTGAAGAACTGCTTCGCTCCCGGCTTTCTTCGGTGGATCATGTATTTTTCGAAAAAGAGAAGAAAAACGGTGTGCTCTTTGAACTTATGAAGCGCTGCCGCCGAGAGCGGCTCTCCTATAATCTGGTGCCGGAACTGAGGCTGCGCCGGCTGACCGGCACGACGCATCATCAGGGAATCGCCGCATTGAGCAGCGCCATTGCCTATCTGCCGGTGGAGCGGCTGCGCGAAATACTGCGCCGAAAATCCGATCCGCTCATCCTGCTTCCCGCTTCGATTGAAGACCCCGGTAACCTGGGCGCCGTCATACGATCCGCCGTTGCGCTGGGTGCGGATGCAATGCTGCTTGAACGCAAACATACCGTCTCCCTCAATGCCGCGGTAGCGAAAAGCAGCGCGGGCATGGCGGAGCATATCGCCGTTTCTCGGCCGAGGAACCTCGAGGCGGTGCTGACGGGATTTACATCCACGGGCTACCGCATCATCGGGGCGCAGATCCGCGGGGGGAAGCCCCCCTCTTCAATAGATTATACCGGGCCGCTTATTCTCATACTGGGCGGCGAGCACCGGGACATTCCGCCCTATCTGTTCAAACAATGCACGGAAGTGGTTTCGATTCCCATGTACGACAAGGCGCACTCGCTCAATGTCTCCGCAACCGCCGCAATCCTGCTGTATGAAATCGGCCGTCAACGGACAGCCGCCGCATTACTCAGGGATACCCGTACGCGCGAAGCACCCTTCCCGCGACGCAACGCGGATCGCCGAGGTGAGTAACGGCAAAGCGTCAAATTATGCACCTGGTACATGATTTCGGGCGCTTCAATTCAGCGCCGCTGCGCCCGCAAGCGGTAATTGACCGAAACGCACTATTTCTTCTTAAACAAACCGAAAAACGAGTCGATTTTATCCGCGACATCGTCACCGGTAATGGTATCATCGCCGGCCTTTCGCTTCGATGCCGGATGCGGCGACGACTTTTTCCCCGACGAGGCGTGCGACTTCGTACCGGCAGTTGAATGTGTTTTCGCTGCGCCGGATTTTACGGAAGCGGCTTTCTCCCTCTTCTTCTCTTTTTTAGCGGCAGGTTTTGTCGGGGCAACAGGTTTCCTCGATTCCCATGAAGCTATTTTTTCGACCACATCGTCTCCGGTAATAATCTCCTCTTCCTTATCGAAGGCATCGATATCGTCCTGCGTCACCCCGCCAAGCACCGTTTCTTCCGATACGCCGGTCGTTTCATCCGGCGTCCTTGCGGCCGGCTCCTGCTCAAAGATGGCTTCGAAATCCTCATCAGGGGAGAATTCGGCGGCGGCTTTTTTTCCGCGGACTTTGTTCGCCAGGTCATCGGCACGGGTTATGGTGGTTTCCTCGGAAATGGCGTCTTCATCAATTGAGACGGTCTTTTCCGCTTTTCGGTCTGCCTTGACGGATGGCGACTCCGGTTCCGCCTGCGTCGGCGTTTCGGTATGGCTTACATTGGATGCAATGACCACCTCAAGGCTCTCCTCGGCGGGTTGTGTCTTCGTATCGCCGGCATCGGCGGACACTTCAAAGACCGCCGTCTGCTCCGGAACATCCGTCGGCGCGTCGGCTTTACTTACGGAATCGTCCTTCATGAAAGGTGAAACGGTACTGACGTCGACATCCATCAGTGTTTCCATGCTGAAATCTTCCGCTTCAAAGAAATCGGCCGGGGGTTTTTTTTCAGGACCCGTAGCGGTTTCGGCAACGGCTTTCCGGTCGCTCTCGCCGGATTCGAACACCGGCTCCTCCACTCCATAAATCGTCTCTCTGGTTGCTTCCGACGACTTTTCGAACGTAATCTCCTCTTCCCCGGCGGCGGGTTCTCTTTGTACGGTCGAAGCCGCTTTTTCAAAGGTCTCCTCCGGAACCGTTTTTTTGTCGGGCTCCTCCGCGGGCTTGAGTTCAAAATGTTCTTCTACCGCAAAGGAGGCGGGCTCTTCCTTCGGCGTTGCGACGGTTTTTTGAGGCAATGCAGCCTCCCCTTCAACAGGGGATGTCTCTTTCTCGGGAGGAATGACGACCTCGAGTTCGGCGAGTTCATCGGGGATGGGAAGGGACGCCGCCGCCGTTGCCTCCGTTTTATCGTCGGATGAGACCATCGCTTCGGTTTCCGGAGCGGTCGTGGTTTTTTTCTGCTCGAACGTCACCGCCGTTTCGGCAACCGGTTGATCGATAAAGGATTCAAACACCTCTGTCGGTGCGCTCGCTTCGCCCTCCGTTGCACGGGAAAGCCCTGACGGAGCGGAAGGCTCAGATTGTTCGACAACGCTGAAGCTCGTCTCTCTCTCTATTTCGGAAGAGGCGCCGACAATATGTTCGACGGGTTCTCCTCCCTTGAATGCGATGCGGCTGTAACCGGCGATCAAATTTTCGATGTATTTGACATAATAGATATCGAGCATGTGGAGGTTCGGCTTCAACAGCTTGTTGACCGCCTCGATCTTTGAGGAAAAAGTCTGGCGGAATCCCTTATCTTCCCTCACCCTGCTGCGGTGTGAAGAGAAAAGCGAATCAATCTCAACCCACAGTTCGCCCAGTGAGCGCATGACCTCTTCCCGCTCACGCCGCGAGTCGTCGGCCCTGTTTTTAACCGACTTGAGTATACACCCCCACACCAGCGAAGCAATGATCGAACCAAGAAACATTCCGGCAAGCAATTGTGCCACCATATCGACCCCTTCCGGATTAATCCCTAACCCTGTTTCAATCCCGTGCAAGTATACCAAATATATATTAATATATCAAAAATAATCTTGTTCTTCTCATGATTAATGTTAAATTTGTATCCGTTTTTTCAACGGGATAATTCCGAACAGGTCACCATCCCCTGGCGGCGGAAACATCATAAACGGCACGATACTTTCTGGCCGCCTCGTCCCAGGTATTGCGTTGTACCGCGGTAAGGCCGTGAAAAACCATGGACCCGTAAGCGGAGCGGTCGGCAAAGAGGCCGGTCGCTTCGGTAAGCGCCGTATATGCCGCATCGACGATCGACCGGTATAGCGTATTGTCAATGCGTTGCCGCACCGGAAGCCGGAGCAGGGTCCGCCACATTTTCTCCGCTTCATTGTCGGGAAAAGACTCCTTGAAGAAAATGCCGTTTCTCTTTTCAGCCGTTTTTCCCGGAAAGATGGCTGCGTACTCCGGCGGGACGGCGAAATCATCCCCCGGCTCAAGCTGCGCGAGCAGACCGCCCGTGGCGCGGGCAATAACCGGAGTACCGTGGAGAAGCCCTTCACTTGCCGCACCGTAGGGCTCATACAGGGAAGGCATGATCAGGTAGCTTGCCCCTTGGAGAAGGGTACGGTATTTTCGCGGATGGATCCAATAGGGCCAGATGACGATATTCCCTTTACATTGAGTTACTCCTTCAGCGAAAAATGAAAGGTCGTCATCGCCGTGATGGAGCGTCGGCGTGAAAAAAAGTTGCGCGCTGCCCGGCTTCAAGCGGCTGAACGCATGAAAGACGACGTCAAAGCCCTTCTGCATCAGGTCGAGTCTGCCCGACATGAAAAGAAGGGGGACCGCGGGGTCTTCCAGTGTCGCGTCGTTGAGTTCCCCGATGATTCGCGGATCCTTCTCCCGGTGAAGCGCGCGGACGAAGGAATTTCGCCATGCCCTTTTACGCTCAAGGAGCGGTCGGTAGTCTCCCTCTGCCGCTGCGGAGGCCTCATGGTCGGATAGGGGAACCGTGGGTTCGCCGAACATCCCGTTCTCGATGCCGATCGGAGGATTCATGGAAAAAAGGCGCTGCAGATGATCCACGAAAAAACCACGCTGCAACGGATCGTGACGCAACTCGTGCGCATAGGGGGTGCTGACGGCCGTGATCGGTCCGTGAAAGAAGGGAAGCATGCTTTGCAGTACCGTACAACCGCCGAAAATCCTGTTGAAAAAGAGGCGCTTAAACCGGTCGGGAAACGGCGCATCGAACGAATTATGAAGTGTCAATATCGTTTTGACCTGTCGCAACACCGCGCTGATCACCGCGCAGCGCGCGAAAAGCGCTATCGGAGCGGTTTCCCAGTCGTGCGCATGAAAGAGCAGATGCGCGTCGTGCCCCATGTACGAAAGCACCGACGGAACCACGGCGCAAAATACGAGGGAATCGTAAAGCAGCTCATTCTGATCGGCATAGCCGTATGGGTTTTCCCCCGCACGAAACCGTCCGTCTACTCCGATATGATAGGTAGGCACCGCAGCGCCCCTCTCCTGGTAACAACTGACCGTGCAGGAATAATTTCCGAAATGGACTTCCACGCCAGCAAAACGCCTCACCAGTTCATTCTCGGCAATCGCTTTGCTCACCGCGGAGCAGCCGCAATGCAGGGGGGTGAGCAGGAGCACTTTCTCACCCTGTTTCCGCAATGACGCGGGAAATCGGCGCACCACTGCACCGAGACCTCCCAGCAGGGCGAACCTGTTTTCAAATGAAAGGATGACGACCGTCCGTTTCTCAGCGTGAAACGTCCGGTTGCTGCGGTCGAGCATGCCGATCTCCTCATCGTTGAAAAAATCGTGCATGGAAGCCGTCAACGGAGTCCAGCTGTCGAGTTTTGTGTGAAACAGGTAGTTGAAATTATCGTGATGTGTCGACACGGCGCTCCCGGTTGTTTTAAACGGCAATTGAATGCGGATTGCGCGTTCTATGCCTGCAGTTCGCCTCAGAAACGGACTTCTTTTCATGATACATCCAGATTAATCCGATGATCGCGGGGAAAATAATATTGATAAGCAAAATAGAGGTCGATGCTGCCAGTGCGATGCTTCCGACTTCCAATCCGATATCGGAAGGAGCGGACAGTCGCGAAAGAAAAAGGGCGAACGAATATTCCCTCAGCCCGATATTGGCGATAAAAACGGGCAGAAGCAGCATGAAGAAGAACGACTGCCCGGCCGCAATCATCGTGCGTCCGAAATCGCCGCTCCCGTACATACGGAACAGAAGCGCCGTCTGCAGCAGCAGCAGCAGATGCGCACCGGCAGAAAGCGCCATCAGTTGTGGAAAGGGACGGGAACGAATCCGTTTGAGATAATCGACCGGCCGGCCGGAGAGCTTTGTAAACCGATTGCTCCGGTTGAGAAGCGTCTCACCTTTGTATAGTGCCGCGATCAACAGTGCGACGGCGGCAAGAAAAACCATCAATGCGATGACCAGCGGTAGAAACAGCGGCGATGCATACCAAAGCGCCTGGGCGATAAGGCACGCACCCCCGGCAAGCGCCGTCGTCGCCACCGCGAACGATCGCTCTTCGACGACGGCGAGCACGCCCGCGATATGCCGTCTGCCGTCGATAGGCATGGTACGGAAAAATTCGCCGATACGTCCGGGGGTGATAAACGCCAGAAGGCATCCGCGAAGCATTGTCTTGAGCGATACCATAAGGCTGCAGGGAAAACCGTGCGCTCTGAGGATCAGCCGCCAGCGCAGCATCTGAAAAAAAAACGATGCCGCTCCGAGAATGAGTGCAAGGAAAACCGGAAGGGGATGCACTCTACCGGAAAGCCGCAGGATGTCGGATTTTCCGATACTTCGGTTCACGAACATGACAAAAACAACGGTAACGGCAATTCGAATCGTTGCCTTGATCGGTGATCTGGAGAGAAGATCGCCTGTTTTCCTGCACGCTTGGACAGCTCGCCGATACACGGTCCACGTGCTTCCCCCTTCAGATAATGGTTTATTTTCAGAAAAAAACGGGCTTTTAATACGGTTGTCCTTTGAAATCCGGATGCACTTGCATGCTAGCAGGTAGAAACCCGCGACAGGGCAGGATTAAAGCAGCTCCTTCACATAAAATAGTTTAGCAACCCCAACGTTACAACATATTTACCGGATCGACATCGATTATCAGATCGATGGAAGGGGGAAGCCTATGGTGTCTGATTCGAAGCTCACGCAGTATTGTTCCGAGTTTTCGGGGATGCGATGATTTGAGTAGAATCGTATGCCGGATTTGATTTGCCACCCGTTCAAGCACTGCAGGCGACGGGCCAAGCAGGGTGAGGGAGTTTCCTGCGGCGGCGCGGATCTCCTGTGCGATAGTCGTGATCAGGCTGCGCACCTCCGCTTCAACCTTGCCTACAACGATAATCCGTGCAAGACGACCCCACGGGGGATAGTTGAGCAACCGGCGGTTTTCGCTCTCCTGTTTGAAATAGGTGGAATAATCGTGCTGAGCGGCGCACCGTAACGCATAATCCTCAGGACAATAGGTCTGGATGATTACTTTTCCAAGGTTGTCGCAACGTCCGGCCCGGCCGGCAACCTGAGTAAGAAGTTGGAAGGTGCGCTCGGAAGCACGAAAATCGGGCAGATGCAACCCGGTGTCCGCGGCAACAACGCCCACGAGAGCGACCCCCGGGAAATCGAGCCCTTTTGCCACCATTTGAGTACCGAGCAGGATATCCGTCTCATGGTGGGCAAATTTGCCCAGGATTGCCGCATGCGCACCCTTGCGACGGGTGGAATCCCGATCCATCCGTAAAAGCCGCGCGGCAGGGAACATTTCGTGAAGGAATTCCTCGATTTTCTGGATTCCCGTCCCTTTATATTTGATATTTTGTCCGCCGCACCCCGGACAACAATCGGGCGCCTGTTGAAAATGACCGCATACATGACATTTGAGGGCGGTGTCGGCTCGGTGATACCGCAGCGTTACCGTACAGTTCGGACAGTGCGCCGTATAGCCGCAGTCTTTACAGAGTAATATTGTCGAGAACCCGCGCCGGTTAAGCAGAAGAATGACCTGCCGCCCCGCTTCAATCGTCGAAGCGACGGCGGCGGCAAGCCGGTTTGAAAGCGGTTTCCAGTTGTTGTTACGCCGCTCTTCGCGCATATCCACGAGTTCCACCTGCGGCAGGGAGGCCGCCCCGAAGCGCTGCGAGAGGCGCACCAGGCGGTATTTGCCCGCCGCTGCATTGTGGTAACTCTCGAAACTCGGGGTGGCGCTCCCCAGAACGACAAGCGCCTTCTGGAAACGGCCGCGCATCACCGCAACGTCCCGTGCATGATAGCGCGGCTCGCAATCGCTCTGTTTGTAATTGCCGTCATGCTCTTCATCGACGATGATGAGCCCTACCTGCTCCATCGGCACCATGATGGCGCTGCGTACCCCGATCACGACCCGTTTTCTTCCGGTAACCAGCTCCTGCAGACTGTCACGCCGCTCCCCGTCGGACATATGGCTGTGGATGACCGTAACCACTTCGCCGAACGCCTCTCCGAACCGCTGTATGGTCTGAGGGGTCAGCGCAATCTCCGGCACCAGAATGATCACCCCCTTGCCGAGGCGCAGCATCCGCGACGCCAGCTCGATATACACATGCGTTTTCCCGCTCCCGGTTATTCCATGCAGAAGAAAGGGCGCCTGCGGAGCGGCATGCGCCTTCATGATCATATCAACTGCCGCGCGCTGCTCATCGGTCAACGTTCCTTTTTCGTTCGAGCGCTTCATACACGGCTCAAACGCTTCACGCACGACTGTCCTGGTCTCGCGGACGAGGCATTGTGCCCCGCAGAGACGGTTGAGCGCCGAGCGGGAAACGCCGAACAGCTCTTTCGCCTCGGCCGCACTGAAGGAATCGAGTCTCTGCAGCTTCGACCAGATAGCGCGGTTTTTTTCGCTGAGCGTTGCAACGGGCGCATCGGGGCTCGGCATGAAAACCTGCACTGTTTTATCCGCACCGTGTAAAAGCCCCTTTCGCATAAGCGGTCTGAAGACGCGGCCGAGGTCGCACTGGTAATACTCCGCCACCCATTCGTACAGTTTCATGAGTGTACTTCCCGAATCGGTCCAGCGACCGCCCTGGACGTCAATAACCTCTTTAAGAGAGGGACAGAGGGAATCCGCCTTGATGCCCACCGTCACTCCCCACAGCTCCCTTTTCCGCAGGTTTACCAGCACCGGCGTACCGGGCGAGACTTTCCCCTCCAGACGTCCGGGGATCAGATAATCGTAAATGCCGGTGACGATATTGGGGAAAACGACCGCAGCCACCGGATTTTTCCTTTGGTTACAAGGTGTGACATGGTGACTGGCATGCTGTTCCATACGCTCCGCTCAAGGACCTCCCTCGGGATATCTCCACTTTCACTACCGTTATTTGCGGCGGGTGACGACCCCGCTCCCGTTATTGTTGACGGTATGGAGGAGAGGGGCCGCTTATCCGGTCCGGTACTCCAATACCACTACTCTAATCCGGGCAGGTGTAGTATAATTAATGAATGCCGATGCCGGCAATAGGATGAGGCGGTTAAACCGCTTCCGGTATGTTGTGTGAGAAAAGGACAATCGCCATGCAGATAGCCCTCGACGACGCCCGCCCCGGAATGGTGCTCTCGGCCGATGTGAAGATCTCGGGCAATACGCTGCTCGAAAAAGATCAGACGCTCGATGACACACTGATCGAACTGATGCGGGGTTGTGACGTTGCTTCGATCTCCGTTGCCGACGAAACCGCCTGCCAAGGTGCCCCCTCGACTGCGGAAGGAACGCAGGTGGAGGGCAAGCCGTGGATCGGCGCGAACGGGAGCGAGGCGGACCAGACTACGAGCGGCGCGCCGCCACGTGAAAAACACGCTTCCGCCCCCGTCGTTACCGACGGAGCGGAGCATCGCCACGACGGCCTTGTGAAAAACGACATCTCTCAGGCGCCGATCAATCCGGCCCCTCCTGAGATCACCGTTATCGTCACGTCGGACGCGATGTCAGCGCGTCTTATTGTGGAGCCGGCAGGGGATGCGTCTTGTGAGCTGAGCCGGACCGCCGTCATGGAAGCGTTGTCGGCTCACGGCGTCGTTTTCGGCATCGATACCGTACTGGTTGACAAACTGGCCGAAGAGTGGAAGCAGTCAAGGCGTCGGTACGAAATCGGCGTCATTGCATCGGGCGTTCCCGCCCGACCGGCGGAAGAAGGTCCCGTCCGTATGACGATGCGCCATCTCACCAGCCGCAGCGAGTGCGATGAGGTCAGGGCATCGCACTATTTCTGGGAAGTCGCCGCAACTCAGCCGCGCGTCGACCGCGCAGTGTGCGGCCAGGTCGTCGGGGAAAAGCAGATCGGTCGCCTCTCGATCCCGGGTAAAAATGTCCATGGAATCCCGGTAATCAACGAAGAGGTCATCACTGCAGACGTTGTCCTCGAGGAGAATGTCGCCTTCAGTCCCGACAGGCAGAAGATCGTCGCCCAGGTCGACGGCATTGCCTATCAGATCGGCAGTGCCGTCGGGATTATCCCCATCGATTTCAACGGTTCCTTTGAGCTGGAAATCGCTCCCGACAACATGGCGGCCTTGTGTATCGTCCATCCTCCCGGTCCGGGCGGCACGCTCCCGGGCAAGGAGGAACTGCACCGGCTGCTTTCCGAAAAGGGTGTCCGCTCCGGAATCTTGGAAACGGACATTGCTACGATGCTGGCCCTCTGCGATCGCGGCGCTTACCCCGCGGAACCCTTCGTCATTGCCCGGGGAATCCCTCCCGTGAATGGAAACGACGGCGGGCTCCGGTATCTTTTCAGCACGCAGACGTCGCTCTCCCCGTCGATCAACAGCGAAGGACATGCCGATTATAAATCGGTCAATATAGTCAATTCCGTTAAAAGTCAACAGGAACTCGTTGCACTCGTCCCCCCCACTCCCGGGAGCGACGGGTCGGACGTGCTCGGGAATACGATCCCCGCCGAACCGGGGAGCGCCGTAAAACTCCCGCAGGGCCCCCACACGGCGGTCGATCCGCAGAATCCCGGACTGCTTCGTGCGGAGGTTGACGGTATCGTACGTCTCTCGGGAGGCCTTGTTGAGGTATCCGAGGGGTTTGTCGTTCCCGGCGATGTCGACTTCTCGACCGGCAATATCAATTACAATAAATCCGTCATCGTCAACGGCGACGTTAAAGCGGGGTTTGAGGTTCATTGCGGCGGCGATCTCCAGGTAAACGGCACCATTGAGGATTCCCGCGTTATCGTCGGCGGCAATGTCCTGTGCAAATACGGTTTCGTCGGTCAGAGCAAAGGGGTGATCGACGC
>JAFGNB010000256.1 GCA_016927235.1 Chitinispirillaceae bacterium
ACCGTATCGGGCTGGAGGCGAACTCCCCACGGACCTATGAACTGCCACGTTACGTTGTCGCCGTAACCGGTTCGCAGTGTATTATCATCATTGAAAACATAGGCGTAAAGGGGGATCGTCTCGCCGACCCGCAGCGTCGTATCCCGCAGTCCTGTTGTCAAGAGCGGATCGGGGGGTATCGGGGAGGTCGTGACGATCAACGACTTCGGCCGCACAGGGGTGAGAAGGTTTGTCGTGATCTCGCAGTTTGATTGCGGGTGCTTCCGTTCAGTATAGAAAAAATCCATCGGGTACGTTTCACCTTTTACCAGTCCCAGCTCATCGGCAATCGCATCGAGTTCGAGCGCCCGTTTTGTTTCGGCCTGCATGCCGCCGAGGTCGAGTGCGAGTTTCCCGTTGATGAATACCCATACATCATCATCACCGCGGAACTGAAAATACTCTCCCCCCTGATAAATGAACTCCTTGTGCAACTCCATGGTAAAATAGAAGTTATGCCCCGATCCCGCCGGTTCCTCTCCGAATCCTTTTCCGTCAAGCCAGAAAAAACCGCCGCCGGGCGCCTGATTGGTCCGGAGAAATCCATAAGTGCCTGTGGCCGAATCGATAAGGGTAAACGGCAATGAGTCGTAAATGACGACATTCGCCATCTGATCCGCTTCATTGAATGCCTGGCCAACCCACTCCCCCTCTCGTCCCTTGTAATTGACAAGACCGTCCCATACTCCTAAAAACGGCAAAAAGGTCGCACCCGCGCCGCCGCTCGGCCGAAACCACTGGCCGACAAGATCATTGTAACAGCGGTCTTTAAGGAGGACCGGTTTGCGGTCTAGATCGAGGGTATCCTGTACCTGGCCCGGAGCGGTACCGCAGTTCCCGGATCCGAAATTGGAATTCTCGTGAAAATCATAAAAGGTGACATTTACCCAGAGGGTATCGGAGAGAATAAACTCAAAGTCTTGAGCAACGACTGATGGCCCCATTGAGATTGCCCACACGCCCATGCATGCGGCGTAAAAACGGAATAAACGTTTGTTCATGGAAGACTCCCTTTTGACACTGTCACGACGCCTCGATCCCATTTCCTTTTAAATCTCTTTATTATAATTATAGCCGAGAGGGAGTGATTTTACAATCACATCGGGAAAAAGAAGGAGAGAAAAATTGAAGGACCCCGCAGCAGAGCTGCAGAGAAATGCGCTCTCGGGGGGATTGAAGGATGCCCCAGCATGCTGCGGGGCTCCTTCGATCCATATTTGATTTGAAGCGTGGGCGTGGCAACCTGCCATTGAAGCCGAATCAAGATTATTGAAGCGGATAGGCCGCTCTACCTCATCCCGCTTAGCCGGGATCGGTAGGGTGCCAGCTTCCCGGGAAAAGGGCCGTCTGCAGCGCCAATTATTAATAATTATTTACAAGGATTTATTCAATTCGCAATTTTTTTACTAACGAACCTCACTCCCCCGGGCAGCGTCTTCCCGAATTCCTCCAGCAAACCTCTCGTTTCATTATAGGTTTCACTGTCGCAGGCGAAAAATGAGACGACGCTCTCCGCCGGTGTCACTTTTCTCTTCCCCAGATGAAGTTCTCCCGCCTTGATCCAGTTACCCGGCACGCCGTCGTACCAGGTTTCGTAGATCATGGCGAACTGCACACCGTTCGCTTTCGCCAGTTCGTCAATCCACGCAGAGCCGGGGGTTTTCATTTTATTATAAGTCAAAGCCGTTGTCGATGCCAGTCCTCCCAGATCGAGGACGTAACCGGCATTTCTGAACGATACCAGGCCGATGTCGTTGACGGCGACCGGTTTCCGGTAAAAATCGACGGCGAATTGACGCATCTGAAAATGCTGTTCGTAAATATTGTTTGAGGCGAGAGGCAGGTCGAACAACCCATTGATATAAGGGAAACAGACTGCGGCCATCGTCAGGCAGAAAAGCGCCGATAGGGCGGGCATCATCTTTTTTCCCTCGGGTGACGCCAGAAACCGGCATGCCGCCTCTCCAAACACATACACCGCCGTTACCACCGTCGCGGTCCAGACATATATTTCATACCGGTTGAAACCGCCGTACGCACCCGCAAGCAGATGTATCAGTATCGCTATCGACATGCTCCCGGCGAGTAACTTCCTTTTCTTATTGATTGATGTCCGCCAGGCGATACTCAGGATACCAAGCACGGCGATGAGAAGCAGGCCTCGCGAACTCGTAAAACCGCTTGCCAGATTGGCAAAAATGCCGGAAATGAACGCAGATATATCTTTATTGCCGGCCGCGACGGTGGATTTTGCAAGCACTGATGCGGGAAGAGGGCCAAGTCCTAATCGAGTAAGGTAAAATGAGAATGCCCCCATAAGAAGAGCGATAGCCGCAGTGCAGACGATTGCGGCAGTGAAGCGTTTGCGGAAGCAGAGAAGGACAACGGCCGCCAATGATAGTGCCAGATTTTCATAGCGGATGAGCGGCGCGAGGATCATTGAAATCGCCAATAAGAAACGCCCTTTTCGACCTTCGGAATCAGCCGTCAATCCGTCGATGATCATGACGGCAAGCAACACCTGCAATGAGTGTTCCATGCCGGTAAAAATAAGGCCGGCGACATTGGTACAGACGATCAGGACCATGAGGATGAGGGTGGCAACGAATGATTCCGTTTTTCGATCGGCAAAATGTAAGGCGCGGTGCAAAATCCTTGTAAAGAAAAAAATCGTTCCGATGGAAGCGAGAAGATTTATCAACAATGGAATTGCTTCGAAATGTTTGAAGCGTGAAAACGGCGCGAGAATAAAGGGCCATAGAATACTCGACGACGGTGCCGAAAATTCGGTAAGATTGATTCCGTAATGTCCTTTCGCAATATTTTCGGCAAGTGCGAGGTGGATATAGGGATCGTCGAGGGTGTAAATGAAGCGCCCGGAATTCAGTGCAAGGATTGCTATCAATTCGATGATAAAAACAGTGGATAGAAACAGCACACCGGCGAGAAAGCACGGACGGGAGCCGAGGTAATGATTTGTTTTGATATTCATCAGATGGGATTTTATCCGATCTTCACTCGTTACTCCTCATCCTGCATCGCTCCCCCCGGGTCCGCTTCGCTCCGTTCTCGACCATGCCGCGCTTTTTATTCCGCGAAGAAAACGGAAAAATCCCAGCACCAGTGCCGTATTCATTACAAGGAAATAAAAAACATGACGGGTAATCCGCAATGGTATGAATTTGTACAGTATTCCCGTTATGACGATCATCATCCCTGATGCAAAAAACATCCGGTAAAGATTGATAGTGGTTTTAAAAAAAAGCACCCCGCAACTCAGCATCACCGCCAGAAGAAACAGCGGTGAAAACCAGCGGCTGAATTTATGAGAAACAAGGCAGAATGCCGGCCAACCCTTGGAGGGATTGATAAAATCGAGCAGCCAGAAAAATGCCTGAAAATTGCCTGCACCGATACGGATACGGCGGCTGAATTCACTTTTAATATTTCCGGTCGTCTCCTCTTCCGATAGCGCTTCGGGTTCGAATATCACACGCAACCCCTGACGGATCACGTTCATCGGAATCAACACGTCGTCATTTGAATAAGCGTTCGGGGGAATCGGGCGAAAAGCGCTTTTCCGTACTGCATAAAAACCGCCGAATGCGGAAATCGTGCTGTGCAGGATCCCTTCATATAATTTCTGTTTCGATTCGAATGCCCGGTAAATTCCCTCCCCCATCTCTTCGTCGCCGCGCTTCGCGTGTTCGATGTGTCCGGCAACGCCTCCCACGATCGGATCGGCAAAATTTCTGACGAGTGCGGTCAGACAATCGGGGCGGTGTTTCGTATTCGCATCGGTAAAAAGAATGATGTCGGCGTCGATACGCGGCGCCAGTCCGTTCAGTACGCCGGTTTTGCCGCATCGCTCGGGGGCCCTCCAGAGGCGGACGCGTTCGTCGTTGTAACCGCGTACGATCGCCTCCGTCTCGTCGGTTGAACAATCGGAACCGACCCACACCGACAGTAATTCGGGCGGGTAGTGAAGCGAAAGGATATTATCGATTTTCCGCCGGATTACCTTTTCTTCATTGTATGCAGGCACCAGCACGCCGATACGTGGCAGGTATCGGGGATCCTGACGAACCGTCCTTCCGAAAAACCGGGTGAATAGAAACAGCAACCCCGGATAAAGCGTATAGGAGTAAGCAAGAATGAAAAGGGAAAACCAGAATATGATTTCACACGTTCGGATCATCGTCGACGAACCGTCTATCACGCTCGATCCCCGTTAACAAGGCGATCCGTATCCTTGCGTCAGCCGCACATTCCGGGTGATACGCTTCGGGAGGCATACAGGACGGCCGGACAGTGTTACAGTTTGAAAATGTTATTAATTTTCTTTTTTAAAGCAGCCTGAGCCAGAAGACCGGTATGCTGTTCGACGACGGCACCCTGGTTGAAAAACAGCAGCGACGGTATGCTTACGATACCGTATTTTGCGGCGATCTGGGGATTATCGTCGACATTTACTTTGCCCATACGAATTTTCCCTTCAAATTCAGCGGATAGCGCTTCAACAATCGGGGTAAGCATTTTACACGGACCGCACCACTCCGCCCAGAAATCGACAACAACCGGGAGGTCGCTTTGAAGAACAGCGCTCGAAAAGTTGCCGTCGTTACATTCCAAAACCGTTTCGTGAGCCATTGCTATCTCCTTGTCTATGAACTCAACTGGTCGAATCCGGGGGCGACGCGAATGATTGTTGCATTATGTCGTACAGTTCTTTGCCTTTCTTCGGATCATTACGGATACTCTCCAGAAACGCACAAACCTCGCCGGCCGAGAGATCGGTGATTTTTCCAAGCGCCCGGTATGCGGCCGCCTGCCGGCTCGCATGACGGGCTATCGGCGCAATTCTCAACAGCGAACATCCGGCGATAAACTCTGCATAGGGCGTCAGCGCGGCAGTGCTGTCGGTCGCAGTAGAATGCGGGGTAAAAACGGCGACGACAACAGATACGCATATTATCATGAATGCGGTTCTCCTCCATCGTCTATCTCTCCATCCGACCATTTTACTCTTCCAGATAATTAATTGATTTTAAACTAATTAAAGAAGGCATTTAAAGCATTGTCCCTGGCACGGCCGTCCAATCAAAATAGCTTAAAAGCAGGAGATTATCAAGTCTTTCAAGCATGCGGGGCGATTGCCGTTCATTTGACATCATTGCACTCAATGGGTATTTTCTGACATTGCGAAGCGTGATTTTACTTTTTAAAACACCGAAAGAGAGGTTCTCATGGCATCGCGCATCTTTGAGAGCTCTACTCCATTTATCTCCGCCGGAACTCCCGGGCCATGTGCGGCATAACGGGCGTTCTGGGTACTAAAGGCATTGCACAGCGGACTGTTGAGCGTGCTGCCGCGCTCCAACATCACCGCGGACCCGATTATTTCGGCTCGATCGCTACCGAAAGCTTCTGCTTCTGTCATAACCGTCTCAGCGTCATTGATCTTTCTTCCCGTTCAAATCAACCGCTTGAAGATGAGGCGGGTATACTTGTTTTCAACGGGGAAATCTACAACTTCCGCACTCTAGGCAGGGAGCATTTCTCCGACGACGCGCCCTGTTCAGACTCGCTGGTTCTTTTCAGGATGCTCCGGTCGAAAGGCGCGGCGGCGCTCCCCCTCCTCGACGGCATGTTCGCCTTTTCCTGGTATGACAAGAAAAACGAAACTCTGCTCTGTGCGCGCGACCGCCTCGGCATCAAACCGTTTTACTACGCCCGCTACGACCGTATGTTTTTCTTCGCCTCGGAAATCAAGACCCTGCTGCACCTTCTCGAGAGTCTGACCGCGTACCGGCGCCCCGATGACCTTGACGACGGATATATCGCCGATGTCATCGCCTACGGACATGCGGAATTTCAGCGGACCCCCTGGCGTACCATAAAGGAGCTTGTACCGGGCACCTTCCTGACGATACGGGCGGAAGACATGCGGGAATCGCAACAGACATGGTTTTCAATTCCGGAAACGATTGCCGGGAAAAGCGACGGTTTCATCGGAAGTGCATCGATCGGTCAATGCGTAAACCGTCTCGACGAACTGCTCTCGGAATCGATACGAATGCACCTCGTGAGCAGTGCGCCGATCGGCATTCTTTGCAGCGGCGGAGTCGATTCCAGCCTGATAACGGCGATCGCCGCACGAGAACGGGCCGATGCGGGTATTTTTCATGCCGCGGTCGAGGGTGAAGCGGGGGAGCTCCCCTATGCACGCACGGTTGCCGCGAAATACGGACTGCAGCTCCATACGATATCAATGAATAAATCGCTGTTCCTCGATGAGCTCGTGGATTCCGTGTATCATCTCGATGTTCCGATCTACCATCCGAGCGATATATCTCTCTTTGCCATTTCACAAAAAGCCCGCAGCCGGGGGATCAAAGCGCTCCTCTGCGGGGAGGGAGGCGATGAGCTGTTCGGCGGATACGGCTGGCATGCGGTTTTCAATGCGACGTTGAAACGGTACGCGCTCCTGGAGGGAATATCCGGCCTGATCAACAACGGTTACCGTGCGTTCAAACTGTTCCGCCATGCCGAGCACTTCGATGCGGAGGAGTTTTATTATTATTCCGGAAACTACTTAACCTATACGAACCGGAACATCCCCGTCTTCGCGAAGCGAAACGCGCTGCTCCGCAACGCGCAGTCGTGGCAGCTGCTGCGCATGTTGCGTCGTGCCTACGAACATCTCGACCGGTCGCCGCTTCTTGCGGCCTTCTGCACATCGAACCTTTTCGGGCATCTCGCGACCCTTCTCCAGCGCAACGACCGTATGTGCATGAGGGCGAGCATCGAATCGCGGGTGCCGTTTCTGGAGAACGGGGTAATCGACTTCGCGGTAAGGCTTGACAGCAGATATAAAGTACGGGGAAGGTGCGGCAAATATATCGTCAAGAAACTCGCGCAACGATACCTCCCCCGTTCCGTTGTCTACCGTAAAAAAGCGGGGTTCCCCGTTCCATGGCAAAAATACCTCCGCGGCATCGACCGCCGCATCTTTCGGGGCGGTTTCATGCAGGACCATTTTCATTGTTCTTTCGAAGACCTGCTGTTCTGGACCGGTCACGATGAAAACCTTCTGTTTACCGCAATCGCGCTGGAGCTGTGGGGACGGCTTTTCGTGCGCAACGAGCCACGAGAACAGATCAAGGCGCTGCTTCGGTAACCCGTATGCCCGGCCTGTGCGGTTTCACCATATCACCATCCTGCGGCACCCCTCCCGCAGAATCGATCAAACGGATGCAGGAATCGCTCGTCTATCGTCCGTACCATCGGCGCGATCGCCTGTTTGACGACGGCACGGTCGCGGCATCCCGCGTTCACACCGGCATCGTTCAAGGTGAGAAGCAGCCGTTTGAAAACGATGGAATTGCACTATGGCTTGACGGCGAATTGTACCCGGAATCCCTGCCGTTGAACACCTCCGCGCCGGAGCTTCTCGGCATGCACTATCGTCGCGGCAGCCTTCTTCCCTTTCTCCACGATCTCGACGGCGTCTTCTCCGCCGTCATCTACGACCGGAATCAACAGCTGCTCTATCTGATCTCCGACCGTTACGGCCTGCGACACCTCTACTTCAGCACTGCCCGCGGCATGCTCGGCTGGGCATCGGAAATAAAGGCCTTCAGGCATCTTCCCCCGCTTTCGCTCGAAGTCAATCCCGAACGAATTGCCCAGTTCCTGCGTATCGGCCATCTTGCTGAAAATACGACATGGTTCGACACGGTCGAGCTTCTCGCACCGGCGACCCTCATTATTCGGAACCTTCGAACTTCCTCGACGACCCGGCAGAAGTACTGGAACTGGGATGAAATCAAGCGGATGGAAAAACTGGATGACATTGACTCCGTTGCCGATGCGCTGGGCTCAACTTTTAAAAAGGCGGTTGCGAAACGGTGCATGCCGGGAGAACGAATCGGCATCGGTTTAAGCGGCGGGCTCGATTCTCGGGCGATTTTTGCTGCAATTCCCGCATCTTTCGAACCGATACCGGTTTTCACCTTCGGCAAAAGCGGCTGCAGTGATATCCGCATCGCGCAAAAAGTCACGGCAATCAGACCGTCCCGCCATCGTATCCACCTCATCAATACCGACAACTGGCTCAACAATCGGCTTGAAGCCGTTTGGCTTACCGACGGACAATTCAATATGTTGCATATGCACGGCATCGAACGGATCGATGATTGCCGCAACCACTTCGACATCGAACTCAACGGTTTTCTCGGCGACGCACTGCTTGGCGGATCGTACGGCGGCCGCCCCGGCAATGAACTGGTGCGGTTCCATAGTCGCGGGCGGCGCTTCATCGCGATGGGGTTGATGGCCGGGAGCATCTCCGTGCATCCGCGGATACCATTTTTCGATAACCAACTCATGGAATTGACCATGTCGATTCCGGTGGAGTATCGACGGGGATCGTTTATTTACAACCGGATGCTGCTGAGAACCTTTCCGGAATTTTTTCATTCGATTCCGTGGCAGAAAACGGGATTGCCCATCTCGGCAAGGGGGATGCGTTGTGATTTTGTCCGCCTGCTGCAAAGGTGTTGCCGCAAAGCAGGCCGAGTTATCGCCTTTCTGCCGGAGCGTACCGGTTATACCGATTACCCCGTCTGGATACGGCGCGATCCCGCGCGTAAGCTGTTTTCGGACATGCTGACGTCAAAAAACGCCCTGCTGCATGATTTTGTCAACCCTCGCAGGATTGAACGCCACCTTTTCTTCCACTTTTCAGGAGCCGATTATTCGGAGCTGCTCGGCCGGTATATGACGGTTGAAGTGTGGATGCGGCGGTTTTTCAGGGGTGATTTCACCGCGTCTCACTGAACAAGGGTTGTCGATATACTCCTTTGGTAAGGGCATTTAGACTCCGCAATCATCGTGTACCTTTGCAGCAAAACGCACTGCGCGTAAAGCGGAACTGTTGTGGAAGCAACCCTGCGCTATCTATATTAACGCTACCTATGGACCCTCAATCTGAAATGCCCGCCCCTCAACATCTTAAAATGACCGATCAGGTTATTAATCCGTACAAGCCCGACCAGCTTCCGCTGCCCGGACCGGGAGAAAAAATAGGGCCGAACAAAATCCAGGCGCTTATCGGAGAGGGCGGCAGCGCAGTTGTTTACAAGGTGTGGCACGAAGGGCTTGAGGTGGTCCGGGCGGTAAAGGTGCTCAAAAAGTACAACAACACCGAAGCGCGCGAGCGGTTTATGACCGAGGCAAAAATCCTCGCCGACATTCACCACCCCAATATCATCGAAATCCACAATATCGGTTATGTAAATCAGCAGATTCCCTTCATCGAAATGGAGTATGTCGACGGACTCTCGATCAAGACGATGCTCTCCCAGACGAAACGGCTTCCGATCCCCATCAGCCTTTCAATCGCCTGCTTTATATGCCAGGCGCTCCATTATGCCCACACCAAGGATTATACCCTGTACGGCAAGGTCTACCGCGGTCTTATCCATCGGGACATTAAACCGGACAACATTTTCATCTCAAAAGACGGAATCGTAAAACTGATGGATTTCGGCATTGCGCGGCCGAGCGAAGTGAGCCTGCACACCATCGGAGCGAAAATCATGGGAACACTCGTGTATCTAAGCCCCGAGCAGCTCAACGGATCGTCACTCGATCACCGGAGCGATATCTTCTCGCTGGGAACGGTTCTTTACGAAATGATCTCCGGGAAAAGGGCCTTTCCGCAAAAAACGCTCTCCGAAATCGTTCAGAAAAAGACCAAGGGGATCTACCTGCCCATCGGCGAGACGCGGGTCGCAGTTCCTCAGGAGCTTTCCCGCATCATTGATAAAAGCATGGCGCTCAATCCGGCGGATCGTTACAATACCATCGCCGATTTCGGTCACGATCTTTTCGTGGTTTTCCGTTCCATTTCCGACCGTTCGCCAAACGATGTTATCTTACGGTATCTCCATGATCCAAGCAGTATTCCCGTATGGACCCCTCCGAAGAAAAGTTTCAAGCCGCCCTGGCCCGTCATCGGCGGCGGCATACTTTTGGTGCTGCTGTCGCTGCTGTTACTTGTTCTTCGCTTCTTGCACTTTTTATAGAGAAAATTGCTTTACTGAGCGTTAACCAGCTCGTGAGGAAAAAAATACGCTTCAGGATCGACCGCCTTCCCGTGACACCGTATTTCATAATGAACATGCGGTCCGCTGGTCAACCCGGAGAGGCCGATCTCGCCGATTGTCTCTCCTCGCTCGACCTGTTTTCCCTGAGAAGTGGCAATCGCTCCGAGATGGGCATAGGTGGTGCTGTAGCCGGAACCATGTTTGATAACCACCTTTTTTCCCCAGATCGCATGTTTTTCGATGCGCTGAACAATCCCCGCCGCGGTCGCCATGACCGGTGTACCGGATTCGGCGATAAAATCGGTTCCGTTGTGAAAACGTTTTTTCCCTGAAAAAGGATCGAGCGCCATTCCGAATCGACGTGAGATGACGGCCGGCAATGGAATGGGAGGCAGCACCGGTATCGAATCGAAGCGATTACCGCTGTCGGAGGTCTGCATGATGAACGGAGAGAACCGCGCTTCGATTTTTTCGATATACGACAAGAGCTCATCGGACTCGAGCAGGGTGAAGTCGATATCCCCCTGGGGTTTAGCGGACGGTCCGCCTTCGTTTCCGCTCACCTCGACGACATTTCGCCGGTGCTGTTCGAGCCGTGCTATCTGGCCCTTGAGGTCTTTGAGCATTCGCAGGGTGGTTATGATTTTCTGAAGGAGGGCTCTGTTCTGTTCGATAAGATTCTTGCGATAATTCTGTTCCGCGGCATCTCTTGTCAAGAAATCAAAGGGAAGCACCAGCCCTGTAAAACCGGCGACAACCACCGCCGCCAAAAAAAAAGCCACGAAGAGCCGTATCCTGAATGCCTTGAGGGGCACTCCCCGTGGCGGGACAATCAGGACAGTCCTTTTCTTCATGGATCAAATACCGCTTACCTCGTCTTCGTCATCCTGGAACTTACGGTCTTTTTTCGCGTTTTCGGAAACTTCCTTCATTTTCCGATCGAGTTCGGCGATCTCTTCACGAAGCGCCGTGATGTTCTCAAATGCTTTTTTTATCGAGAGATCGTCGGCGACGGCGCTTCCCTTGCCTTCTTCAATAAGGTCGAAAACGCGTTCTCCTATATCAACAAAATTTCTCTCGATTTTTCGTTTTGCGGCCATTTCTTCAACCTTCAGCTTGCCGAGCTTCGTATACTCCTCGATTTTTTCCATGGAAAGCGAGGCTCCCTCTTTCAGACTTTTTTTGATTTTTTCCCACATGTTATCCATACGTCCTCCTGTTTCTGACGGATAAATGTTGTTGATGATTGTTCACCCTTTCATACTATACTAAAAATGGTTAAAGGAGTAGTCCGAAGGGGATTTTTTTTATTCGCCGGGATGAACTGTACTATATTTGGTCACGTGGAACCGACAACCACCGAGCGCTGCTTTCTCCTTACCCATAACAGCCGCGACTGTTCCGGACATTTCGAGATCGATCTGTTCGCCGTGAACAGTGAAAGCGCGCCGCTGCATATCACCATTACCAATTTCCGGCCGCTTTTTTTTACGCTTCCCTCCGTACCGTCAGAGTATACGCGTGCCGCTGCGGAGCGCAAACCGCTCTCCCTGAGGACATTCAACGGAATATCAGTCGACTGTTGCTACTTCGCAACCCATGCCGCGCTCAGGGAGTGTGCACGCCGCCTTCATTCCGCCTCATTGCCTGTTTTCGAATCGGACATCCATCCGGTCGACCGTTTTCTCATGGAACGGTCGGTAATGGGCGGATTTGAAGCAACCGGTAGTTCCCTTCGAAGCGGTAAAACCCTCAGGATGGTCAACCCCCGCATCCGGGGAGCGGATTTCGTGCCGAAGCTTACGGTACTCTCCCTTGATATCGAAACGGATGTGAATAACGGTTCACTTTACAGCATCGCCTGCTCCGGAAGGAGAGATGCCGTTTTTATCGTCGGAAAAGGAAACGATCATTCGTCCATCTACTACTGCCATGATGAAAAAAAGGTCATCGAACGCTTTTTGCGCCATATGCGCGATGAAGACCCTGACGTACTCATCGGATGGAATGTAATCGGTTTCGATCTGAAGATGATCGCCGAACGGTGCCGCGAGCTGGGAATACCGTTTATTGCCGGCCGCGACGACGACGTCGCGTCGGTTGTTTCATCCCGCACCGGCGGCAACCGCACCGCGGTACGTATTGACGGCCGCGTTATCATCGACGTACCGGTGCTGCTGCGCGCCTATTACCGCTCCTTCGAAGAGTACTCGCTCAATCATGTGGCGGCGACGCTGCTGCATACAACAAAAGATATCACGCTTTCCGGTGCCGAAAAAATCGCCGCGATCGACCGCCTTTACACAACCGATAAAGAGGCGTTCGCGCACTACAACCTGCAGGACGCGCTGCTTACCCGCGAAATTTTCGAACGAACCGACATGCTTCCCAATGCGATCGAACGCTCTCGTCGTTCGGGACACCTGCTCGACCGCCCGGGCGGCAGTATCGCGGCATTCGATTACCTCTATCTTCCCCGGCTGCACCGCTTCGGGTATGTCGCCCCGGATGCTCCGCGCTCTCCGGAAACCGACGTGATCCTGCCGGGGGGATATGTCATCGAACCGAAACCGGGTATCTATGAAAATGTGCTCGTGCTTGATTTCAGAAGCCTCTATCCCTCGATCATCATGAGTTTCGCGATCGACCCGCTCGGATGCCGCCTTCCTTCCGTTGAACGCATCCAGGGGCCCGCAGGACCCTCATTCGCACGAACCCCCGCCATCCTTCCCTCTATCATCAGCGAGCTGCTCGAAGCGAGAAATGAGGCGAAACGCAACAACAACCCCCACCTGTCGCAGGCGATAAAAATACTCATGAACAGCTTTTACGGCGTCCTCGGCGCGAGAAACTGCCGCTTTTTCTCTGCGGAACTCGCTTCAACCATTACGCGGACCGGTCAATATATTCTGAAAAAGGCGATCGAATTCATCGTCGCCTCAACAAACTACCCCGTCATCTACGGCGACACCGATTCGCTCTTCGTGCTGCTCGGTCCGGGACATGACCATGATGCCGACGCGATCGGTCGCGACATCGCCCATACGGTGACGGAATGGTTTGAGCGGCACCTCGCCGAAAAGTTCAACGCAGCCTCGGCGCTCCTCCTCCAATTCGAAACCCATTATCGCTACTTTCTCATTCCGGCGGTGCGCGGCGGCGAATACGGCAGCAAAAAGCATTACTGCGGCGGCAGCTGGCAGGGCAACGACCTGAAGCTGCATTTCAAGGGGATGGAGTCGGCGCGCGGCGACTGGACCGACCTCGCCAAAGAGTTCCAGCAGGAACTCATCAGACGCATCTTCACCGGGGAACCGGTCGATGAGTACATTCTTCAAACGGTGTCCGACGTCACCGGCGGCCGTGTCGACGGAAAACTGCTGTATAAAAAACGGATGCGAAAACGGATCGACGACTACACGCAATCGATTCCTCCCCATGTGCAGGCCGCAAAGCTGCTCGACCGTCCGCCGCACCTCGTCCGTTACTACGTCACCATTGACGGCCCGCAACCGGTTGAAAAGTTCTTCGCACCCATCGACTACCGGCACTATGTCGACTGTCAACTGCAACCCGTCGCCGATTCGGTGCTTGAATTGACGGGGAAAAGTTTCGCACGGATTGTTTCGGGGCAGCAGGATCTTTTCGGGGGGCCGTGACCGCTCGCCTCTGCGGGATTACCCCGCGGGACGCGCAAATTCCGACAATGCATCGCGGATCTGGGAAAAAGTGAACGGCTTCTGAATGAATCTCTTTGCGCCCAGATCGAGAATGCTCCGGGCTTCGCCGCCGAGGCTGTACCCTGAGGCAAGCACCACGACGATCTCCGGATTGATTCGTTTCATTGCGATAAACGCATCCTTACCGTCCATGACCGGCATGACCATATCGAGAATAACGATGTCGACCGTACGCCAGTTGTCCCGGTAAAAATCGACCGCTTCCCTGCCGTTGCTGCGGATCGTGACGGTGAATCCCATAAGCTGCAGCAGCTTTTTGACGCTCGATGCGAGGGTCTGCTCATCATCGACGAGCAGGATATGGCCGTGGAATTTTTCATGAGGAACCGTTTTTATTTCTTTCGAATCAACGGGGGGAGGCTCCTGTTTAAGAAGCGGCAGATAGATATGAAACGTCGATCCGCGATCGGGTTCGCTGGAAACGGTTATGGCGCCGCTGTGGCTGAGGATCGTCCCGTACACCGCCGGCAGCCCCATGCCGATCCCTTTTCCCCGCTCCTTGGTGGTGAAGAACGGCTCGAAAATGCGGTTGGCGGTTTTCCGGTCCATTCCGCGGCCGGTATCGGTGATGCTTACATGGAGATACTCGCCGGGAACAATATCGTGATGGAGTGTTTGGCAGAATGGTTCATCGAGTTCGACCGTCTCGGTTGCGAAACGCAGCTCTCCGCCCGACGGCATGGCGTCTCGTGCGTTAAGCGCCAGATTGAGCAGCGCATTTTCGAGACGACCCGGATCGCCGCGCACCGTCGGCGGTTGCGCGGCAAGTTCGCGTTGAATAACGATGCGCTTGTCGAAGGTATGGCTGATAAGCGAAACGACCTCGCCCACCACCTGATGCATATCAACCGGTATTGAGAGAATACTGGCTTTCCGCGCGAAGGCAAGGAGCTGTCCCGTCAGTTCGGCGGAGCGACGCGAAGCGGTAAGGATGCCTTCGGCGCATTCCCGGATCTCGTCATCGGTCTGTGCACTTGCCAGAATGAGATCGGCAAATGCCGTGATCCCGGTAAGCTGGTTGTTGAAGTCATGGGCGATACCGCCCGCAAGCAATCCTATCGCCTCCATTTTCTCGGCCTGATGGAGACGTCCCTGGCTCTCCTCAAGGGCTTTTGTCTTCTCCTCGACGCGCTGTTCCAGCGAAAGGTTTGCCGTACGAATTATCGTAATAGTGCGGACCCGTAATGATTCGTAATAATATGCCAGGATGGAAATGACGACCAATACGCCGGAGTAGCGGACGGCGTACCCGTAATCATAGCGGGCGGGACCTAGAATAATATCATACAAAAACACGCCGACGACACCGATATTGTAAATAATCAGCGCAATGCCTCCGCGGCTGCTCCCAAGAAGGAACACCGCGACAAGCGGAAAGGGAAAACACCAGAGAACGATGGCGGGCTCGGGAAACTGGGTGGCCACCAACACGATAAAAACCGTGCCGACAAAAAAGACAAAGACAGTATCAAAAAGTTTTCTGCAACGGGGAACGACGACATTCAACCACAGTATCAGACCGAATACAGCGATCGCTGCAAACGATACAAAGAAAGGAAAAGGTTCATGCTGAACCAAATGATAGATAAAAAAATAGAGCGTCGAGAGGATCCCTATTGCCAACGATATATTCAGCGTTACCGTACGCAAACGCGCATCGGTTTCATCGAGAGGCGAGTGGCCGGATGTCGAGAGATGATTGCTCGGTTTCATTCTATCCCCCGTCGTTTAATTAACTGTCTTGTAATAAGATGCACCGGCATCATGCTCGGGGTCGGAATCGGCATCGGCATCGAAAAGTCACTATTTCAAGGTCGATCCCGATTCCGAGGCCGATGCCGACCCCGATGATTTCAACGGATAATGTATCGACAATTATGAGACCGTTAATAATTATACTATTCCTGTCCCTCAGATACCGCCCTTTGCTCCCGAAGAATGGTCAGGTGAAGATACCCCCCGCATCGGCGCCCTCCCGTACTGTTTCGCCATGTCCGCAAGGCGGGCGGCCGGCATGTTTCGCATCTGTTCGCGGGTAAGCCGCCATTTCCAGTTTCCCTCCTCGACGGCGGGACGGTTCATGCGGGTTTCGGCCCCGAGGAGCAGCAGATCCTGGGCAGGAATGATCGCGCCCGCGGCTGCGCTCTTTTGGGCGAGGCGGACCATCTCTTTAACAACCGATTCCGCCGACCGGCCGGCGATTCCGGTATAACGGAAAAACCGTTCCCGCTCCTTCTCACCCGCCTCCTGTTCAAACCATCCGCGGACGGTATTGTTGTCGTGGGTGCCGGTATAGACGAAACAGTTTTGTTCATAACGGTGCGGCAGATAGGGATGATCCGGATTGTCGTCGCCGAATGCAAAGAGCAGGATCTTCATGCCGGGAAATCCGTAGCGGTTGATCGCCTCCCGCACATCGTCGGTGATAGTGCCGAGATCCTCGGCGATGACCGGCAGGTCGGGGAAACGCGCCTTAAGCGAATCGAACAGCTCGTAGGCGGGCACCGGCCGCCAGGACCCGTTGATCGCCGTCGTCGCGCCCGCAGGCACCTCCCAGTACTGGACGAGACCGCGGATATGGTCGATCCGCACGATGTCGAACCGGTCGAGCATCGTTTTCATCCGGTCGCTCCACCAGGAGAAACCGTCGGCCCGGAGGTTATCCCAATTGTATACAGGATTGTTCCAGAGCTGGCCGGTTGCGCTGAAATAATCGGGAGGGACGCCCGAGACGGCGACGGGATCGAGGTTGCCGTCGAGCTTGAACAGGGCGGGGTTTGCCCAGACGTCGACGCTGTCGTAGCTGACGTAGATCGGCAGGTCGCCGACAATGCGTATGGAACGTTCGTTGCAGTAACGCCTGAGCGCCGTCCACTGTTCGGAAAAAATGTACTGATACCATTTCTGACGTTCGATTTCCTTCCGGCACCTCTTTCCCATTTTTTCAAGCTCCGCCGGACGGCGAAACTTGACCGGTTCCGGCCACCGGTTCCACGGCACGCCCCTGAACCGTTTTTTACACGCCATGAAAAGCGCAAAATCGTCAAGCCATTTTTTCTCGGCGTCACAGAATGAAATGAACCCCTCCCTTTCCCGTCGGCCGCCGCGCCGTCGGTATGCGGCTTCGAGAAGTTGACGCTTGTACGCGGTGACCGCAGGGAAATCGACCTCATTTTCCGGAAATCCTCGTGACGGAATATCGGTTCGTTTGAGCAGCCCCGCCTCCATAAGCCTCTCCGGGCTGATCAGAAGTTCATTGCCTGCCGCCGAGGAGGAGCTGAAGTAGGGAGAGTTGAAGTTGCTGCGCTGCGTCGGGTTGAGCGGCAGCACCTGCCAGTAGGTTTGCGACGCTTCATGCAGCAGATCGACGAATGCATACGCCTCCGGACCAAGATCGCCGATACCATAGACAGACGGGAGGGACGAAATATGAAGTAAAACGCCGCTGCCTCGTGGAAACATGAAGCATCCTTTGACGATTTGAGCAAGATATAATAAAAATCTACATTATATCATTGTGCAGTGGAAGGGAAAGGGGAAGCAAGGAGTCAGGAGTCAGGAGTCAAAAGAAAACAAAGATCACCCGTTACGCACCTGCCCTTCATCAGAAGTCGGTTGTCAGGCACGACCGGCGGCCGGGGGGGCGCGGAACAGGCCTTCGGCTCATTCGGTGAGATTGCAAACGGCGCCTTTTCGCAGCGCATGAAAATCTATTCCTATCCCCCCAAACCTCCTGCTTCCTGCTGAAGCGGTTTTTTCTTTTCCGGATCCGTAATCACGGCAGAATCGATTTTCCGCGGGATCGTTCTCCGCCGCTTTTTCCTCGTAGCACGTAGACACCGGCGATCGCGGGTCTGAAACGTGTGTCGAACCTGTCCGGGCGTGTGCCGATCCTTTTAAAACCCACCCTTTGTCCCGACAGCAGGAAAAGGTCGCCCGCACACAGAGGCCTGAGCGCTTCTGCGGAGATTGCCCCCTCCGGATCGTCGTTCCGGTGAATGGCGGGGCCGGACGTCCGATAGCCGGGGAAAGCGTCGCTGCGGCTTACCACGACGGTTTCATCATCATCCGAAACAAGCAGAATTCCATCGGTCGTTATGGTAATGAAAAATCCGTTTTCGTCGTTCTCATCGGGCGTTTTGTAATAGATGAAACCGAGATCACTTTGCGAAAGGCCGGGGATCGTATCCTTCGTCCAAATCAGGCCGTCTTCCGACTCGTAGCAGATGCCGCGCGATCCAACGCCGACGAACCGCCCTTCGGCAAATATGAGGTCATTGAAATAGCATTCAAATCCCTCCACGGTTTTCCAGGTGACGGCAGCGGAAAGAGGGGAGCGAAGATGCATCTGTTCCTGCCACACGATCCGTCCCGCAACAAGACCGGTCATAAGCGGGATCATACAAAGAAACCGTCGTGAAAACGAAGTCGGCTTCGATAGCTTCACATTGAAACCAGCCATGCTTTACCCCTTTTCAATTCGATCGTGGGAAATACTATATAATTTAAGCGAACCTATCGCTGATTTCCATAGCTGCATACTCAAAGGGTGGCAAGGAATATCCGATTTTGCAAAGGAAATGATGCATGAGCACTGCCTGAAAAATGAGCTAAAGGCTTCTGTACCGCGTGGCCCCCGGGCACCGGAAGTGCCGGACATGAATCATTTACAGGGGGCACGCACGAAGCGTATTGTTTTTATATTCTTCCGGCTACCGGCCCCTGAATTCTGAATACGGTTTCACTGCCGGCGCTGGAGGAATTGCATCTCCCGGAACGGCTGCAACCGAACGGGTATGCAGTAGCTCTCCGTCACCGTTCGTTACGAATCACCGTAAAGCGATATAAATGAGAAACGTTGCAAAGCACCGCATACCACACGCTTTAAAACCGGCAGGCTGCCCCTCTTTTCACACCAACACTACCCCCCTCCCGGATGACTCGAATCATCGGGGACGGACTGCTCATTTACGGTAATTGAAAACTTCGGCGGCTGCATTACATGTTTTTTTACGGAACACAGCTCAGCCGAACGAACCAATGCGTTTTTATACTTCGGGGGGAAATCCGCCGGGACGTTAATTTCGATGGTAATTTTCTCTATCATATTCATTGCGGCGTTTTCCTCCGTTTTTTGAATAAGAAAAATATTTTCCGTGGGAATATGACGGTGCTGGCAGAAGGATACTACGTAAATACCGGCGCAGGTTCCAATTGACGCTAAAAAAAGATCAAAAGGCGCCGGTGCGGATCCTTCTCCGCCGTTCTGAACCGGCTGGTCGGTTCGAATCGAAAACCCGCTGTACTGCGCATCCACTCTCTTTCCGCCGGGGAAAGATATCAGCATCTCCATACAGGCTCCTTAATTGTGGATATTCTCGAAAATTTTTAATCAGACGCTTCCCTCAGTTACACCACACCACTTGGAAGAAAATAGGTGCCTTGGCAATTAAAATGCAAGGATCGGCAATAGTCGTCGATCGTAAAAGACGAATCAAACAGCATGGAGGCGGCAGCACACATTCCTTCCCACTCGATAACTGTTTTTCCAGCACCCTTGTTTCATCGGGTAATCGGTACTATAATTTATTATTCAAACAGCATCGAATTGTGCAAAGGGGCATCCAATGAAGAAGCCAGGCATTGCAAGGAGCGTGCTCATCCGGTTGATGACGCTGAAATCGGCATTGATTCCGAGGATTATGTATTGTCTGCCCTACTGCGGACCGAAGGCAACAAAGTGAAATTCCATTGAAATTAGTTATAAATAGGGAGGCTGCAGACATCATGCGGGCGTATCAGGTGGTAAGCGGCCATTTGCAACGGTGCAGGTGTTGCCCTACCGCCAACCCGCTCTTTACGTTCCTGCCGGAAAGTTGCCTATGACAGATACCCGCCGGGAATCTGATTTTTATATGAAACGGAAGTCGACAAGAAGATCGACAACCACTGCTACGCTTGCTATCAGGTTGCCTGACAGTTCTTGCTCGGTAAAGTGCGTTCTTCTTTTTATCGTATTATTTTCCATACCGATTATTTTCTGTCAAAAAGGAACCAGGCTGGAGTACCCTCACGTTCCCCGACAAATCACGCTTGATGTCGAGGCGAATTTTTATAAACATATTTACGATGCACGACATCGGCAGTTCGACTCAGCCGCTCTTAAAAAAATGGCGCGGAAGATGACCGTGGGCGCCCCGTATCCAATCGCTTCACTGATCAATCTGCAGCCGGGCCAGGTGACCCGCAACGCTGAAATCGCCGGGTTGTTGGAAAAAAATCCGATGTGGGTCATCCCCATAATGTTTGAATACAGGCCGTTCTGTAAGCTTTACTATGCATATTCCTATTATGCCGATACCGATTCCGGGAGGTATTCATGCGCGGTCGGCTCACCGGTCTGGCCCGATTCACTGCATAATTATGAAATCGAAATTGTTTGGGCAGCAATACTTCATAAAAGGGAAGTACCGGTATTCGTCGAATTCCTGCCGAGTTTTCTCGTGTATCCCATCCGGTTTTTTTTCTTCAAATCCGCTGGATCAAAGAGCCTACAATTCGTATCCGATTACCGTAAAAAAATGTTTTCGGGCGATGATTATGGCACCGTTCTGGATTCCGTCAGAAACAGTCTTTTTCTTGACAGTGTTCGCAGTGATAAAAGCTTTCAATGCCATGGGAAATTCAAACCATTGAAGATTATCAACAATGAATTTTCTTCGATAAAGGAGTTATTCATCAAGTACAAACTCCATATCATGCCGGGAAAACCGACGATACGCTCCATCGTAATTGATACAATAAAACCCAACGGTAAAAACTTTTACATTCAACTGTGCAACGCCTCGCACCGAATCGGTATCTGTCCGGAGGGGGCTGTAGGCGACACCGTAAGAATGTTTAAATATCGATTGCAGGAACACGCATGGAACAATGACACGGCGTATGGAATCGCCTACATCCTTGATAGTGCCATCATCGGGGCGACGTATGGTTTGGACGGATGCTGGGTGGGGGGTCCGGTACCCTTGGATGAACGGTCGGTAATCCGACCGAAACGGTTCAAATTTCCTGATGTCATTCCACAGGACATTGATTCGGTATTGTTTATGGGTCCTTGGGATAAAACGAACCAACACCGCTGCTGGATACACACGATTGTGATTAAAAGAAAAAATGAAATTCATGAATTTGCGAGGCTTCTCGCCGGTTGTACAAAAGCTGCAGGCGGTAAAAGCACCACCGTCTTCGATCAAATTATTGAGTATAGGCTCTGTATCCGGTTCAACAACGGAGGATTGTTCGGTGTCGATTACCTTATCGAGGACGGCAATCCCGTTATCCCCTACGGCAACGACCTACACTACCGTGTTTCGGAGGGCCTTAGCGACTTTCTCTTCAGCAGAATGCCCCGGAAGTGATCACGTTTTGGAAAGACAACAGACCGCCGTCCGTTACTACACGAAATCCGGCATTTCATACCGTAAGAGCGCATACCGCATCTCTTTCTAGAAAAGAATATATAGATTGCCGTTTTTTCTAATAACATTCCTGCTGTTCGCGGCGCTACAGTTCGCCGGCCAGTACGGGAGCGTCCCAGTTAATATACTGTCCGACGTTGACCGAGGCGCCGCCGGACATTTTCCCCGTGTTGGCGGAATTATTGCCTTTCAGGAATCTATCGATCATGGCGCTCAGCTCGCCGTCATACTGGCTGCGCCACTGGCAGTGACCACCCCCGGCGCCTATATAAGCGAAGTGTTTGCCCACTCCGAGCGCCTCGAAAACCATTTTACCGGCGCTAGCCGTCACCCATGCCTCTTTTGGATCCAGGTTATTGATCGAGGGGTTGTCCACGACGTAGCATCCCCGCGGTGCGATCAGGGCCATCGCCGAGTGAATGTCGACCGGCAACCGGTCGGTGTTGTCGCCGCTTGCGTTGTTTTCAGAAGTGAACTTGCCAAGCGCCACCTCCGACAGCCAGCGCACATAGCTTATGGCGTGGTACGGCCACTCGCCG
>JAFGNB010000257.1 GCA_016927235.1 Chitinispirillaceae bacterium
AAGATGCTGGCGGCCGCCTATGAAAAAGACGGGCAGTACGAAAAAGCGGTTTTGGAATTGCAACAGTACCAGCAGGCGTGTGATCCGGCGGAACGCGACAGCCTTCAGCGGCATATCGACCGTCTGATCGATGCGATAAGCGTGGGGAAGCGTGCAGAGGGCAAGGCGGCGTCCGCCGAGACGGACAAGGCGATTGCGGTCGCTTCGTCCGGCGGGCAGAAATCCGCAGAAACGGGCGCCCCCCGTGGGGGGGGCGGTGCGCAGAGCGTTGATGCGCAGTTCCGGGACGCCGTGGAGTTGTACAATAAGGAACAGTACGACCGTGCGCTTCAGGAATTCAGACAGGTGGTTGCGCGTCGGCGCGGGCATGCCGGTGCGTATTATTACGCCGGTCTGATACGTTACCGTAACAAACAATACTCCAAGGCGATAATCAACCTGAAAAAGGGGCTTGCTTTTAAGGAACTCGGAAACAACGCCCATTATTATCTCGGCAAGATCTACGGCGAGGAGCGGAACTACGCGAAGGCGGTGAAGCACCTTTTCAACTACATCGAGCATACCACGTATGAGCCGGGGAAAAAGGAGGCGCAGCAGCTCATCGAGTCCTACCGCCGACTCGGCGGAACGGCGGTGCTCGACGCGATGGCGCCGGGAAGGCCGCTCCCCGATGAAAAAAGCGATTCGTCGGTTTCGCCCCGGGAACAGTATCTTACCCTCGAAGTCAGGATCGATTCACTGCTCACGATGATGACGGTCGATACCCTTTCGGACGCCGGGCAGCAGCTGCTTGGGGGAATCCGTGCATTTACGGGTGGAAAATACGACGATGCGATTCATGAATTCAAAAAAGTGCTCGCCGCGCACCCGTCGGGAACCGTTGCCGTGCATTGCCTTTACAACACGGGTATCTGTTATCTCAAGCTTCGCCTTTTTAAAGAGGCTGAGAACCAGTTTCAACAGATACTCGAACGGTATCCGCGTCATATGGCGGCCCCGAGGAGCCTGTTTTTCAAGGCCGTTACCTATCTTGAACGGTCCGAATCGGGGACCGCAGAAAAAGTGCTGAGGAAATTCATCCGGGAGTACCGTACGCATCAATGGTGCGCAAATGCCTGGGAAAAACTGGGCGACGCCTATATCGACCTGGAGCAGCCGCGGAAAGCGGTGGATGCCTACGACCAGTCGGTTCGTCTGAGCGGCAAGGCCGCCGATAAGGTCGCAGTCCTTTTCAAGCAGGGAAAGGCATACTGCGAGCTGGGGAACGGGAGCCGGGCCGTCGAATGCTTTCAGCGCGCAATCGAAACGGGCGAGAAGGGAAAGCTTTTTCTCCGTGTTCCCGACAGCTACTATCGCATCGCCGACGAATACTACCGGATGAAAGAGTACGCCAAGGCGCTTGAGTATTATACACGGGTAACGCGGAAATACCCCGCATTTCAGGAAACTCCCTGGGGACTTTTTCAGATCGGAAGCATCAATAAAAACCTCAAAAAGTATCAGCAGGCGATCGACACCTTCAAGGAGCTGATACGGAAATACCCCGACGATTACTGGGCGCGGCAGGCAAAATGGAAAATGGAAGATGCCGTCTGGGAATACGAATACAAGACGGTGGTGCGATGAGGGGCCCCGGTTGCGCTGCCGATAACGAGGCGGCGGTTGCATATGGTGAATGAAAATGATACAATTCTCATTCAGGAACTGACCGATTCCTACCGGAGTCAACTTGTTCGTTATTGCGGTTTGCGGGATGTCACGCGTCAATTGATGGCAAAGCTCGTGTTGACCCGCGGCGATGTTTCACTGGTGAAGGAACATCTTCGCAAAAAGCAGCAACTGCTCGAAGCCATTGAACGCGAGCGCAGCCGCGTCACCGAACAGGTGGCGGAATGGCAGCGGCGGAAAGAATCGATCGGCCGCGGCACCGAAACGGATCTTTTCAACGAGGTGCTGAAGGAAGTCACCGATGCGATACGAGCGTTTCTTGATGATGAAGCACAGCTGCGCAAATATCTTGAAAGCGTTGCGGCACAGGCAGCCTCTCCCCGACCGCGACGCGTGGGGTGAGAGCTCCGTCGTCGAATGCCGACAGCGGTGCGGGGGCGGACCGTCATGACCGCCGCCGAACAGGTCCTCCCGACGGCGCTCACTTCCGAAGTGATGGCGTCATTCCAGAAAATCATAGCGGATTTCCAGGTTCGCGCCGAACGATTAAGCGCGGCCTATGCGGCAATGCGGGAGGATTTCCGAAAAATCAATCTTGAGCTTGATCGCAAAAACAGCGAACTGTGCGAAAGCCTGGCGCGCCAGGAGGAGATGCAAACCTATCTTGACAGCATTCTCCAGAGTATGGAAAACGGCGTCATTGGGATCGATATCGATGGTGCCGTCACCCATTTCAACCGTGCTGCCGAAGAAATAACCGGTTATTCGGTGGGAGAGGTGCTGCGGCAACCGTATGCGACTTTTTTTCCCGGTGAGACCGGCGGGGAACCGGAGCTTGTGCGCGTACTTCACGGCGGCGGTTACGGGTCGCGTATGAAAGAACGGGCGCTCCGGCACCGCGACGGTCATACGATACCCGTATCATATCACCATGCGTTACTGCGCGACAGAACCGGCGAGAAGCGCGGAGCGGTAGAGGTATTCAGCGATATATCAAAATTGAAGGCGCTCGAAGAGGAAATGCAACAGACGCGCACCATGGCGGCGCTGGGTGAGATGTCTGCGACCGTCGCCCACGAAATCCGCAATCCGCTCGGGGCAATGGGAATGTGGGCGGCACTCCTGGAACGGGACTTCACCGATGACGATCCGCGACGCTCGACGCTCGGGAAGATCGTCGAGGGGATCTCACATCTCAACAAAATCGTCACCAACCTCCTGGTTTTCACCCGACCCGTAAAACCTGAATTGAGAAAGGCCGACATGGTGAAAATCGTCGGAGAGATCGTCGAATTCGTGCGTATCGAGATCGAACGGCTTGAACAGGAGGTAACCGTCGTTAATGAAACGGGGGAGGGAGCGATCCATGTGCTTGCCGATCCGGAAAAAATCAATCAGGTGCTTCTCAATCTCTGCCTCAACGCCACCCAGGCGATGCCCGAAGGCGGAACGCTGCGGGTGGGTGTCGCCGAAGGGGTGAAAGGATACGCGGCGTTGACGGTTGCCGATACCGGATGCGGCATCGCACCGGATGACATCGTAAAGATATTCGATCCGTTTTTTACGACAAAGGAGAACGGTACCGGGCTCGGCCTGGCAATTGTGAAGAAATTCGTCGAATCGCATTCCGGTTACGTCGATGTCGACAGCGTCCCGTCGAAGGGAACAACCGTCAAAGTATTCATTCCGCAATTGAAAGAACGGCGTTTATGAAAGAGAAAGGCCGCATTCTCGTGGTGGATGACAACGAACTTTTTCGGGAGTCGATCGTCGAAACGCTGCGCCGTCTCGATTATGAGATTGAAGCGGCGGTCGACGGTACTTCGGCCTGTACGATGATGACCCCCGGAAAGTTCGATCTGGTCATTTCCGATATGAAAATGCCCGGCATGTCGGGCATCGAACTGCTCGAGCGGGTGAAAAAAATCGATCCCGACCTTCCGGTTCTGATTATCACTGCCTACGGAGCAATTGAAACCGCCGTCGAGGCGATAAAGAAGGGCGCGTACGATTTCATTCAGAAGTCCGAAAGCCTGATTCGTGAACTGGAGATGACCGTTGAGCGAACATTGGGCTATCGGCGCCTGGTGCGTGAAAATCGTCAATTGAAAACGGCACTGCGAAACCGCTGGCAGTTCATCGGCAGCGGAGCGGCGATGGAAGCGGTCAAGATGCTGATCGCCTCGGTGGCGGAAAGCCGTTCGACGGTGCTGATTACCGGCGAATCGGGTACCGGCAAGGAACTTGCCGCGCGGTCCATTCATTTTCAGAGCCGCCGCAACAACGGTCCCTTTGTTAAGGTCAACTGCGCTGCGCTTCCCGAAGGGCTGATCGAGTCGGAGCTGTTCGGTCATGAAAAGGGAGCGTTCACCGGTGCGATAAAACAGAGGAAGGGCATGTTCGAGGCGGCGTCGGGGGGAACGCTGCTGCTCGATGAGATCAGCGAGATGCCGCTTGCCGCCCAGGCGAAATTACTGCGCGTGCTTCAGGAACGGGAGGTGCATAAGGTGGGGGGAGAGGAGACGATCGAGGTTGACGTACGGGTTATCGCCACCACCAACCGTTCCCTGGAGGAGGAAATCGAAACCGGGCGGTTTCGCGAGGACCTTTACTACCGGCTCAATGTGATTCGCGTGAATATTCCGCCGCTGCGCGAACGCGTCGAGGACATTCCCGAACTCGCCGCCTTTTTTATCCATGCCTTCAACGATGA
Organism: Chitinispirillaceae bacterium; assembly: GCA_016927235.1. Taxonomy (GTDB): domain Bacteria; phylum Fibrobacterota; class Chitinivibrionia; order Chitinivibrionales; family Chitinispirillaceae; genus JAFGNB01. The sequence goes on from JAFGNB010000257.1 coordinate 4,382, forward strand.
GAACGGATTCGGCGTGACGGGGATAGCGGACGGCTGCATGGAGCCGCTTCGTCACTACCGCTGGCCCGGAAATGTGCGCGAACTGGAGAACGCCGTCGAACGTGCCGTGGTTCTCACGCGGACCGGTCTTATCCAACCGAGCATGTTTACGTTACTGCCGTCCTCCGGCAGGCGTCGGAATTCCCCGGAGACAATCGAGGCGGGGATGACGGTTGCGGAGGCGGAAAAACTGCTTATTTATCGTACCCTGGAGTCGTGCCGGCAGAACCGTACAAAAGCGGCGGAGATGTTGGGCATTTCAATCAGGACCCTGCGAAACAAGTTGAATGAGTACGAAGCGGGACTACGCGATGCCGCCTGCGGCTCAGTGGAGTAAGACGGTGTCCCAAGGGCTTGTTTTTTTGTTATACAAGCTGTACTATTATACCATTATGCAGCGGCGGATACACCGGGTGACCGGCAAGGGAAGAGCGCAGATCGTCGGTGCGGAGAAACGATCGTATGAATAATTTATTGTTGTCAATCAGGAAGCGCGCCACTCCGAAAGGATTGCTATGAGGGTAATCAATCCCCAGTCTATCGTATTCAAAACGGCGGTCATTTACGTTTTTTTCACGATTTTGAACGTGTCCATTTTCGTTCTCATGGTATTCGAAAACCAGCTCGATCTTATCGCGGAAAACGCGATCCTTACCAGTCAGCACACGGCGTCGAGCTTCAAATACCGCATTGACAACATAATCGCGGCGAAGGAGGACATGACCTCCGTCAATATCAACAAAATCATCAAGGAATCGTCGGAACTCGACATCTCGACCATGACGCTGTTCAGCGAAAGCGGTAAAGCCTTCGTCAACGTCGTCAGGAGCAAGCTGGTCGAGAAGGAAACGGCCGACGCCGACGAGTTGAAAATGATCAATATGGCCATTACGAAACAGGGATTCGAAGACAAGCTCTTTTATCATCATGTCAATCGACGGGACAAGGTAATCTCGCTCTTCATACCTTTTACCTACAGTGACGATAAACTCGGGGTCGCTGCGATCAGACTCGAGATGAAGGACATCGACCGTCAGATGGGGTATCTGTACCGGCAATGCCTGCTGATCGGCCTGCTCGTCACCATACTGCATATCGTGTTCGCGTTGCTGTTTTCGAAGATGATCCTCATTCCGTTGCGGAAACTCAACGAGGCGACCGATCTTATCTCAAAAGGGAACCTTGAAACCCGGGTGCAGATCGTTCGCGATGATGAAATCGGCCAGCTCGCCACGTCATTCAACGAGATGGGGGTGGCGCTGCAGCGGATGCGCGACGAGGCAAAGGGAGCAAACCCGCTCACCGGATTGCCGGGGAACATCACGATCGCGAAATACATCGACGATTGTCTGGCGGCGAACCAGCTGATCGCCGTCCTTTACTCCGATCTAGACAATTTTAAAGCATACAACGACAAATACGGCTTCACGCGGGGCGACGACGCGATACTTTACACGCGCGATTGCCTCACGGCGACGGCGAAACGGAAGGACGTGGCGAACGTGTTCATCGGTCATGAAGGCGGGGACGATTTCGTCGTGGTGATCGATTTCGACTACTGGGAGATATTCGCGAAATCGTTTGTCAGCACGTTCGACCGGGGCGTCTATCAGTTTTATACGAGCGTCGACGCGCGCAACGGATTCATCGAATCCATTAACCGCAAAGGCGAACGGCAACGTTTTCCCCTGATAAGCGTATCGGTGGCAGTCGTTTCGAACAAGACGAGGCCCTTCAGGCGGCATGCTGAGATCATCGCCGTCGCCGCAGAGGTGAAGAAATACGTAAAAAGCATTGACGGGTCCTGCTACGCGATCGACCGCCGGACCGGTCCCATAAGCCCCACGCAGCGGATCGATCCGTCGATGATACCGCGTCTCCCCACATCCGCCGACGGCGCCTGAGTATGCAGATCGTCGCACGATTGTTCGTCTTCCTGCTGATTTTCGCGCTTACCGCCCTTTTCAATGTCGGCCTGATCGATATTCGCTTCGAAGAGATACAGTATCTTCTGGGAACCATCGCCTCGACCGATGAGATGTCGAACACCTTCGGGATCGTCGCGAAATATGAATTGATAAAACGACGTATGATTTTCGGAGAGGAACAGCTTTCCAATTACGAATTAGAGGCCAGGATGCAGGCGTTGACCTCGGGCGATATACAGGAGACGGGGAACGCCGTCGCCACAAAGAGGCTGTATCGTATCCCGGTCCGGCTGGCGCTGAACGGCATCCGGTATCTGCTCGGTAAACCGATCATCAACCCGAAGGAAGAGGACAAGATATTCAGCGTGCTCGAAATCGGTTATTTCTGGGAGCGCAACAGGAAATATACCGAAGCGTTGAAGATCTACGATGAAGTGCTCGCCGGCCCCAATCTGAATCCCGAGATACGGGCCGCCATTCTCGTCCATAAGTCGTTCTGCTATTCCATGCTGAGCCGCTACGAGCAATCGAAGATAATTTACGAACAGGTAATCAACAATTTTCCGAATACCGAAGCGGGCATTCTTTCATGGAAATTACTCGACTTTATCAATGAAATGGAAAACGAGCGGGAAAAAGTGAAGAAGGCCGACGTATCGGATATGGAAAAAGCGAAGCAGTTCTATCTCCTTATGGATTTCCGCAATGCAATCAGGGATTACTCGGTATTTCTTTCGAAGAAGCTGCCGGTCCGGGAGGAGACGGAAGCGCGTTTTTACAAGGGGCGGTCGCATGAGGAACTGGGGGAAATCGAGGACGCCCTGATGGAGTACCGTGCCGTCATCAAAAAAGACCAATCGAAAACGTGGGCGCGCCAGGCCAACCGCCGGATG
>JAFGNB010000020.1 GCA_016927235.1 Chitinispirillaceae bacterium
CTTGCGATCGCGATTCCCACGCTTTTCATTCACGATTATCTCCGTAACCGCAAGGAGCGCCTGCTCGCCGACATCGAAACCATGGCGCTGCGGGTTCTCGACAAGACGATCCCGGAAACGTGATCATGGTTGACGCATTTGTCAAACTCTTCAACGAGGGCGGCTGGGTCCTCTATCCGATATTCCTCGTGTCGATCATTGTCTGGTACATAGGGATCGGCAAGGCGGTCCGCCTCCGGAGCTACGGCGGTGCGCGCCGCCGACTGCTTTCGGCCCTTGGCGGAAACGCGCCCGCCGCATCGCTCGCCGGACTGCCACCGGCGTTCAGAACGCTGGGGGAAAAACTCGCCGCAAGCCGCAGAAGCAGTATACGTCAACGTGCGTGCGCCGAATTCATGGTAACGGTTGTTCCACAGGTTCAGAACGGCATTTCGACCATCGCCGCCTGCGCGGTGATCGCGCCGCTCCTGGGGCTCCTCGGCACGATCACCGGCATGAACAACATGTTCTCGGTGATCGGCATCTTCGGGTTCGGCAACCCGACCATCATGTCAAGCGGCATCAGCATCGCCCTCCAGGCGACGCTCACGGGCCTCGGTGTCGCCATCGCGGCGTTCTTCGTGTACGACTTTATCCGCCGCGCCAAAACGAAATTACTCGACAATCTTTCCAACGATCTCGAGCGCCTCGGCGAAGGCGACGACGAGGAAACGGAAACAGGCAAAGGAGATGATATGCATTTCGCACCGCAACGGTTATTGCCCGAAGCAACGGAAAAACCGGAAATCAATCTCGCGCCGTTCGTGGACATCATGACGGTCCTGCTTATCTTTTTCGTCGTCACGGCGAACCTGTACGTTGAAACGGGCGTCGACGTCTCGAAACCCAAGGCCATGTCGTCGAAACCGATGGGCCAGAAATCGATCCTGGTCGGCATCACCCGTGAAGGAACCGTCCATGTATACGGGAGGCAGGTGAATCTCGAGCGGCTCAAGCTTATTGTCGAGCAGGAAACGGCAAAGCAGCCCGACATCTCCGTGGTCATCATTGCCGACCGTGCGGCCGACGTGGGGCGTGCCGTAGAGGTGATGGACAACTGCATGCTCGCCGGCGCACAAAAGGTATCCATTGCGGCCAGTAAGGAGAGCAGCTTGTGAACCTCATGGTACGGGTGGCGACAACTGTCGTGCGGCTGGCCGCGGCATGCGCTGTCAGTTTCCTTTTTTTCGTCGGCATCTCCATGCTGCATGCAATGATCGACGTGGGCCCTAAAACCGACAAAACAAAATCAGCGGCAAAGCAGGTTTTAATGGAAGTAGTGCGCAAGCCGCCGGAGGAGGAGGAAAAAAAGGCACTGCCGCGGGTGCGGCAGGTGACACAATCTTCGGACAGGGACAAAACGCTTGAACATCAGATGACCATGAAGCTTGTGCCGGATCTGACGGTCGATGCCGGGGTGGGCGAAGGTGACGCCGCGGCGGGTGTCGTGCAGGTGGAGAAATCACAGGACCTTCAGGCGGAGGTTTTTGAAGAGGGCGAAACGGATGAACGGCCCATACCGTTGACCACGACGCCTGTCGCCTACCCGCTGGAAGCCCGGGAACGGGGTATCGAAGGAACGCTTGTCGTGTTTTTCATCATCGGGCATGACGGGAAGGTGAAGTCCATTGACGTGCAGAAATCGCCCTCTCCCATCATCACCAGGGAGGCGAAGCGCACCATTGCGACATGGCGATTCAAGCCGGGCAAAAAAAAGGGAATTCCCGTAAACGTTCGCGCGAAAAAGGAGATTACCTTTGTACTCCAGAAATAGCCCGCTTCGGACGGGAGTGCTCCTCTTCTGCCTGACAGCCGCTGTCGGTGCGGGGCCGGTTCTCGATTCGGCCAATGCACTTTACACTCAGGGAAAACTCATCGAGTCGGTTAAAATGTATAAAAAAGCCCTGTCCGCCGGTGAAAATCCCGCCTTGTGCTATTTTAACTGCGCAAACGCCTACTTCCAGCTCGACAGCCTTCCGCGGGCGCTCACGTTCTACCGGCAGTGCATCCATGCAGCGCCTGATTTTGTCAAGGCACGTCTTAATCTCGCCATCATTTACTACATGCTCGGTGATCTTGGTCCCTGTATCGCCGCGTCGAAACAGGCCCTGCGCCTCGATCCGGAAAACCGGAAGATGCGTCTGGTGCTCGCTGCGGCATTCGCGAAATCGGGAGCGATTCCCGAAGCGGTCGTGGAATATGAATTCATCGCTAAGGAATATCCCGAGATGACCGAAACGTATCTGGCGCTCGGAGAAATTTACCGCAATCTCAATGATTATGAAACGTCAATCCAGTGGCTGAGCGAATACCCCCATATCGGGCAAAACTATCCTTATGTGCTCCTGCTTATCGCCGATATGTTCGACCGGCTCGGCGATCTGCCGCGCGTTTTGTTTTATCTCCAGAAATCATTTGACATTGACAAGAAAAACAAGAACACGTTTTATCGAATAGTGCAGACCCAGAAACGGATGGGAAACGATCTGGTCGCTCTCGAGACAGCGCTGGAAGGAATGCTGCAGTTTCCGGATTTCGCCCGCCTGGCCATCGAGGCAGGCAACATCGCATTTAACCGTGGATTACTCGAGAAAGCGGAATTCTGTTACTCGAAAGCATATGAACTCGGAAGCCCCGGCGCGGTCGTAGGACTCGAGAACGTGAAGATTGTTCGCTCCCAGAAAGCCTTGGGAGTGCCGGACAGCAGGAAGCAAGAGACCGGTGGTCCGGAAGGCAGACAATAGCGTGACACGGTCTGCATTCCCGAAACATTCACTTATCCGCAACATCTAATATTCTTCCCCGTCTCTCGTAATAGTATTTTTCAGCATCCGGGCATCGATGATGGCAGAAGCATCATTGAAATTCCGCCCGTTTGATCGAACATAACCCTTGTGCGGAGTAGTCATGCTCAAACGACTGATCATACCGGCCCTTATACTCGCCGCAGCCTTCGGTATTATGCAGTGGCTTGGAACATTTAGAAAAGAACAGCAGCGCAAACCCCCCCGACCGTTTATCCGTACGGTCAGCACGCAGAAGATACACTATCGACCCCTCCGGCCCGCCATCACCTCAATGGGACGCATCATGACGCTGGAACGGGTGCACCTCACTCCGGAGGTTTCCGGACTTGTTCTTGAAAGTGACTTCCGATTGCGTAAAAGTCAGACCTTCCGTAAAGGGGAAATTCTGCTGCGAATCGACAGCAGCCAGATATATTTCGGTTACAATGCAACCGTCAGTGAACTCCAGAATGCACTCGCGGGACTGCTCCCAGAGCTTGCAACCGATCATCCTGAGGTTCTCGATACCTGGAAAACATTTTTCTCGCACTGTTCCATTGACACTCTGCCTCCGCTGCCGACACCAAAATCCGACCGGGAAAAACTGCTGGCAACCCGGTATTCGGTTTACAGACTCTATTATTCCGCGCAGCAGCAGCGAAATACTCTTGAAAAGCATACCATCCGGGCACCGTTTGCCGGAACAGTGGAGGAAACCCAAGTCTATCCGTCATCAATGGCACGTACTGGCATCACCGTCGCGACGATCGTTCGCACCGATGCCGTTGAAATCGAGCTTGCGCTCACCGAAGACCAGATACCCTTTGTCCGGCCCGGAATGGTTGTTTCGGCAATAATTGAAGGAATCGCCGAACCGGTTGAAGGGAGGATCAACCGGATCAGCAATGTACTCGACCAACGCATGCAGACCGCACCGTCATTCGTACGCATTGAAGGTGAGGCCGCCTCCCGATGTAAATCCGGCGCCTATGCACGGGTCGCAATCGCCGGAGCGGAAATAGACCACGCCGTCGCGGTTCCCCGCAAAGCACTTCACAAAAAGTCGTTCGTCTATATCATCGACGCCGATACACTTGCCGAAAAAAAAGTAGCCGCGTCCTACGTCACCATGGATACCGCTTATCTGACCGGAGGCATTGACGAAGGAGCCACACTGATCGCCGAACCGATGCAGGATGCCGTCATCGGCATGGCGGTACAGGATGTCGTTCGCGCCCGCGAGCGCAGGATGCGGGAGGAGGAGGTCGGAACCGAAACGAAAACGAGAAACGGACAGCCGCAACAGACTGCACGATGAATAAAATAATCCGTTACTTCATCACCTATCCGATCTGGGCAAACATGCTCATGGTTGCCGTACTGTTGCTCGGGTTCATCTCGATGCGACGCATAAAGACCTCCTTTTTTCCCGAAGTCGAGAGCAACAGGATCACTATCTCATTTGTCTACCCTGGCACCTCCCCCGAAGAGATCGAAGAGGCGCTCATCCTCAAGGCGGAAAACAACCTGCGCGGCATTGCCGGGGTGGAGCGCACCACCTCGATCTCCCGGGAAAACAGCGGCACCGTCACCGTCGAGGTAAGCGACGACTACACCGCCGACGATGTGTACGACGACGTGAAGAACGCGATCGACCGTATTACTCCCTATCCGGCCGGGGCGGAAAAACCAATCGTGCGGGTCGATAAAATCCGTACCCGCACTATTTCCGTCGCGCTCTACGGCAACGCAGACCTCTGGGCGCTCAAGGAGCGGGCCGAGGATTTCCGCGACGACCTTTTAATGATGGACGGAATATCGCAGGTAACGGTGAGCGGCATTCCGCAGCGCGAAATCGAGGTGAGCGTCACCGAAGCGCAGCTGCGCCGTTTCAGCCTGACGTTCGCCGAGCTGTCGGCGGCGATCCGCGCCGCCAACATCGATATTTCGGGCGGCTCGATCAAGACCCGCGACGAGCAGCTGCTCATCAGGGTCTACGGGAGGCGCGACTTTGCGCACGAAATCAGATCTATCGTGCTGCGCAGCAACGCCGACGGAACGCTCCTGCGGCTTGACGATGTTGCCGATATCAACGAACAGTGGGAAGACGTTCCCGATGCGAGATTTTACAACGGAGAACGGACGATCATCGTCAATGTCGACAAGACCATCGAAGAGGACATTATCGATATTTCGAAAAAAGTGAACACCCACATGGAAACGTTTAAAAAAAAGCACCCGGAAATAAGCATGACGGTCATTTCCGACCGGACGGTATCTCTCAAGAAACGTATCAACCTGCTGGTGACCAACGGAATGATCGGCTTCGTGCTGGTGATTCTGGTGCTCGGCATGTTTCTCAACGGGTATCTCTCGTTCTGGGTCGCCATCGGCATCCCGCTCTCGTTTGCCGGCATGTTCATTATCGCCTATATATGGGGAATCACCATCAACGTTCTTTCGCTCATGGGAATGATCATCATCGTCGGCATTCTGGTTGACGATGCCATTATTGTAGCCGAGAGTATTTTTCAGAAACACGAACAGGGACTCCCTCCGCTACAGGCCTCAGTGGTTGGTCTCTCCGAAGTAATTGCACCGGTGTTCACTGCTGTGACCACCACCATTATTGCCTTTGTTCCCTTTTTCTTCTTTCAGGGAACTTTCGGCAGAGTCATTTACCAGCTCGCTCTGGTGGTCATCGGTACGCTGATTTTTTCGCTTGTCGAATCGATATTTATCCTGCCCTCCCATCTCACCCATTCACGGGGACTCGATCCGAAGACCGCGACGACCCGGCTCCGCACCTTTTTCGAATCAATCTACCGGTTCCTGACCGATAAGGTATACGGCCCGGCCCTGCGCTGGGCACTGCACCACAAGACGATTACTCTGATGTTCCCCGCCGCATATATCATGATCACCATCGGTTTGATTAAAGGAAATTTGGTCGAATTCAGCTCCTTCCCTTTCATCGACCGCGACGATATCACTCTTAACCTCTCAATGACCACCGGCACCCGTGAAACCGTTACCGATTCACTTCTGCGCGGGATCGAAAAAAGTATCTGGGAAGTCAACCGTGAGCTGAAAAAAACACGCAAAGACGGCCGTGACGTCATTCTTTCGATCGAGCGCTCGATAGGCTCCAACAGCCTGGGGGATAACGGCGGACACGCAGGGATGCTGTCTGTTGAGATGCTCGAGGGATCGGTGCGGAAGATGGCCTCGTTCGAGATGCAAAATGCAATTCGTAAAAAAATCGGTCCTATTCCGGGAAGCCAGAAGCTCTCCTTCTCCGCCGGACGATGGGGAAAGGCGATTTCGATCAGCCTGCTCAGCAACGACTTGGCGCAACTCGATAAAGCTAAAAAGATGCTCAAGGAGAAACTCGCCGAATACCCGTCGCTCAGCGACATTACCGACAGCGATATCGAAGGGTGGCGTGAGGTGCGGCTGTCGCTGAAACCGGCCGCTTACGCCGCGGGACTTACGCTCAGCGACGTGGCCGGACAGGTACGGCAGGGTTTCTTCGGGCAGGAGGTACAGCGGTTCCAGCGCGGAGAAGACGAAATACGGGTCTGGGTACGGTATAGCGAAGAGGACCGCTCCTCGCTGGGCAAACTCGAGCAGATGTACATCCGCACCGCCGCAGGCGCGGCCGTCCCGCTCACCACCATGGCCGACTATGTCATTGAGCGGGGGCGGGTACTGATCGCCCATCTCGACGGCAAACGGGAAATCCGTGTTGAGGCGGATCTGTTCGATCCGGAACAATCGGTCACCACCATGCTTACCGATATCAAGCGCAACGTCATCCCCGCAGTCCTCGACAAGGTGGAGGGAGTATATGTCTCCTACGAAGGGCGCGAACGCGATAATGCCAAGTTCAACCGCTCACTCTCCGCTTCGTTTCCACTCGCGCTGCTTGCCATCGCCGTCATTCTGGTGCTGGTGTTCCGTTCGCCGCTTCAGGCGTTTATTATTTTGCTGATGATCCCGCTCGGACTTATGGGCGCCGTCTGGGGCCACCTTTTTCACGGATATATGATCAGCCGCCTCTCGACCTTCGGCGTGATCGCCCTGGCCGGGATCGTGATCAACGACAGCATTGTCTTCATCGACCGCATCAACCGCAACCTTAAAAAACAGATAAAGGTTTACGAAGCGGTTTACGACGCAGGACTTTCGCGGCTCCGTCCCATTATTCTGACCACGGTAACAACGATTGCCGGCATGGCGCCGCTCATTGTCAGTACGGACCGACAGGCGAAATTTCTGATCCCGATGGCGGTGTCGCTGGTCTACGGCCTGCTGTTTGGAACCATGCTCATTCTCTTTATTGTACCGAGCCTCTTCCTCGTTTTGAATAAATTGCGTCTGTGGTATGAACGTCTCTTCAACCCCTCGGCAACGGCGGAATCGGTGGAACCCGCCATGCGGGAACTCGCAGCCGAACGGGAGGCGGCGTAAACATGATTGCGCGATGGACTTTTTCTTTGCTGGCTCTCGTTTATCCGCTCTCCGCGGACACGCTTACCCTGCATCAGGCAATCGAACTGGGTCTCAACCACAACTTTTCCATCCGTATCGCGCGAAACAACACTGAAAAACACTATAATAACCGTAAACTCAAAACAGGCGCCCTACTCCCTGCCCTGCGCCTTGACGGTTCGGCCGCGACCACCCGCACCTCATACCCGACCGCAACACTGGCGTCGTCTTCGGGAAGCGTCGATGAAGTAACGGCGTCGGCAGCCCTGAACTGGACGCTGTTCGACGGATTCAGAATGTTTTATGCCGGCCGGCAAATCGAGCAATTGATTGACCAGAGCGAACTTGCGACGCGCCATGAAATCGAATCGGCTGTCGTTGCGATTATAACCGCCTACTACCAGCTCATTGCCCGTCGATCCCTGCTCACCGCTATGCAACAGCAGCTCGCCCTTTCGCGCGCACAACACTCCTTTGTCGCTACACAGTACGAATACGGCCGTATCGGCAGACGCGAACTGCTGCACCAGCAGGTCATGATAAACGCCGATTCGTCACAGGTGCTGGCGCGTCACCTTGAGGTAATTTCCGCTCTGCATGCATTTAATATCGCCCTTGGTCGCTCTCCCGATATGCCGGTTACCCTCATTACCGATTCTGTCGTCAACTGCACCGAACATGATGCCGCGTACTGGTACGACCTGGCGCTCAACCACAACACCGGTTTAAAGATGGCCGAAATAAGAAAGCTTATCGCCCATTCGCAACACGCCATTGCGCGTGCGGCACTCTGGCCGGCCATTGCGGTCAACGGTTCCGCTACCGGCGCGGTTGTTGACCCCAGCGACTATTTCCGCACCCGCGGCGAAGTGACGATCTCCGTTCCATTGTTCAGCGGTTTCAGCAGGATCACCGCCATACAGAACGCGGCGATCGATACGCTCAATGAAGCGCTTTCAATCGAGCAACAACGGCTTGATCTGCAATCGCTTGTTTACGAGCAGTGGGAACGGCTCCGTACCAGCTGCGACCAGATCGGCTTTGAAAAACAGGCGATCGACCATGCGAAAAAATCGCTCGAACTCGGCAACGAACAGTTCCGTCTGGGAAGAATATCGGACATCCAACTGCGTGAGGCACAGATTGCGCTCATCAACGCACGAGTGAGGTTGCAGTCCGCACTATTTCAAAACAAGGTGGTAATGATCCAGCTTCAGCAGCTAGCAGGCAAACTGATCGTGAAGGAGTAAAACCCGGTCGGATTTTCATTATGACTGCTCCAACCTCCAAGATACATCGTACTGTATAAATTAAATAATTGAGAAGCCCCTCACATCCGCTTTTCTGCTTCATTTGAGGGGCTTTATTTTGGTAGCGCTACGGGGAATCGAACCCCGGTTTGATGGCTGAGAAC
>JAFGNB010000258.1 GCA_016927235.1 Chitinispirillaceae bacterium
CCGAATCGCAGGGACTCCATGTTTCCTTGGTAAGCTTGGAAACGCCGTTATAGTTACTGGTGATTTCCGAACTCCCGGGGCAGTTATATCTGTCAACAAAATGCGCAAGAATTTCATCACGGACCCTGCTGTAGGGGACAAAATCATCGTTGGCCCCGTGCATATGGAGAATGGGAATGTTGCGTTCCGGTGCGCAGTCGCGGACTCCACCCATCGGAAAGCCCGAGCACGGAGCGATTGCGGCGAACTTGTCGGCAGCCGCACATGCCAGGGTATACCCCAGCATGCCGCCCATGGAAAATCCCGTTTCGTACACCCGGTAGCGGTCGATATCGTACCGCTTGGCCATGGAATCGATGATCGCCAGAAAAAATTGCACGTCTTTTCCGTTGTTGGCGAGGTCCCATCCCGGTTGCATTGCACCCAACACATTCATTATCTGACCTTGCGGATATACGACAACCAGTTTTTCCCGATCTGCGATTTCGTCCCAACCCGATACATCCATCATAAACTTTGCATATTGGGCGGCACCATGCGCTGCAAAAACAAGGGGTGGATTCCCGGTAAGGTTTGACGGGGCATGAATATGGTATTCTCTCTCCGTACCGTTGATGGTGATGGTTGCCCTCTCGAACTGGCCGAACGCCGACCATACAAAAACAAGTGAAACCATCGCGGATAATAATCTATACATAACTTGACTCCTTTTATTGATGCCGTAGTATATTTTCCTGCATAGAAAAAGCCCTTGCCGCGCATACTTGCACAGGTAAATCCTTTTTTCCAATACGGTTGCCGGTTGCTTCCTCGCCAGATAGAAACCGGCTGATTTTTACTGCTTATTCCTGCAGGTATTCCTTTTAAAAGAATCGAATGTCCGGCAATTAAACCGAGTTTATTTCACTCCTTACCGCTAACACAATGTTTTCACGGTAGATAATCCTCATTTAAACAATACCAGCCTGTCATCACGCCTCTGATTCATGTAGCACAACCGCACCCAATCTTTCCCTCGCGGCGTACCGATGATCCGTATCTCATCTATTTTCCCCTTGAAATTGCAGAATCCCGCATCCGCCCATTCAGCAACCGCCGGATCATGCGACCGGCCGACGATAAGATCGCTTGCGGTAGTACGAGGATTGGTAGCAGATATTAATGAAACTGAATCGGTCGGTTCTCCGTTAACATACAGGTATTGTTCGGAACCATCGCGCACTCCGGTCAGCAAAACCCATTGCTTGCCGGTCGCCTTTTGTGTCGAGGCCTCCCAGCCGGTGCGGTCCTGGTATTCCCAGAATCTCCAATTAGTGGAATCAATCCAGAGGAAATACTGATATTTGCCTTTTGAAATCAGGGTTTGCTGGAAATTAGTGAATGTATCCGCCATCACCCATACCGAAACCGAATACGTTCCATTTTGCTGAAAGTCCAGTTTGCCGGATTCCGTGTTCGGCATGGTAATGTAATCGTCAATCCCGTCAAACACACGGCAGTTTCCTATTATCCCGTCTTCGGAAGCCGGATTGGCCGTGTCGGGAGAGGTGCCGTGGTATCGATTCAACGTTGCATCACGGACGGAATCTTCCGGTTCGTCGCCAAGGTGCCACACCCCCTGAAATCCCGCCGTCGTGTCGAACACCGCGGCGCTGTTCGAGGAATCCGCTGCATCCGGATTCCCCCAGTACATCGTTATCGATTGTACTGAATCATTCCCATGTATCGTATCGACTCTCACCCATATTTCCGCACGCTGCGCTGCGGCATCCCACCGCTCGATTTCAAATGGAAGCAGGGCAGCATTGTTTCCGGTAAACGCAAGGTCCCCCCCGTCGGCGCGGGCCTGCGTGAAATCGAAATTGCCGTCGTTCAACCGGATGAGCACCGGGAAATCATATATGTCGCCGGTCACTCCCGCACCTGAGGCTGTGGTATTGAGTACGAGGCGACGGGCGTAGTTCCAGAGCGGCAGTGGGACGGTTATCGTTTCGCCGGGTTCAACGGTAATCTCATCTCGAAGCACATTGCGTATCTCACTATCGCCGGAAGCGAGCATGATTGTGTGTATCGTCCCGGGCGGTACATCGGCGAGGAATGCCGATCCGTCGCTTTCGATCGGGGAAGAAATATCAGTGCCGGGAATATATACATACCCACCGGCCACCGTCCCGCTCGAAGAGAAGTCGGCTACTATCGAACCGGATGTGTTCAGGGTTCCCGCCGGAACCGTCGTGACGGAATCATCGTGCACCATTATGTCGCTCTTCAGAAAACTTGTTTCCGCTGCCCGGTTGCGCCCCACAACGGTGTATCTTCCCGATGCGATGCGGCTGAACCGGTAGGTTCCTTTCGCGTCGGCGATATCGATAAAATCGGCGCCGAGTGCATCTCCCGCCACGGGGTCGTAGTCATCGGGAAAGAGTTCGACGATACTGTTTGCCGCCGGTGTGTCGTCGCTGTTGCGGACCGAACCGACAATGCCGTTGGTCGTTTCAATGGTTCCCCCACCGGCCACGTTTGTCCCCGAACATCGCAACAAGACAATGGACACTGCAGCGAAAAAGGAGAAAAAGGTGTAAACAATCCGCTTCATGGCTTTTTCTCCAGATCCGCGCTTAACGGAAAAAGCTGTATGTTGAGCTGATACACCCTGCCGGTGCCGGCATGACTGTTTACTGTTTTGATGAGCGACGAACGGAATTGCCGTATATGTTCCCGGATTTCCGGCAGCGCTTTTTCATCAATGCCCATGGTGACGGTGGAGATATCGCGCGTTTCCTTGGCAAACCGGTTGATCGCCTCTCCGGCGAGCCGGATCATCTCGCGCTGGTTGCTCTCAATGGCGTGCGAATACCATTTCCAGCCGGTGGTAAGGTTCTGACCCGTCGTACGATAGGTTCCGTCGGCCTCCTTGACAATGAGTCCGAGCCTGGTAAGCAGACGTACCGCGCGTTTTGCATCCCAGACGGTTATTGCGGGCATACACGCATCGGCCAGAGCATGGAAATCCCCGTTGAACGGTGTACAGTTGATGATGGCCCACACGGCCGAGTAGTACCATTTCTGGAAAAATTCATACTGATGGGGCTCAAGGCGTTGCGCTTTAACTGAAGAAAGTGAAAACAGGCGGTCGAAACAGAGCTTCCGCTGCCGTTCGGTCTTTGCCCTGCAGAAATGAACCAGCGTTTCGAAATACTCGGCCTCGGGTTCGCCGAGTTCCAGAAGCTTGATGAAGTCGTTGATCTTTTTAGCGGAAATATGCAGGTTTCCCTGGAGGACTTTGATTACATAACTTGAATCCATTCCTACGCGATTTCCAATAAAACGATATGAGAAGAACGGTTTGTTCCTCTTTGCCTCTTTATAATAATCCCGCAGGAATTCCCTGTAATCGAGGTAATCAAAAATAGTGACCATGGCGTTTAATAATATATTTCATAGCTATGGTAACGTAGGGGTAAAAATAGTACGAAATATGAAAAATGATGAATTTTTTTTCATCATTTGACCCATTATAGTGGCCAATTTTCCGTTAAATAAGGGTTATTGTAATAACCTTGAAAATTATGCCATTATTTTTTTCATCAACCTTTTTCCATCCCCACGTCTATTTAATTTGAAATGCAGCCGCCGGTAGCTAATGATTCGACGGCTATTTCAGGGGACGGGTATAGCCTTCGGTTCAACGCCGCAGCAGGAATAATGATGAATGATCCAGAGGTGCCGGTGACTCACGGCTTGGTCGCATGGAGAGAAGAGGAAGCATGCGCCCCATTAAACGAATGAAACCATAAGGTCCGGTGTCAGGGGAGGAAACAACACGCCACACATCCGCCGGCTTCAGCGACTGCGAAATACATTCCACGCGATATTCCGCGCAGCGGGAAAGACGTTCCTCCGTCAACCACTGTCCTGACCTTTCTGACGACCCGTCCGTCGAATGACAGAAGCGACAGGCTGACGGGTGTTCCGCCGGCACCGTTATTTACCAGCCTGAGCGTACTCTTGCCGCCACTCACGACAATCGTATTCCGATCGGCAGCCGCGCCACGGCCGCGCCCGTGTGAAGTTCCCGTGGCCGGAGACGTGTACAGCGAAAGCGTTTTGAGCGGATCCCAGTTGTCGGTGACCGGTGGATTACGGTAGGTGGTTTTCATGACATTGGCGAGCGTGTACTTTTCAGCTTCCGCATCGGAGAGCTGCTTCGCCCAGCTCACCCGTGAACCGGTGTTCGCACCGGAGCCGGTATTTTTATATTCGGAATACCGTGCCGTCCGTTCATTCGCCGCGTCTCCCCAGTTGTCCCACCCCGCCGGCTTTATGCATGACGACAGGTCACAGTACTGAAACGAAACCGCGGAATACGGCCGCCACGGTCTGCCGAGACTGGTCGAGACACCCGATTCCCCGGTAATGTTGCAGGAGCGGTAGACAAAGCCGTACGGCACATACTGTTCGGTGGATGCCGCGGTAAGGGCCGTGCCGCCGTAGCTGTGAATGGTGCAGCTGTCAAACCACGTGGTGGCGGAACCGAACATGAAATCGGTGGTTCCCTCCAGGTAACAATTTCTGACCACTATGCGGCACCCGATGCCGTACCAGGTGTCCTGACGGCCAAGAAACCTGCAGTTGTAAAAAATCGCCTTGTCGCCGGTGATGCGGGCGGCAACCGCCTGTCCAACCGGCCCCGCCGAATTCTCGAACGTGATATTGAGCGCACAGAAACCTTCACCGTTGATGAACTGGCTCGACGATCCGCTGGTACCGAACTCGGAACCGGTTGCGGGATTGGGTTTGCTTGCATAATTGTCGTAGGTGAGCGTGACGCCGTCACGACTCTCACCGATGATCGTCACGTTTTTTTTGTTCGATTCAAGCGTGAGCACTTCCTTATACGTACCGTTTTTTATGTAAATCACGGTACGTTCGGAACTGTTCTGCGGCACGGCATTAACGGCCTGCTGGACAGTGGCATATTTTCCCGTATTATCTTTTGCCACTATTATATCGGCGCCACCGGGCATATCGGCGCCATGGACGACTGAGAAACCGGAGCCAATGACAACCGAAAAAAATATAATAGGCGTATTTAAATGCTTCATGCCCTCTCCTCATCCGGGGTGTAACGGCGTGATTATCTTCATTAAAGATAAGGAGAAATGTAACGATATTCCACATAAATTGCCGACTTGAACGATTTTCCGTACCGGTTTGAGTACAACAGTTTTGCCCGCGAATCCACAAACGTAACAAGAATGAATTAAAGTCGGGGAGATCTCTCTTCCGGCCGGCAAGCTGCCGTTCGCGTAACGGCGGTTACCGCGCTATCGTATCAACGTTACTGTGCCCTTGCCGGTAACGCTTCCTCCGTACAGGCGCCAGACGAAGAGGTTGCCCTGCGATGCGACAACGGGGAGAACGGTTTCCGGACCGGTCACGCGGCCGCGCCAAAGCGTGCGGCCCCGCAGGTCGGCTATTTCGATGAGTGATGACCGTGCTTTCGGCAGACTGGTTGATATACGGATATGGCCGTCACTCCCCCGATAGAGACGCAATCCGCTGCCGAGCAGCCGTGCCGCGCCCGATTCCGAAAGACAGCGAACCGGAACCGTCTCATACCATTCGAACGGTCCGGGCTTGGTGACCTCCCGCAGTGGCGCGTTGCGTGAATTCCCCACGTTTCCCTCATCGGAATTGTCGACCAGGCCGTAATGCACCCCGCCTGATTTTCCCACATGGATTTCACCGTCACCGAGCATCTGCGCGCTGCCTGAAATCGTGACGTTCGCAAGCACGTAGCAGTTGCCGCCGATGCGTGCGTTGTCTCTGATCGTCGCGTTTTGCACATTGGCGCATCCGTCGGCCTTTCCGTTGCCGGAGATCGTGCCGGACCAGACCGCCGCATTGTCCGAGACGACCGCCGAACCGGAGACCGTGCCGCCGGCGATCATGGCGTTTCCGCGCACGATTGCGTCGTCGCGCACCGTTCCTCCCTTGACGATTGCACGGTCTTCAATCCGTGCGTTGCCCTGTACCGAGCCGCCCAGTACCCGGGCGAACGGCCCGATATAGGCGGTGGAGGCGACATTCGCCGAACCGGCCTTGAACCCTCCGCCGTTCGCGTGAGCGCTTCCGGAGACCGTCACCGGTTCGAATCCCTGCGGCTTCGCTCCCCTGAATCTCCAGCATGTAAGGATAGCGGTAGATCGTGTAATACATCTGATCCCAGACTATTCTGGCATACACCGTCGGTGTTGCGGTTACCACCAGATACACTGACGAGGCGCCTGAAACGTCGAACGTGAGGTCGGGAGCGCCGTCTGAAAACCGTTTGATTTCGCTGTAGTTGGCGGTGGACGAACCGGTCACGGCCACGAGCCGATAGCGCCAGTCGGATCCCGGCTTGGGAATGGATGAGGGTTCCCACTGGTTGCCGGAGCGGTAATCGGGGTTGTTGCTTTCGGTCTGCACGCATCCGCGGAACCGGACCGTTATGCTGGCAGCGCCGTTTTCAGGATAGAGCCGGATATGGTTATATCCGTATCGTTGCGGCGCGAACTCGAAGGGGACAATATAGCGGTTGTTTGCCGTGTCGAGTTCCTGAAGGTACGTGTACCGACGCCACTGGTCATGTCCCGAGTTCCTGCTGAAGCTTGACCGGTAGGTCGCACCGTTTTTATAATCCCAGATCACGTTTTTCGATGAGTAGTCGGTGAACACGTCGCCGAAGGAATAAACATCCCAATCGCCGTTTTTCATCATTGTTTCAATGACGTCCGCTCCGGAATTATTCCAGAGGTCGTTGATGAACTGGAACTCTTTCTTCTCCTTGAAATACTCCAGGAACATCCAGTTGCAGTATCTGCACCGGTGGCTGCCGTAATAGAGATTTGCCATTCTTATATACAGCTCCGCGCAATGGGTGTTGTCCGGATACATCTGGTGCGGCATCCAGTTGGCGTGACACTCCCAGAACCAGCCGGGATAGTTTTCACGGCCGCCCTGAAATCCGCCGGTCACTCCCTGCAGTCCGTGAGTAAATTCGTGCGCCAGACCCCAGTTGTCGCGCAGGCCTCCTGAGCCTATCCACATCCCCGGATATCCCTGCGCGTCCAGTCCGCCGTACAGTCCGCTTGCAATAATGCAGCAGTTCACCTTGTACTGGGGGCTGCGGCTCAGAATCTTTTCACCGAACCGCTTCTCCACGACATGATGGTTGAAAACCTTTTCAAGCTGAGTCAATCCGGTCTGGGCATCGGACTGGGATACCGAATACTCGGAAGAGTACCAGACTGAAAAATGGTCGGAATCGTAATGGGCGTTCCAGTTGGGGTCGCCGCCGGCGCGCGGCGGCGTTCTTACCTGCCAGTCCTGGGCATGTGCGGCGGCAAATATACCAATCCCCGCGAGGAGCACGACAACTGCTTTTTTCTTCATTTCCATTACCTCCGGAAGAGAATATTTCCAACGTTTAGCCCCACAGCCCGCCCCTCGCGGCACACCGGACTGCCGTTGAACTTTTATTAATCTAATATAATCAAATCGCTTAAATCTCCTATTTGAATTCAAAGGATCACGACAATTAAGCGTTGAACCGTTCTTCAACATTTTCTCGATATCAGGACCATATCCGGCTTCCTCAAAGGATTCCAAAAGGAGCGGACGGCGAACCTGAAAATCTGCCGGAATGTGATCCCGATCACCTTTTTTTTCTTCGGATGGTATATTTTAAGGACTGCGGATTCCCGGTTTTATCAACCGAATTCCGACAGGTAATAATAAATGGTTCACTCATGAATAAAAAGGTTACTTTCCAATGCGCTATTTTCAGGTTTTTACCGCTACCTTTTTTTATCGGTAACAATATCGGTTTTCACGAGTTGCGTTCTTCCGGCCGATCCAAACCGGCCCGAGAACGCGAAGGTGTCGCTTTTTCTGAAATCCTCAGGAGGAGGTTCGGATAAGGAATCGATTACCGATACCGTCGGAAATACCGATACCGTGGTTATTACGGTCAGTGCCGCACCGGTGAACCGGCCGCCGTTCTGGAACCCGAAAACCGTTTCGCTTTCCGGACGGACGGGTAGTGAGATTACCCTCTCTCTTTCCGATATCTGCGCCGATCCCGACAGCGATGCCGTTGCGTTCATTTTACTCGAGGGTGATCCCGGAGCAGATACGATTATCGATTCCATCTGGTTATTCACCCCCGCGGGCGATGACACCGGCAACTATACCCTCCGGGTAACGGCAAGCGACCCCGACGGCGCGACTGATACGCTGACCGTCACGCTTTCCGTCAGTATTCACGATTCCACTATTGTCGACAATTCGCCGCCCGTTATTAAGCTGATTTCCCCGGTCGATGATACGGTCATCGGCGTGGATTCGTTCAGGGTCAGCGTTCTATGCACCGACCAGAGCGGTGTCGCTTCGGTCACCATCGGCACGGGCGGCAGTACGGTTGAGGCTGTAAACGAATCGGGTAACCTTTATTCCGCCACGATTAAGGAACTGCCCGGCGGAGAATTCTCGACCGTCATGATCAATGCCACCGACGGGGCACCCACTCCCAATACCGGTACTGCAACGGTACGAATCAAAAACGACGACGATACCGCCAAACCGGTTATCACCAGGGTTACTCCGCCCGCCGACAGCGTGAGTACCAATGCCGTAAGGTATACGGTAACGCTTTCCTGCACCGATCAGAGTGGTATTGTATCGGTCGTCGGAGAGATGGACGAGCAGTCGTTTACCGGAGCAAGAGCTGAAGACAACCATTGGACTATTGCGGTGACCGGACTGACCGAAAATGCGGTGAATGCCGTAACCGTTACCGCCACCGACAGTTCACTCAGGGCGAACAGTGCGCAATTGATAATTTTCATCACCTGCGATCCGACGATGGAGGATTCGGACGGCCCGACGATCATTCAGATAAGCGGCCCGACAAACGATGATATCGTCAGTGATTCTGTCGTTGAGATTACCGATTCGATTATCGATCCGAGCGGTATTGACAGTGTCTACTGGACGCTCAACGGCGACTGGGCGGGAACGCTCGCTTCCGTATCGGAATCGTCGGATGCCTACCGTTTGCGCGACACCCTGACGTCGTATCATGAGCACCGGATCGTCATTCATGCCATCGATAATGCGTCACGACACAATCGCGACAGCGCGGTGATTACCGTCGACTACGATGCAGCTCCGGCGGTCAACGATACCGGTATTTCAACCGATAAAAACCGGAATGTATCGTTTACACTGGTTGCCGAGTCGCCCGACGGCGATCCGCTTGTCTGGACAAAACTGAGCGACCCTTCCCGGGGAACGGTGACCGGTACTCTGCCGGAGGGCATCTACGCTCCCGCAGACGGATTTTCAGGAACGGATACCTTTTTTGTTCAGGTATCCGACGAGGTCTGGAGCGATACGGCTGAAATACTGTTTTTGGTTCGTGAAGTAAATTATCCGCCTGTTTTGAACGACTCGGCAATCACGATAAGTGAAGATTCACCGGCAACCTTCAACCTGTCCGGCAGCGATCCCGACGGGGATGCGCTTGTCGAATGGTCGATTGTAAAACAGGGATCCGACGGAACCGCAACTCTCGGTTCGTCGCCGGCTAACCGGGTCACCTATACTCCCACCGACGATTTTGCCGGAAGAGACACCTTCAGCGTTAGGGCGGGAGACGGGGATCTGTATGATACCGGATTTATCTGGGTCACCGTCACGCCGGTTAACGACGTTCCGACGATATCGCGGAATCTCGGTCTGACCGTGCTTGAGGGCGGCAACGGGACGATAAATACATCGCGTTTGAATTTTATCGATCCGGATAATTCGACAAGCGATCTTTCGATCACCGTCACCGCTCTGACAGAAAACGGACAACTGGCGCTTTCCGGGGTACCGGTCACCGCTTCCGGCATATTGACCTACGACGACCTCGCGTCGGGTAATTTCACCTACACGCACAATGGCGACGAGGCGGTCGCCGATTCATTCTCTTATACCGTTTCCGACGGAGAGGCGGAACAAAGCGGCCGGTTCAAATTCACCATTTCTCCGGTGAATGACGCACCGACATTTTCGAAACACGGAAGCCAGATGAAAAACACGGTCGGACAGGGCAACTTCTACCGCGATACGGTAATTGTGTCCGATCCGGAAGGAGCTTACTCCACGATGAGCGTTACCATGGTGCCGGTCGATGCCGGGGTAACCTTCTCCACTGCGAATGGAAGGGTCGTCATCAGGTGGCTGGCCGATTTTACCCGGTATTCCTGCGACCATGCTGTCTCCTGCACGCTTGAAGTGGTTGACGGCGCCAACGCCGTATTGATAGCATGGACCACGACGGTCGGAAAGCATGTCTGGACAAAGGTGATGAACGGATCGGAGGTTGAGGATTATATGTACGGGAGTGATATTTTTGCGCCGAGGGATTCCTTCATATTTTTTACCGCCAACAGCAATCCCTCGGACCCGTTGCAGGGATTCGTTTATAAATGTGACATGAAACAGTCCTCCCCGTGGACGACAGTCGGGACTGTCCTGTTCTGGGGGGCGGGAATCAGGTGCAATACGACTACGGTATGTTTCTGGGACGGCAACAGGAATATCTATCGATTCAACGCCACAACCGGGACTTTGATCGACTCTTTTACCAATGCGTATCAGATTAACGGATGGGCATTGGCGGAGAGTGGCAGCGATGTTTATTATACGCGCACCACGAGCGGCGACAGCACCCGGCTCTTCAGGAACGGTACTGCCGTTCACAGTATGGATAATTCATCGGATCAACGGTCGTTGATCAGTCCGTTCGTAACGCAGAATCACACGTTTGTAGGATACGCGTATACCAGTACCACTACCCATATATATTTATCTCGTCTGACCAATCCGCTGCCCAATCCGAATTCATTCGCTACAGCAACCACCGCTATTTGGTCGGGAACCATCGGGCCGGGTTCACAACCCACCATCGCTATACGTCCAGATAACAACGATAACGATACGATATACGCCTTCCGAAGCGGCTCCGTGAAGCGGTTCGTTAATTATGTGAACAGCACTTCTCCTGCTGTGGAAACCGTTACCGGGGCAAGCGCCCCCAATGAAATAAAGGCGATGGTTACCGGTAGTGCCGGATGGTTCAAAACGGGCACGGAAACGGATCTCTATTTTACTTCGGATGCGTTTGCCACGTCAATCACCGAGAGTTTCGATCCGGGGTATACCGTCAGTGATGTGAAAATTTCAGCCGACGGAAAAGCGGTTTTTGCTATCGGATCGGATTATACAATTTACCGGTATTAACTGGTTTTCTTCCGTTACGAATCTTCCCACATTAATAGAGATAATGTCATGGCCTGACTTTACATACGGTATCTCCAATCCTTCTTACTATCTGTCTCAGAATTATCAGCACTATCCCGTTTAAAATCATCGGGGTCGCTGTCGGTATGTCACTACCGTGATTGTAAGCGTACGGTAAACCGGTGCTGCGCACCGTTCATAGTATGTCGCTTTCGGAATCGACAGCGCTTTCTATTGTGAGACAGTTAATAACGGATTACAACGATTAATCGTTGAACCATCCTTCAACATTTTTTATTTGCATGGCGTCATATACGGCATTCTTTTGGAGTATATTGCCGATTGATGAAGCCGTTTTCAAATAAGTCGTTTCTTTTGGAGAAGATGTCTATCGGTTGATTTTTCAATCCGTTCAGAAGGGAGGCCCGAGATGCTGAAAATATCTCCATGGATGCTTTTAATTCCGGGTGCATTCGTTCTACTCCCGCCGGCGGGTCAGGGATGGCCGAGTGATATGCCGAAACCCGACAACGAGACCGTTGCCACCAAAGTAGACTGGATCTGGGAAAATGTCATCAAGCGCACGGTAATAGGCGGAGGCAGGGGAAGTTACAATACCTTTTTTGACCAGTTGCACGCCAGCGCCTCGATGGGCACATTCCAGGTGTGTATCCGATGGCATTCGGATACCCTTGTTCTATCATCTACCCAGCGTGACAAAATGGAAAGCATGCTCAATCGAATGATGGGACAGTGGACCTCCAAACTGAAGGGGTATGACGGCTGGCCGTGGGATACAATTCCGGTGAGGATATCCGGATGGGCCGGTTACGAGGAGAGATTTTTCCAATGGTCGGAGAGTGACAACGGCGTTCCGATATACATTGGTGATGATTCATTTGAAAACGCCCCTCAGTGCCCGCAGAGCTGCGGCCGGTTTTTTCATACCGATAGAAACTATACGTACCCGAATTGTCCGGGAGGAGCGAAAAACCATTATGACTTCTCGTCATGGCATTCTGATGCTGATAAAATGGATGGAATGGGTTTCGGCAGCGACTGGGGCCAGCGAACCCAGGCAAAGTCAACAATAACCGGTATGGACGGCCAGATGGGAATAATGCTCCATGAAATGGGTCACGGATTTTTCCTGCCCGATTTTTACGATGTTGATGTTCCCGGAGGAAATCCCCGTTGCGTGATGGTCGCCGGGGCGGCTTTTGAGGTGACTGAATACGACGAATGGATGCTTAAACGGGTGTACAGCGAATTGAAACGTATTCCCGGGCGTTTCCCGGAGGTTGTGGTAGGCACGCGGCAATTGACGCCGGTCGCGGCATCGAAGCGCGAGCGCGTGAATTTCACCGTATTGACGGAACAGGGGCAATTGATAATTTCACCAATTAAAAGCACGGATCAAGCACTGATAATCGATATGTACGATATTTCGGGCAGACAGACCATGTCGCATTATCTGCATCACGGGATTCGCTGCACAACGGCTGTCGGCTCTTTACAGGGTTTGAACGAGGGGATTTTCGTCGTTAAAATTACCGGAAAGAACTGCCAAGAGGTTCATAGCATTAATTGGATGCGATGATATATCCGCAGGTATCTTATAAGTCAATATTGATCCCGACCGCAAAAAGGGAGGAGACCGCATGGCAAAGGCGTGGTCGCGAAGTGCCGGGATGTGGCATAATAATCGGCATAGCGGCTTAATGGCAGTTGCTGTAGTAACAGTATCCCTTTTTCCAGCAGCTATATGTCATTGTATAAAGCCGCAACCCAATGGATTTCATTTTGAGACGCTTAATGCATGGGGGAAAGCCGCTCCGCCGTTGCGGCTGAAAATTCCCAACGGATATTCCGGCCATGTAGAAAGACAGTGGGACTTCTATTTATATTATTTTATTCCGATTGACTCTTCCAGGCATATAAAGTCCAAGGCGACATTGGGAATTTATGTGGGAAATTTTCCCAACCGCTTCTGCCCCGAAGGACCGCCGATTGTTTTAACCGACACGGTGACTAAAACGGGAACCCGCTTTTCATGGTCTTCATGGATCAAGGTTCTCAACGGCGACAGCACGATCATTTCAGATGCACTGGTTGACGGTTTTTTTGACGAGGTCCGGGCACAAACCGGAAATGGAGGACTGGATAATATTAGAATACATCTCTTCGTTCATGGAACCGACAGGGACATCAGCCGGATGTTTATCCGCGCTGCGGAAACTCTGGAATTCGCCCCTATGGATTAGGCAAAGGGACTGCTCCGTGCGACTCTTAACGCCTCTTTGGTCGCGGTCTTCAGGTTAAAGCGTACCACCCTTGCCCTTCCCCGGTAACGGCAGCCCTGATTAAAGCGTTGAACTATTTTTATTCTATTATTTGATACAACCAACAATTATTTAGTTAATATGTTGATAATAAGGGATTCAGCGATAAAGCGTTGAACCATCCTTCAACATTTTTTATTCGTATGGCATCATATCCGGCATTCAATTGGAGTATATTGCCGATTAAAGAAACGGCCTTCGTTGCAGGCTCTTTCAATAACCTGCCGGTAGTATAAAGAAAGAGAAACAATGCGTCCTCCAGGATTAATCCTCTGCGTTTTCTCCCTGTCGCTCATCACCGCACCGGCCTGCGGATGGGACGCTCCCGTCAATGACTCCGCGATTACCATGACCGGTGTAATTGATTTCAGCATGGGCGAGGTCGTACGGGGGATGTACCGTGCGATTCGATCCAACGGTGACGATGTCGTCAGATATCCTTCCACCGTTTCTCACCTGTGGTTCGGTCAGCCGCTTGCACGGCTCACTGTGGAAGGCAGGGTAAGCGAGAAGATAAGGGCGCTGTTCGGGTTTGAAGTAAATGTTTTTTTGAATACGTATCCTCCCTATCTTAAAACCTCGCTTTCCAGCAACGGATGGCCTCCGGTTCTTCCTCAGTACATGAGCGGGCGTCTGCACCAGGCGCAGGGGATATTCTCGCTGGTTGACAAAGATCAGACTTCGCTGAATTTCATGGTGGGCCTGATGCCGTATAAATACAATCCGGAGGTGCGGAATCTGGGAGAGTTCCTGTTCAGAAGCGGGACCTACCCGTTCTTTCTTATCAATGACTTCAATTTCCCGCTCGCCCGGCTTTCGGGGCTTCGTCTGAATTTCGTACATAACGGCGAACGTTTCGGTGTGCGGTTCGACCAGTTCATCCTTACCGAACGGGAAATGCCGCCGATGAACGACATCTCACTCGCAACGGTTGTCAATGTGACGCTGTATAATATTATCGATATCGGTTTCGGCGTCGATTTCGCCCGCGTCATAACGCTCAACGACAATCTCACGACTCCGGCCAGCGCAGTCTTCGAACAAAGTCCGGGGGATACGGGCCGTTATACCTTCAGGGGCACCAAGCTCATGGCGCGGGGAACCGTCGATCCGTTCGGCAGGGTACGCGGCACCGGGTCGTTTCTCGGCGACCTGGCGGGAGAACACGGAGGAAAGCTCTACGGAGAGGTCGCCGTTGTCGGGTTGAAGAATTATCCGGAAAGCACTATTCTTTTCGAGCAGGACCGGCTCAATCCGTGGGGGTACAAAAAAATTTCAGAGAGGATGCCGTGGATGGTGGGTGTAAACATTCCCTTATGGAAAATACTCGATGTTTGCGCATTCGAACTGGAAAAATATCCGGCCCCCTATCCCAACGATTATTATCAGGTTTTCATGAACTGGGGCCTGCCCATTCCCACCTGGATAGAACGCTACCGCAGCGATACCACCATGTCCGACGGTTCGACGTGGGAAAACCCCTACGATTCGACAAGCTACACCGGCGACCGGTGGTACTGGTCCCTTTATATGAAAAAACGGATAGCACGGCATATCAGCATTATCGGCCAGATTTCCCGCGACCATATGCGATGGGAGGTCAACGTGGGGAATAAAAATAACTATGCCACCGAAGAGATCATGGCGCTTCCCGACCAGTGGTCGTGGCGGCTGGCGACATTATTTGAATTCTGAAGGAATCGTGCTGCCGAGGAGCTGTTTCATCAGTGAGAAAAGGAAATGACATGCGGTTTTTTCTTACCGGTGCGGTACTTTTCTTCTATTCCATGACCTGCAGTGCCGCTCCCGGAATCGGTTTTGAGGATCCCGAAACGACCGCACTGCTTTCCCTATCGGGGCAGATCGAGTTCGATATGGCTGAAATGCTCAAGGCCAGAACGTCAAAAGGCGGCAGTTCAAACACCTTCGAATCTAAAACCGTTGATCATATATGGTACGGTCATGCGGGCGGCATGCTCAACCTGAGGAGCAGGCCCATGGAATGGTTCGAAGTGCGAACCGGTTTCGAAGTCCGTCAGTATATGACCACCCTGCCGCTGATCAGGGAGGCGCGGTACGATCCGTACTTCGGCCAGTCCTACTGGAACTCCTTCCACATGCGCGAAGCGCAGGGAATTGTAACTTTCGTCAACGATGAACCGGTGTTATTTGAATTGGCGTTCGGGTATATGCCGTATAAATACAATCCGGAAGTGCGCGACCTCGGAGAATTCCTTTTCAGAAGCGGCACCTATCCGCTGTATCTCCTCGGCGAGTTCGACCGGCCGTTCGCGCGGCTCACCGGGCTGCGGACGGGGCTGGAAGTGAAAAACAGTGTGATCGATGCGAAAATTGACGTGTTCGGATTGATCGAGCGCGACATACGTCCGTTCAACGACATCTCGATCGCAATGATTGCCGGCATCGATTTTCTGAAAATGGTCAATGCCGGAGCCGGAATTGACTTTTCGCACCTTATCCCCATGGATGGCCGTTTGACCACCATCGAGGAGGATAAAAACCAATACGTGACCGATTCTTCCGCCGTTCTGGACTCCCTTACGGGCGATACCCTCTACTGGGAAAACGACTACGATTACTATACTTTCAGCGGCACCAAGCTAATGGTGCGCGCGACACTCGATCCCTTCGGCCGTCTTCGCGGAAACGACGGCACGTTCATTCAGGAATTTTTAGGGGAGAGCGGCGGAAAGATTTACGGTGAATTTGCGGTCATCGGACTGAAAGATTATCCGGGGACGACGAGCGACGGCTATAATCCGAGAGGGTATTTGGACATCCGGGAGAGAAGCCCCTGGATGGTGGGTTTTACCATTCCCCTGTGGAAAATATTCGATATCTGCGCCCTGGAAGTCGAGCGGTTCCCCTCCTACTTTCCCGACAGCTATTTCCGTCCCGTCATCAACGGGTATCCCTTGCCGACCGCCCCTCAAGGCGGTTCGGTTTATGACAGCACAACCTATGTCCCGCGCTGGAACTGGTCGTTGTACCTGAAAAAGCGGCTTGTTAGAAATTTCAGCCTGATATGCCAGATCGGGCGTAACCATCAGCGGTGGGAATATCATCCGGCGCAGCAGAGTAACTATGACTTTGAAACCGCAATGGTCAAACCGGACGAGTGGGGCTGGCGCCTCGTGGGAAGGTTGAGCTTCTGATGACCAATGCGCTTTTTAATTGTCATGGGACATCCGGAAAAAATCCGTGCGGCCATGGAATAATTCGTAGAAAAGGAGCGATCATGCATTCCATCGGCGCAATAATCCTTCCGCTGTGCTTTTTGGCGGCTGCGGCGACGGAAGATACGGTGACTTCAGAAACAGCGAAAAAGATATTATTGAGCGGAGCGGCGGAACTTGAAACCGCTGAAATGATCAAAGCCAGAATCACCTATTCGGGCAAGAGCGGCACCCTGGATCATGTCTGGTACAGCCATCTGATCGGAACGCTCAATTTTACGGTGAAACCGGTCGAGCGCCTTCTCCTGCGCGGCAGTTTCGAGTTCCGTCAATTTATGAACATGTCGGGGACGCAATACAACCCGGCTTACAACAATTCATACAACCTGGGCGATTTTTTGAATGAAGAGATATTTCTGCGTGAAGGGTATGCCCGGTATTCGTTGCTCGGCAATAAATCGGTTTCGCTCGATGTCGCATTGGGCATCATGCCGTACAAATACAGTCCCGAAGTGCGCGAGCTCGGAGAATTTCTCTTCAGAAGCGGCACCTATCCGTTTTACCTGTTGACCGATTTCGACCGTCCGTTCGCACGGCTCACCGGATTGTGCGCCGGTTTCAATTACGGAAACGATCCGCTCGATGTACGACTGGACGTGCTGGCGCTGACGGAGCGGGAGATCAGGCCGTTCTGGGACATCTCTCTTGCCGCCGTTCTCGGCGTCAAGCTGTTCAAGGTAATCGACATCGGGGCCGGCATCGATATGGCGCACCTCTTTTCCGTCAATAGCGAAGTCACCACGCCGGAGACGCTTTCCAATCATTTTTATATTTACAACAGCGACTCCACCGCGATCGTCGATTCGGGGTACTACACTTTCAGGGGAACCAAGGTGATGGCCCGCGCGACCGTCGATCCTTTCGGAATTGTCCGAGGGGAAAAATCGGTCCTTCGCGATATCGTCGGCGAGCACGGAGGAAAAATCTACGGAGAAATCGGCATCATCGGTCTCAAGAATTATCCTACCAGCGAGATGATCAATCCGCACGGTTACGACAACCTGATCGAAAGGATGCCGTGGATGGTCGGTATAACCCTTCCCCTGTGGAAAATCCTCGACGAGTGTGTTTTCGAGCTGGAGCGGTATCCCAGTCCCAATCCCAACACCGCCGCCTGGTCCGTTGTCGACGGGTTGCCGCTGCCGTACTATAAGAATCTGACCGCCGCATACGACACCGGAGGCGCCTACGTCCCCCGATGGTACTGGTCGGTGTACATGAAGAGGCGGATATTTCCGCAATTCAGCGTGGTGTGCCAGCTGGGCCGCGATCACCAGCGCTGGGAGATGCCCATGAATTATCAGACCACGAATTATGATTACGAGGAGGCGATGGTAAAACCGGATGAATGGGGCTGGCATGTCAAAACGATATTCAATTTCTGATGATCAAATGAGCATATCAATTGAAAAGCATCTCTTCTTGAATGGAAAGGTAGGATACAATGAACCGAAAATCACTTTTTAAACGTGTGGTACGGCGGAGCCTCTGCTGCGCCGCGCTGATGAGCGGCGTGAGTTACGGTGCGGCGATAGGGACCTACCAGTCGCATGTCCAGTCCGGCAACCAGATCGACATCACCGTTTCCAACGGAAAGCTGCGGATATATGTCTGCGATACCAATATCGTGCGCGTCAGTTTCGACACGCGGGGCACCTTCGCTTCGAACCAGGACGTGCTCGGCATGGAGGATGTCAACCGGACCTGGCCTGCCGTGGCCGGACTCACCGTGACCGATGGTACATCCGCTCTTGACATCACGACGCCCTCCCTGCGCGTGAGCGTGGCGAAGAATCCGATCAGAATCAGTTACTACCGGATCGGAAACTCAACGCCGCTCACCGCGGAAACCGGCGCGATGAATTCATCGGGAACCGTCGTCACCTTTACTCAGGGCGCCGACGAGCACTTTTTCGGCTGGGGAACTGCGTTCCAGTGGTTCCGGGTCCAGGATAACGGTTTCTATTTCAGCCTTGATAATAAAGGACAAAGATATGCCAAATGCCGCGAAACCGCCTGTTACATGTATTCGACCGGAGGTTACGGACTCTTTTTCCTGTTTGCGGAACCAAATCCTTCACAATCGCAATGGGGACCGATTTCCGCCGGCGATCCGGGAGCGGGATTCGACCTGACCGGATCGACGCAGAAGTACTCGATGTCTCCCCGTATGGGAATGGATTATGCAAGTTACTTTTTTATAGCCGGCGACTGGAAAACGGCGATGACCGGATACACGCTTGTTTCGGGGAGGCCGCCCCGTCTTGGAAAAAAATTCTACGGAATCATGCGGGACATGTATTTCCACAGCGGCACCTCGGTTGCGACGATGAAGGGCTGGGCCGACATGTTCCGCAACAACAAGTTCAACATGGACTGGGTCCGGATGGATAATTTCTTCGACTGGACCAATCTCGGGTATCTGCCGAGTGTGCCCAATCCGGGATGCTGGAATTCCGAGGTTGAGAGCGCGGTCAAATACTACAAGGACAAAGGATTCCTTTTCGGCGGCATGAGTGCGGGATGGGGGTACTACGGCTGCTGCAGCGAGGGGTGCACGCAAAACAAGCTGGATGATGTTGCCCATTGTAAAACGGCGATCGACCATGGATTCGACTGGGCTTGGTACGACGCCATGAATTATCACAGCCGCAAACAGGCCAAGGCGCAGTGGGATACGTGGCTGGAGGCGCACGGCGGCGATGAGACAAACGTCTTCATTTCCAGGGGGTGGCAGGCACTCAGCAGCCAGTCGTGGCCGGGAAACCATCTGGGTGATTATCTGAATCAGGAGTGGAATGCCTATAGAAAATTCGGTTCATTTACATCAGCTATTTCGGAAGCGCTTGTCGGATATGCTTACAGCCACGCCGATCTCGGAGAAAATTACGATTTCGGCTACATCAGTTTCGCGATGCGGCCGATGTATACGATCCACATGGCCGGAGGGGCGGGCGGAGACGCGCAGGATTTTACCGAATGCGGGCGAATCGGCAGTTATCCCGCTGATATGAAGACGCTCATGCATAAATGGGACAACCTTCACTACCGGTTTATCCCGTACTTCTTCACCTACGGCATGAAGGCGCATGAAACGGGCATTCCCGTGTGGCGCGGTATGATGTGCCAGAACGGGGGCGAAAATGATTCCAAAACGTACGGCCTGTACATGCAGTGCTACGTGGGCGAAGAGCTCATCGTATCGCCCTATTTCAACGACTGTCCGCTTGACGGAGGGGGCAAGAACGGATTCGCCAACAATACGGAAACCAGAACCGGCGACGGGAAGCGGCACAACATCTACCTGCCCCCGGGGGTATGGTACGACTATTTTCCGGCGGGCGCTCCGGAGCTCAGGTACCAGGGTCCGACCACCATCGCAAGCTATAATGTCAATCAGGGCAACCGGGCCAATATGCGCCTGCCGCTGTTTGTAAAGGCAAATTCGATCATTCCGCTCCAGGAGGAGCTGCAGTTTATCGGCGAAAAACCCGAAGCGCTCATCACGGTGCAGGTATGGCCGAACGACGGAACGGGCAAGTCGCCGCAGAGCGGGTCGTTTACTCTGTATGAAGACGAAAAACCCGTAAAAACGGAGTTTTCGTTCACATTCGCCGACGACGGCGGCCGGCAGCAGACCGATGTAACCATCGGTCCTTTCGCCGGATCGAAATACTGCGCCGACGCCAAACAGCGCACTTACCGCATCGAGCTTTACCATATTAAAAAGGTGTCCTCGGTCAAGAGCGGCGGAGCCGATCTGCCGTCGTCGGCCTGGACATGGAACGCCGACAACGGCGGCTCGTGCGTCATAAACGCCACCGGCGACGCTCAGACCGGATTCACCGTGAGCGCCGCAACCGATGCGGTGGGCGTACTGAACCATTCCAATACCATCCTGCTGAAAACGGTGGAGGTAATGAAACGCAATGGAACGGCGGTGGTGTCGGTGCCGTTTACGGGGGCGCATGTCGTGGAGATGATCGACGTTCAGGGCAAGGTCGTCGCACGGCGGGCGGGATGCTCTCCGGCGACCTACACGATGGATACGGGTCGCCATACATTGATGATCTACGTTGTACGCGTACGGGCGGAAGGACAGAGATCTATTGTAAAGAGATTGCTGCTCTAATCCCGTCAAAGCCGGATAAGATACGTAGCGGGGAATTATCGGCGCTTTTCGCGTCGATAATTCGGATACGGTAGTGAAACGCCGTCCGTATCCGGCATATACGTCGCCGCAGGCGCTTTACATGCTGATATGGTGCATTCGGGTTCAGGCTACGAGACTAGTGCAGGTAGATGATCTTCTTTTCGAACATGCACCTGTGTGCCCCCTCGATATTGAACACCGTCATTCGAACGATATACATTCCCGATGCGGCGAGTCCTTTGTTTTCGTTTTTTCCGTTCCAAACCACTTCTCTCATTCCTGCGGAATTATCGCACGATACGACCGTGGTCCACACTTTACTGCCATACGTAGTGTACATGTCGAAGCGCACCTTGCGCACCACCGCCGAGGAAGCGCAGAAGCGGATACGGACGGTGCTCTTAAACGGATTCGGGTAAGCGCCGATAAGTGCAAGCATGGAGACCAATGCGTCCGTTTTCGCCTTCGCGATAAAGTCTTCATTGCCTAAAATCAATTTACGGCACACGCTCCCGCGGGACTCGATCTCCACCGATCGGGCTTCGGTCATATGCTCACAAATGCCTGTAGCGGGATCCAGGATCGCGGCCCGCATATCCGCCGGCATGCCGTTCAATGCTTCCACGGTATAGCTGAGACGGTCCGCGTGATCCGAATAATTGTTGAAAACCAAGGTATGGACGACACCGCCATCCTCGTCGATATCGCCTTCTTGGATTGCGTAGCCGTAGTGGCGGTGCGCATCATCGCATAAACGGATGGTTGCGGTCGCGCCGATAACGGGTGCGGCGGGATAATAGCGCCGACCCTGACCGCCCTTTCGACAGACAATAAAAACCGGTGATACTGAGCCGTCGCCGCTCCGCCCCGATATTTTGAAAATCAACGGGAGAGCGGCGGCCTTTTTGGCACTTCCCTGCATACTGTAGCGCGACATCGATACCGGCAGCGGCGGAACGATGAACTCTAACGGCTGCGTCAAGGGGTTATAGATACCGTATACGGTGCCACCTGAGGCGCCCGCCGTCATCGTCGTCGCGAGCTCGCCGATTTCCATGAGGGGAAAATATATCTCCTCTATGATGTAGTTTCCGGTGTCGTTTTCCCGTTTCCAGGAGATGACATGCAATGAGTCGACAAACGGCGACAGCGTTTTTGACGCGTCAATAATATCGCCCAGCCTGATATCGAACCGGTAAGGAATCGACATGTCAGTCCATGCCGCCGGTTGCAGCTTGATTGTGTCGGGCCTGGTCAAATCCGCGGTGACGGATTTTCCGAAATCAATGGTGACGGCGGTACGCGTCTTCAACCAAAACGCTCTTCCGGGAATGATTGAAAATAACGAATCCGCAGCATCCGAGTATTCCACCCATTTATCTTCGGCGGGTTGCGCGGCATTTCCCTTGTATGAATACCACCGAAACAGCCTGAACATCGTTTCATCGTATTCCCATTCACGATCGGGGCAGAGTGCCTTCAGCGCATCGGGCGCTCGCGGCTTATCAAGAAACGCGGTTACCCGCACCGGAACCCATTTCATGGCCGCCGTCGTCATAACGTCGGTACCGCTGTTTCCGATCACTCTTCGTGAAAGGTTTATCGTGTCGATATGGGTGCCGTCGTCAAGAACCAGAATCGCCCGTACGCCCTCATCCGCGCTTACAAATCCGGACTCGATCAACGTATTTACTTCTTCCGTGTAAAAACGGAGCGCACCGGTGTCTCGTGACGATGCATCGGACGGATCATAGGCATCCCCCCCCTTCGCGCATTGAAAACTCCACCGGACATTGGAGATATTGTCGCCTATCGAAAAACTGTCGGCGACAGACTTCCCGGCCGCCACGGCATCCCCGATCGCGCTTAACGAAAGGCATTCGGGATGGAGGGTGTCGATCATGGCGATAAACGGAACGCTGATATTACTCGTTAAAACTGATATGTATCCGTTGGCGCCATTAAAAAACAGCGGACTTCTATCGAGCAGCCACACGCCATTTTCATACCGGTACACTCTCACCTCCGAGGCCAGGCGGCCGGGAGGGAGCGTGCCGTATTTGATGCCGACATATAGGGGCGCCGATTGAACGTTCTTCGCAAATTGAAACCCGATGCTCAGCGGGATGAATCCCCGAGCGGTTTCAGGCGGCGTCCAGCGGATGATTGTATTGGTGTCAATCCCGGTTTGCGATGAAACGGTTTTATCAATGCAAATCCGGAAAGTTTTATTGGCGGCATAGGAAGTGTCGAATCCGGTGCCGTATTCTATTTCCTGCCATGTAAACTCAGGCGTTCGCAACGATCCCTTGGAACGGCTGAGCGGCGGCGACCAGCGTGAACCGTTTATTTGCAGCCAGATTCCCGCATGATAGGTCGTATCGAAAAGTACCCGGTTTCCCAGCAGAACGGACAACGTATCCCGTGGTTTGATGTTCGTTTTGGATTGCCCGAACGGTCGCGATCCCGTATCGATGGCAGCACTATCGGTAGACCACGATAGTGCGGCGATCAGCGTGTCGTTGAAGTGCCCTCCGGTGTCAACGGTGAATATCGCCGTAATGCCGTTGGTTTGGGTATCAAAGAAAACCGTATCTAAAATAATGATATTTTGTAGGGCGACGGTATCGGAGAGCGTATCGGTTTTTACAGAATCCCTTGAATCTTCCGTCACCGGGGACCACAGGCCGCCGCTGCCGACCTGTATACCGAAATAATACATGGTGTTTGGTATCAGGCCGTACAAAGTGTCCGATACGGCCTCTCGCTCAACGTATTTTTCTGAAAACTCATCTTCGACGAAATCGTCGCTGAGCGGCACGGGCGTTTTATTCGAATACCAAATACGAATGCTGTCGATCCCCGTAACCGGCGGCCAGGAAAGCTCTATTGATGATGCCGATAACGTGCGGGCGATGAGGCGGACGGGATTGTTCGGACGCGCCCTGCCGATCATGATTGTCGTTGTTTTCCTGATGCTGGACGGCATTGACGCCTTTTAATGACACGGCGCAATAGAGTGGACGCTGTCCCCCCGCAAAGAGCGGGTTAACAAGCGTAATGGTGTAACGGTCGTTTATCGCCTCGCGCACCGCATCCGCCGCGGAAATCTCTTTGAAAGTGGAAGTGGTAAAATTGACGGAATCACTGAAATCATATTGCACTTCAATAACGGCGGTCCTCGACGTATCGATGCTTGATATACTGTCCAAATAAACGTTGACCGACGTATCTCCCATGTATTCGCCGGAAATACGGAGGGAATTTTCCGGCGCGGAGATGTCGTGAGCAACAACAATGCTCACGGTGTCCCTGGCAGAACCCGCGCTGTTGCTCGCCGTTATCATATAATCCGTCCGTTCGATTATTACCGTCGGCGTACCGGCGATGATCCCGTTTGTCGTATCGAACGACAGCCCTTCGGGGAGCGACGGCGCAACAGTCCAAGCCGTCACCGTTCCGGTTACCATGGGCGTATCGGGAACGATTGCCGTATTGACAATGCAGGAAAGAGCGTTCCGTCGGTAGTGTAAATCCGCCGGAGCCTCCAGCGTGGAGATTACGGTGATGCTCAAGATTACCGTTGCCTTACCGGCTGGGTTGTATGCGGTTACTGTATAGGAAGCTTTTTCGGTTTCGGCGGCGGGGGTCCCGGTGATGGCACCGCTGGTTTTGTCAAATAACAATCCGGCGGGAAGCTGCGGGGACACGGCAAAGGAATCGACGATGCCGGTGCAGGTCGGGACGTTGGCCGTTATGGCCGTATTTAAAACGTACGAAACCGAATCCGATGAATACGCCAGTTTTGTCGGAGCGCCGTACACCGTTATGACCACGGTTTCGGTGTCGTACCCCGTTTTATTTTTTGCCGTAACGACATAGTTGGCAATGGCGGCGGTCGCTCTCGGCGTTCCGGCGATGCTTCCCGTGGAAGGGTTGATCGAAAGTCCCTCGGGGAGCGGCGGCTCAATGGTGAATGAATCGACGGCGCCGACGCAGGTCGGCGTATTGGCCGCTGCGGTCACATTGACGTAATACTCTACGGGATTGACGGGGTATCTCAACGATGACGGCGCGATGGGGGTGATCGCGCCCGCGGTCAGCATTGTGGAGCCCGTTTTCTGGTTTTGACAGCACAACGCGATCCAATCCGCGGAGCGGGCCGTTTTATCGATGCGCACCTCGTCGAGGCATCCGCCCAAATCGGCGTCCCGTCTGCCCGCAGTGCCGTGCCTGCCGAAAAACGTATTATAATCGCTGCCGGAAGTATAGGCGATTTTCGTTGAACTGGTCCCCATCGCCACCCTGCTGCCGTTTACATAGAGGCTTTGTACTGAACCTGAAGGATTGCATACGTACGCGAGATGCTTCCAGCCCGCCTTCACCGTCACATTTGCGCCTCCAGGTTGAAAAAGCATGGGCCACGTCCCCGTCGTATCATAATAGAACGACACAAGTGAGTCCCGTTCAGCATCCGACGATCCGTTGCCGGCAACCCGCAGCGTTGCGAAATTGGCTATGGAAATGAGGTCGGCTTTTCCGCTGTCCACCGTATCGACCTTTGCCCAGCACGACAGTGTGAGGGTTTTCGCTGAATTCAGTAGTCCATTGACTTTTATGGAATCCGGGTCATTGTTATCGAATTTCCTGCCTCCACCGATGACCGCTTCGGTGTCCGTCGTCCCCCCGTCTACCGCGGTAAAGCCGTTAGCGGTGGCGTCATTGAAATTGCCGCCGCTTAAATGCCACACGCCGTTGAAGCCGTTTGCCGTGTCGAATACCGCAGATGCGCTTGAACTGTCGGCGGCGTCTGATTTCCCCCAAAACATCCTGACGCGTTGCGTTGTGCTGTTGCCTTTCAATGTGTCAACCAATACCCAGAGTGCGGCGATTTTATTCGTCCTGTCCCACAATTCGATTTGGTGGGGATAGTGAATTCCGATGCCCCCTGAGGAACCTACCCCCGAAAACCGGATGTCCGCTCCGTTCGACAACGCAGCGTTGAATATCGAGGAATCGGCGGCGGAAAGCCTCACCAACAGGGGGAATTTCATTTGGCTGGTCGAAATATCGGCGCCGCCTGCAGAGGTGTTGATCGTCAGGTCGCGGTAATAAAACCACTCGCCGAAATTATCAGCCATGAGGGACGTACCTAATAAAAAAACAAAGAGTAAGGTGTCCGTTTTTTTCATGGCAATCTGCATATCGATCATGGTATCGCTTTAAATCAGCCTTATCGTAAACGTAGTGGCAGTCTCATAATTATCTTCACGGAAACAGAGACGTTATCGGAAAAGGTACCACGCACGGTTAAAAAAAAGCAAAGGTTCTTCCCGTCACTTGGGCATAATCCTGAAACTGAAGGGACATCTCCCTCACCGAGGGAGACGAACGGAAAGATATAGCTTCATGATGACGATGTCGCATCCGGATGTGTGATGAATACTTCTTAACTTTCAGCACAAGGATATCGTGGGTATGGTGTTGAAAATTATTCGTTATAAAATTTAATATATTAAAATGTGCCTTGTTATTATCCTTAATTATCGGGCTGTTTATTAAATTCCGTTGAACCGTTCTTCAACATTTTCAGTTATTGCTCTATTTTTCGCTTAAATTTTCGAAGTATATTATCGAGTGAGACACCGACCCATCAGCCGGGAGGGAAAGGGCCCCTTTTCAGGGGAAGAATGCGCGTATTTTATGGAAAAAAAACTTTTTTTCTCCGCGTTGATGTTTTTTACGCTCATTCTCATCTCCCCGATCTACGGGTACACTCTTAGCGACACCAATTTCACGGTCGTGACCGGAAGCGGCGGGGATATTACCTCGCTTAAATTGACCGGCGATACTTATCCCACCGAGTACGTCCTGAACGGGTCAAGTCAGAAAACCCGCATCGGCCAGATTCTCTTTACCTACCGTCTCGGAAACGGCACATGGACCAAGGCCGCCACCTCCGCTTCCTCCGACGCCATGACGCAGGAGCAAGACGGGAAAACCATCACTGTCACCTACCAAAACTCGACCGCCTCGCAGGGAATAAAAAATTTCAAGCTCGTCGAGACCTACTCATTAAATAACGGTTACCTCTCCTGGGAAATGAGCATCACCAATACCGCAGAGCAGGATATCGAGTTCGGCGATATCGGATTCCCGCTGCCGTTTAATCAGACCTGGCCCGGAAACGAAGTAATTTACGAGACGCACTGCCTCAAACACTCTTTCGTGGCGAACAACGCGTCGTACATTTATGTCCTCCGGCCCAGCGGAATCGGTCCCTTTCTCCTCCTCACTCCGGATCCGGCGACCGATGCCGGGCTGGAGTACCAGGATATCGGCACTTATTATATCCATTCGAACCGGATCAAAAGCACCGGCAGGGGATACCTGCCGAATACCAGCTTGACGCTTGCGCCTAATCAAACCAAGGTCTACGCATTCAAATTCTTCAAAGTGGCGAGCATGGACGCGCTGAAAGAAAAACTCTACGCCGAAAATCTCATCGATTTCAACGTCGTGCCGGGTATGATCGTTCCTACGAACATGACGGCGAAGTTCGATTTGCATACCACCAACACGATTGATTCGGTGACAGCCCAATACCCGCAAGAAACCGCGATCGCTCCCCTGGGGACAACGCCTGCCGACCACAAATTGTACCGGGTAAAATTCAACCGTCTCGGGCAAAACAATATCACCGTCTATTACGCAGCAGGCCGAAAAACCGTGCTGCAATACTGGATCATTGCTCCCGTTGATTCTGCAATACAGCAACACGCCGCTTTTATGACTGAAAAACAGGTTTCGGCTCCCGGGAAGGTGTACGACAAGGCGTTCGACGATTGGAATATGGATACGAAATCGACGAGAAACCTGTGGGACGGTTACTGGGGATGGGGCGACGACTGGGGGTATCCGCACGGTGAGTTCCTTGCTGAAAAAAACGTGTATTTCCCCGTTGCCTCGGAAGTGACCGCGCTTGACCACTATCTGAAAACAACCATCTGGGACAATTTGATGGACGGCCACCACACGGACTTTCTCATCCATGATTTCATCCAGGACCCGCCGCCGAATACGCAACCCGTTTACCGGGGTTATGCGTATCCGCACATCTACAATACATTTTTCAGCATGTATAAAATAGCCAAATTGTATCCGGACCTCATCACGTACACGCAACCGAGGGACACACTGCTTTTCAGGGCGGGCAGCATATTCAAAGCGCTCTATTCATCGGGCGTTTCCTATAACTGGGATACCGGCCTGATGGGTGAACAGACCAACCCCGAAATCATCAAGGCGTTGCAGGACGCCGGATTTGCCTCCCTGGCTTCGACGCTTACGTCATACATGACGAGGAAGTACAACAATATCAAAAACACTCCCTATCCTTACGGATCGGAATACTCGTTCGACAATACGGGCGAGGAAGGATGCTATACGGTGGCTAAAATGAACAACAACACCGATATTATGCAAAAAGTCGTTAACAAGAGTCTTGCATGCAGGGGAAGTGCGCCGGTATGGTACTACTACATCGATCCCACCACCACCTGCGGCGAAACATGGTGGAACTTCCAGTATACCACGGCGCTTGCGGGTTATTGCCTCGACGACTGGGCACGAAACTACTCCACGACGCCTGAAAAAGACCTGCGGCTGGCCTATGCGACGAAAATCGCGTGTATCGCCTATATCAACTCAGGCCAGATAGACGCGGATCCGGAAAACATCGGAGCTTCGGCGTGGACCTACCAGGCGCAATTGGGTACCCGGGCAATCGGCGAACGGGCCGGCCTGGGTGACGGCAATTTGCATAACGGCTGGTGGCCGCTGACCGGCGAGTCGGATCTCGGCCTTTTCGGAGCTTTACGGATCATCAGCGCCGACGTGTCGAATGACCCGGTTTTCGGGTTGCTCGGCTACGGATGCGAGGTGACCGAAAACGGCACACGATATGTCATCATACCCCGTGACGGCCTCTTCAAACGGCTGAACATGGTAAGCCTCAAGATGTCGCTCGTACTTGAACAGGATCAATATGATTCGGCGGTGATCGGAGCCGCAAAGGAGTATATAGAATTCAATCTTAAAAACGTTAAAACCACCGCACATGCCACCAAAGTGTCGATTAAAGGGCTCAATCCCGGCACTTACCATGTCATGGTCGATGGCGTGAATGCAGACACCTTTACCGCAAGCGTCGACTCGGTTTCGGATGTTGTCATCAACCTCGGGACGAACGCTTTATATAATGTCAGGATTCAAACCGCCACGTCAGCCATGGGCAAAAACAAAAGGCGTTTCTTCAGCCGTCGATTGATCATCAATCGCTGCGGCAACGGTTATATGATGAGACTGCTTCCCTTTGATCCGCAAGCGGCGCCTCTTTTGCTGCGCATTTTCAATTCAAAAGGCAGACTGGTTACTACACTCGACGATATCAAAAATGGAACCTTCGTATGGAGACCCACCGGAAGCCGCCTCCCCCCCGGCGTCTATATTGCACGAGTGACGCGCCATAAGGAAATCGCCGTTACGGGACAGCTATTACCTGTAAAATAACAACATCGCGCGGGAGATGGGTGTAAAAGAAGGCGAAGCGCAGAAAGTGATAAGAGTATAAATTAATGTTAAACAGCAGTAAACGGGAAAAACGTCGGTGATCGTCAACCTCGAAACCGAAGGCGTGTCGACGACCGAGGTCATTTTCGTCGGCCGATATGGTGGTCAAGAAACCCCCAAAACGATTGTCGAAAAAACCGGACACAAGCCGATGTCCGTAGAGGTGTTGGCAGGCAGCCTCAATGAGTATTTTTAGTAGAGAAGGTCGATATCGGAAGGAACCGGAAACCCTCACTTTTCCCAAGGGAGGACAAATGCGTCTGATAATTCTTACTATCTATATGTGGGTTCTGCTTCCCACGTTTTTATTGGTTGGGGCGGTAAGTGCGTCGGATGAAGAAGCCGGTCTCACGCTGGGCAAGTTCAACTTAAACGGATACGCTTTCTGGCAGTTCGGACAGATAGTCAAGGGTATTGATGCCGAGCCGATCGACCATCAATGGACCAACAATGCATTGCTCGGTTTCACCTTCTCAGCAACTCCCCACGAACGACTCCGTGTGGTGGTAAGCCCGGAGTTCAAAATTAACTATCCCTTCCCGGAATTCAGAAACAAACCGGAAACCGTCCGGCCGTTCGGCGTCGCGTATATCAATGAAGCGGACGGAATATTCTCCTTCGGTAATCTGGAACGACCGGTCGTTCAATTGGCGCTCGGTATGTTCACGTATAAATACAATCCGGGAGCCCGACACCTGGGAGAGTACCTTTTCAGGACCGGCACCTATCCGACCTATGTGTTCACCGATTTTGACTGGCCGCAAGCGCGCCTTATAGGGTTGCATGCAACAACCAAAGCCGTTCGAAACCTTCGTGCCGATCTTTTACTGACGAGCGAAGCTTTCATGTACCCTTTGTATGATTTTTCCTTAAGTGGTATCGCAAGCTACACATTTTTCAACGCCGTCGATATCGGCCTGGGTGTCGATTTAGCCAGGCTAATACCGGTGGCAACCTCGAAGACGTCACCGGAAATTACCCAGGAATTTCGGCCTGCGGGTTATAATGAATTCATTAAAGCGGACGGTGATACCGGTTTTTATTCATTCCAGGCGACAAAAGTCATGGCACGGGCATCTATCGACCCCAAGGTATTCTTTGGTTCACCGGATTTTTTCGGAAAGGAAGATCTCAAGATATATGGAGAGGTCATGATGGTCGATCCTATCGAAGGATATGAAGAAATCGACGACACCACAGCACATGCGTATCCGGCCTATTACGGCGATCTGAATGGACGAATATTGCGGATGTTCGGATTCAATTTCCCTACCTTCAGACTGTTAGACGTTCTCGCTGTCGAATTCGAATACTTTCCAAGCAGAATGCCGGATGATTATTTCAAGGTCGAACAGTTTTTCGTGCCCGTACCTAACGTAATTCCCGGCGAATATAATCCTGATGATTACCGGGGGAACGAATGGAAATGGTCCGTGTATGCAAAAAGAAACATCATCAATGGTTTCAGCATGATTCTTCTGTTCTCAAGAGACCATCTGCGGACAACGTATTGGAACGGCGCCCGGCAAAGCTTCACCTGCATGTCTCAACCGGATCACTGGCATTGGGAACTTAAAATGGGATACGCTTTCTGACTTTTTTACTATTTTCGAAGGAAGGCCTGTATGAAAACAAATCTATTTCGAATAATCGCTGCGGCATCGTTTGCGGGTCTGTGCATCGTTCCTGATATCGCGGCGCTTGAGAACGGTCTTGCCAGAACGCCGCCGATGGGTTTCAACACCTGGAACTGGTTCAAATGCGGCGACGCGAACCATGGCCCCATCGACGAAACATTGATAAAGGAAATCGCCGACGCCATGGTCTCCTCAGGCATGCGGGACTCCGGATACCAGTATGTCAACATCGACGACTGCTGGGGAGAAGCTTCGCGGGATGCGCGCGGCGGTATGGTTGCCAGTCGCTCCAGATTTCCAGGCGGGATGAAAGCGCTCGCGGACTATGTTCACTCCAAAGGGTTGATGCTGGGCATTTATACCGATGTGGCGCACCTTACCTGCGCCAGGACCATGCCGGGCATGCAAGGCCATGAAAATCAGGATTGCGATACGTTCGTCGCCTGGGGGATCGACTATGTCAAGGTTGATTGGTGCGAAAACGGGGGAGCCGCCGCACCACCGGCCTATGCCAACGTCAGAAATGCCCTGCGTAGTGCGGTTGCCAGAATGAAGCCGACCGTACCCACGGCTCACGAAATCTGCTTCAGCATCTGCAACTGGGGA
>JAFGNB010000259.1 GCA_016927235.1 Chitinispirillaceae bacterium
CCGTCCACCGCCGCCGCGGCCGGATTACCCTCCTCCTGCGACGAGAAGTCCGATACGGTACCGGGTGCGATATTCACGGTATCCGGAAAGGTTCCGGGGGCGAGTTTGAGAAGTTCGCATCCGGCAAGAACAAACGCACCGATCGCGTAATCTTTGGTGTCGTTATACGAACTCGCTGCGGGAGCGGCGCCAATGGCCTGGCAATACCCGAGCATGCCGTCCGGATGCACCGCCACGGAATTCAGGCCGTTCCATGCCTTGGCAATGACGGGAAGATAGTCGGATTTACCCAGAAGGCCGTTATTGATACCCCAGGCCATTCCGAAGGTAAAAAAGCAGGTGCCGCTTGCTTCGGGGCCGCCGAAATGGTTGGGGTCGAGCAGGCTTGAATTCCAGAGACCGTCCGACCGCTGGACGGATTTGAGCGCCTCGGCCATCTGCTTTACAACGGTGACATAGTCGCTTCGTCCCGGAGCATCCTCCGGCAGAATGGAAAGAACTTTAGCGAGTCCCGCTATGACCCAGCCGTTTCCGCGGCTCCAGTGGATGTGTTTACCGTTGGGGGTGAGATTGGGCGGAAGGAAGTCCTCGTCACGGAACCATAGATGGTCGGAGGTGTCCCACAAGCGGCGACGGGTTTTTGTATCATTCCACATCGACTGAAGTTTGGTGTAATAGGAGTCGGCATTGCTCATTTTTCCGAGCGCCGCCATTACCGGCGGCGCCATATGAAGGGCGTCGCACCACCACCAGTCGTCGATTGTTGTGCTGGATACCATCCGCTGCATACTTTCGCTGATCGCACTGACACGCTTTTGTTCCGGTTCGATTTCATAAAGCATGATATACGCCTGTCCCGCGCAGTGATTGTCCGCATGCCGCGTTGCAATGCCGCCGTTGAGTCCCCAGTTGTGCTGCGTCGCCCAGTTGACTGCATACTTATAATAGTGCTGCTGGCGAAGCGTGTTGTACAGCGGTACCAGTCCGCTGTAATACGTGGCACGATCCCACTCGTTGGTTCCGTATTCCGGATTTGCCATCATCCAGTAGTCGTTTACCCTGCGAATTTGGTTTACTATCGATGTTTTGGAAGGGAGCGTCGAGGTCGCTGAAAAGGCGTTTGTGAATAAAAGCAGAAGCAGCAGTCCGCCGGGTTGCCGATAAAGTCTGCTGATACGATTGTCCTTCATATTCATCGCTCTTTCTGTCAAATGTCAATGGTTACCATGCCGTGCAGCCGGTGCGGACATTGTGCCGCCTCTTGATACGGGAGAGATTTCAGGGCTGATTCTCAACAGATAGACATTTCCGGCAGCGCCGATCCCGCTGAGGTTGAGTACTGCTTCCGGTGTGCTTGTCCTGTATACCAGTTTCCCCGAAAGGTCGTAAACCCTTACAAGCGC
The DNA here is from genome assembly GCA_016927235.1 of Chitinispirillaceae bacterium. Classification (GTDB taxonomy): domain Bacteria; phylum Fibrobacterota; class Chitinivibrionia; order Chitinivibrionales; family Chitinispirillaceae; genus JAFGNB01. The sequence continues at coordinate 1,404 of JAFGNB010000259.1, forward strand.
GCCCTCCCGCGCCCACCGGGGTAGGACGAACGAGCCGGCCATTACCCGCTTGAATATTGATTTTTGCGCAATCGAGCGCGTTACCGCAGGCAGGGCGGCCTCTGCGGTTGCGGTCTTACCGTCGGGTTTGGGGACAACCGTAACCGTGGCGCTGCCCGCAGTTACATTTGAGGCTGTTGCCCGACAGGTGATCTCACCGGTCTCGCTTGCGCGGGAACGCACGTAAAAGGCTGAAACCCCGTTCTCCATGGCAATGGGCGATTCGCCGATAAAATCACCGGCACCGCTTACCGATATCGTCACCGAGGTTTTATCATAGGGTACAAACGGATTATTATCGTCGGCGACCATTATCACCACGCGCGTCATGTCGCCGCCGGTGAAAATAGCGGAGGTGTCGGGAGTAAGGGTAACCTTCGTGGGTGAACCCGGCGTGTGCCAGGTATGGGATGCAGCCTCCTGGTTGTTGATATACCCCACGGCTTTGAGGTTTCCGGAGGAATAACTGATACTGTTCCACTGATAGCACCCCGAGGGCAGATTGTTGTAAAGGTTGGGGGATATTTTTTTCTGGGACGTACCGTTGACAAACAATTCCACCTGATCACAGTTGCTGAAAACCACCACACTATTCGGCGAGCCGTTTCTCCAGAAATTGGCGATATGGACCATCGGACCGTATACCTTGGGATCGCGCTGCGACTGATAAAAATAACCGGCGAATTTCAGAATGCGGAAGATGTCGGCAGCGCCGTGGTTTGAAACGAAACGGTTTTCGTTTTTCTCAACGGCATTGGAGTGGCCCGAAGCGTAGTCGAACGCGCACCATCCCAGCACGCCGCCCCATTTGCTCTCACCGTACGATTTGTTATGGGATGCGGCGTGCAGAAGGGCCTGATTGACCAGGGTATCCTCCCTGCTGAAAGAGTTGGCCGGATATCCATGTCCGATCTCTTCGCTGGTGATAACGGGCATGTTCGGAGGATTCGGTGAAGCGTCGATAAAATTCTGCGTCCAGATATCTTCCAGGAAACTGGTGGCGGGATCGCTGTTCGAACGTCTGACCCCGCAGGTCAACCGGGAAGGGTCGAGCTCGTGGGCGATGTCGTTCGTTTCCCCGTAGAATACGTTATCGTCGGCCGATTCGTTGACCCGCACTCCCCAGGTAAAAATCGAGGGATGATTCCGGTCCCGGATGATCATGTCCCTGAGTACCTGCTTTTCCAGTTCCTTCCACGCCGATCCTCCCACGTGCATCCAGCCGGGAATCTCTTCAAGGACGATCAGACCGATCTCGTCGCAGCGGTCGAAAAAATCCGGGGCCTGAGGATAGTGCGACGTTCTGACCATGTTGCAGCCCATTTCGTATTTAAGGATATCGGCATCTTTTCTCTGCAACCGTTTCGGTGCGGCCCGACCGAGGTACGGGTAGGTTTCATGCCGGTTCTGACCGAAGAGTTTGATCTGTTTCCCGTTGAGATAAAAGCCTCCGGTCGATTTGTTCATCGTCATGGTACGGATGCCGATTCTTTCCCTGTATTCATCAACATACGTTTCCCCGTCCTGCACCTGGGTATACACCGTGTAAAGATAAGGGGTGTCGAGAGTCCACAGCATCGGATTGGAGATCGCAGGGGTCGTCTGACTGAACTCATGGCTCCTGTTTGCCGCGATGCTTTCCATGCTGGAAACCGTCGCCACCACGTTATTGTCCTTATCCACGACATTAGTGGTCACGACACAACTTTTAGCGGAAGAGGAGCCGTTGTTCACCCGGGTTTTCACCGTCAGGGTAGGGTTCGAAGGCGCGCTCTGGGATGGATTCTGGTTCGACGCGAAAATCCATTCCACATAGAGCGGGTCGACCACAATCAGATTCACGTTCCTTACCATACCGCCGAAAATCATAAAGTCAATACCGCCGCCTTCGGGTGGAACGTCGCTCTGTCTGCGTGAGTCGACTCTGACCGCGATCAGGTTGTCCCGGCCGGCGTTGATCTGATCGGTAACATCGATGGTAAAAGGGGTGTAAGCGCCCCTGTGGCTTCCCACCTCGGTCCCGTTCACATAAACGGTTGCACTGATCGATACCGCTTCGAATTCAAGCAGGAACCGGCGTCCGGCCAACTCCTCGGATGGAGTGATATGCTTGCGGTACCAGGAGAGAAAATTAAACACCTGCTCGGCGAAAAACGCGTGTTTGGTGATAATATTCGCATGCGGTACGCAGACCCGCATCCACCCCGTTTCATTGAGCGATGTGGATTGTCCGTTTGATACATCCTTGTCATTATAAAGCCATCCGGTATCGAGCTGCGTTTCAATCCTGTTCGAATTTTGGTGTTCGAACGGTGCGGCGCCGACGGATGACAACAGACCAAAAGCAAGAATTGCCACTACAGGGGCAATTGCTGCGGAGAACAAGGCCTTTTTCATGCGAACTTCCTTGATAAGTGGTGCGTCCATTTCCGTAAAATTTCCTCTTCTTTAGGCTTCACCCGGTAAGGGAGCAGCTGCATCCGAAGGATATTTTATAAAAACAGAGTTATATATAACTAAATATAATGAATAAGCTTTTTCTTTTTTTCGGTTTTAAATAGGGATTTCCCTGCAATCGTTTGAAATCCGGAAGGTTTTTTCCTCAATTTCACTGCCCTTAAAGCGTACGGCCATACCATTCTTATGGGTATTCGAACACGTACGCCATGGTTATGACTATCATAAATATAGCAAAATAGTAAGCAAAATGAATAAATTTGATTAATATCTTAATATATATATATCAATATGTTGAAAGATTAATTTGAAATAGATAAGGCAGTATAATATTTTTTAATATATTAGTAGAAAGTAAGCAAAAAAAGCATACCTATGCCTTCCATATATAACTATATAAATTACCGTGACTATCTGCGTGATTTCTTTGTTGAACAGAAGCAGTTTCAGAAACAGCTGAATCACCGTGCGGTTCTTAAAAAAATGGGTATCTCCTCGACGGGGTTCCTGTCCAATGTTATCAGGGGGAAAAAAAATTTTAACGAGGAGATGAGTAAAAAGTTGGGCAAGATAATCAATCTGGCAACCCGTGAGCGACGCTACCTGAATGACATGGTGGCATATACTCATGCAAAATCAATCGAGGCAAAGAAAAAGTACCTCGACCGGCTTCTTGCCATGAGGAAAACCGGTCTTGCGCACATAAGCGACGATCAGTTTTCGATCTTTTCCCGGTGGTATTACGTCTACATCCGTGATCTGCTCTGTTTTTTCGACTTCAAGGGCGATTATCAGGCGCTGGCGGGGCTGCTCGATCCGCCCATAAAGCCCGAAGAGGCTGAAGCGGCCATCCGCGACCTGGAAAGACTCGGGTTCATTACGAAAGACAACAACGGGTGCTACCGGCCGGTTGACCGCCTCATCACTACGGGAGATGAAGTGCATTCGGTCCAGCTCGCCAACTTCCAGCTTGCCACCATGGACATGGCCAAGCGTTCGCTCGAAAGACACCCGGCCGAAAAGCGGGATATTTCTTTCGTCTCACTGACGCTCTCAGCGGAAAGCTTCTCACAGGTCAAATCTGAGGTGCAGGCGTTCCGAAAAAGGCTTTTACTTATGGCGAAGGACGAGCGAAAACCGGATCGCGTGTATCAATGCAATATCCAGCTTTTTCCCGTAACAAGACAGCGGGGAGACGGCAATGCATAGATTAGGACGCGCATTTCTCAGCGCATTTGCCGCCTGCGTAACGACCACGCTGATCTTTTCGCGCTGTTCCGAACCGGTTTCCGGCGGCGGCACCGAGGGCGGAAATGTCGTAGCCGGAGCCTTCATCACTGAAAACGGGAGCGCTTCGGCAAAGGTGAAGGTTCTTCTCATCCCATCGGATTACAACCCCGGCGATGCCGATCAAAACAGTCCTATCACTGCCGCTTCCACCGCGAGCGACGGCAGTTATTCGTTCGATCATATCGCGCAGGGCAACTATTCAATCGAGGCGAAAGATACGGCAAGCGGCAAAAAGGCGCTGGTAACCGGAGTTGACGTTTCCGGAGAAGATATCCGGGTACCGACCGATACATTGCGTCATCCGGGCGCAATCAGGATTATGCTTCCCGCGACCGCCGACGCCGCTGCGGGATATGTTTATGTGATGGGAACTACCATGTATGCCCGGATTGCCGGCATCACCGGAGATGCGGTCGTGAGCGCTCCCTCCGCAACGCCGCTTCCCCCACTCTGCTATGCGACGCCCGCCGACCCCACTCCCGTTATTCTGCGGTACGATGTCCAAGTCGCCCCGGGAGACACGACGGTTGTGGCGCACTCGGGATGGAGATATGCGCGTCGCTTTTGCCTCAATACAACGGCAGCGGGCGCCGACGTGGCCGGAGATGTCGCTGATTTCCCGATTCTCATTCGCCTGACGAAAAATAATTTTGACTTTACACAGGCAAATGCCGACGGCGGCGACGTCCGTTTCGCCCGAGCGGATACCGTCGGGTTACCCTACGAAATCGAACGGTGGAACCCGCTCGCCGAGCTTGCCGAGGTGTGGGTGAAGGTCGATACGGTTCGCGGCAACGACGGCACGCAATCGCTGACGATGTACTGGGGAAACGCCGAAGCCGCCGCACCGTCGAATTCCGGGGCGGTATTCGACACCGCGGACGGGTTTGCCGGGGTGTGGCATCTGAGTGAAAACGGCGACACTATCGGTGACGCAACGGCGGAAGCGCATGACGGGGAAAGTTCCGGCAGCGCCGCGACACCGGGAATTATCGGTAATGCACGAACATTTGCATCCGGAAACTTTATCCGTATCCCGGGGCTGCTCGGTTCACCGCCCAACGTCACGCTCAGCGCCTGGGTACGTTCCGAGAATGCCGAGGGAAGACAGGATATCATTTCAATCGGCGATGCGGTGCTGATCCGTATAGACGATGTCGAGGAGATTGGAACGTCCGGGTCCTACCACAATAGTACTATTGTCAACGATTCCATGTATGCGATAGTCAGTTCCGGACAGTATATAGTAAATACGGGATGGCATTACCTCGTTTTTTCAATAGATGCAACGACGCATACGCAGACGTTATATATCGACGGCGTGCAACGCGCAATTTCACATGATGTCAATCCGATCAACTATGCCGGGCTTGGCCCGGATACCTACATCGGCATACATGGAAACGGAAAAACGATTTTCAATTTCATCGGTCAGATTGACGAGGTCCGCGTCCATGATACATCAGTGTCCGCCGACCGGGTAAAGCTCTGCTTTATGAATCAGAAGCAGGCGGATAACCTTGTGGAGTGGTAGAGACGTTTTTGTACGTCTGTTCAAAGAAGGAGTTATCATGTTAATCAACAACGTAATATTCCGCATGGTAACATTTATCGCCGCCGGAGCGCTCATCGTTCCGTCGGCATCCGTGAAATTGCCTGGAACAAGAGCAGCGGTGCGTCCATCAACGGAACCCCCTTCAAAATCCTGGGGCTCAACCGCACCAATCAATGGGTGTTTCTGGGCCATGCATGCCCTAACAATCAGCAGAAGCGGGATGCCGCGGTCCTTCGGGAATGGGGATGTAATTTCGTGCGGTGCGCTCACTATCCCATGGACGACGCCTTTTATGACGGGTGCGACAGTGTGGGACTTCTGCTCTGGGTGGAGGTCCCTTCGTGGCACTGCTGCGATGCGGAACCGACGACCAATTCCACCTGGGTCGAGCGTATGAAAAATGAACTGCGGTTCATGGTGCGCAACGGCCGCAACCGGGCGAGTATAGCGATCTGGGGCGCAGGACTTAACGAAGCAAAAAAAAGCCCTGCCTACGAAACCCCCATGAATACGATGTGTCTCGCCGAAGACCCGACGCGGCCCACCTCGGCGGCCAGACAGGCGGCAACCGAATCGTCAAACAATATTTTCACCTTCTACGGACAGAACGAGTTCACTCCCGGCGACCTTCCCAACGCAAATCCGGATCCCAACATGGTTGGATTTTTGAATACGGAGCATACCGGACACATGTTTCATGACCATTCGATCCGCGCCACGAGCAGCGAGCAGGAGCTTCTCGACCATGCCACCATGATGGCGCTGATGACCACCGACAGC
>JAFGNB010000260.1 GCA_016927235.1 Chitinispirillaceae bacterium
CTCCTTGTTAAGTTTTAAGCAACTTTAACATGTCACGTGGCCGGCCAACTTGTCAACTTTTCTGAAATCCTATGGGATGGTAGTGATAACCATTTAATTTTAATTCATCACCTTCATATTCTCTTCGTTCCAGTGTCAACTTATCATTCTCATCACTCAACCAACTGCAATTAATAAAAAATATCAATAAAATAACGATCGATATTCTAAACGCAATTATAAATCTTATGAATTTCATCTCTTTTACCATATGGTATTTCCGCTTCCCGACCCGAAATAGAAATACCCTTCCGGAGTTCTATCCATACAGGTGAACCGAGGTTTTTCACGAGGATCATGTATCACTTTATTTTGAAAGAAATGTCTGATCGCCTCAGTGTTCCTTCCGATTCGCACAGGGCCGCTGCCAAACCATAGCGCTCCGACACGATATTTATCGGCTGTATATCCAGAGTAATACTCTTTATCTCCTATCCAAGCAGTCTCTCTTTTTCTCTGATCCGTCGGCCCCGGGTCCCCCGTAAACAAGTACAATCCCGCCTGCAGTCCCCCGATATCTAATTTCGCGGCCGCGGTCCTCCACCGGTCTGCGTCCGAGGTCGGAACCCCGGGGAGTTTTTCCAGAGACTGACCGATACCCTTGCTTATCATCGCGTCATGGAACCCCTGCCAATCCACGAATTCACTCTGCATTATTTTACGGCACTTGAATTAAGTGAATAACCCATAATAATAAAGGGGGTCACTTTAATTCTATGCATGGTTTTTTCTTGTCATTTACGAATCCTTACGGCATGATATGTATTTGAGAATCAAGTAGGTACACCCAAGTCTAGGAAGATTATGTAAATGACGTCTTTAAAAATACTACATGCCGCCATGGACGCGTTTAAGCAAAAATTCACCTGTTTTTGCGAAAAAAGCGATCAAAGCAATAATGAGCGTTTGAATGCAGAATCGCTGATGCACCTGACAAATGCACTCATGGAGGCGGCCGCCTGGGCCATCCCGCTATGCGGGACCCGGAGCGCGGGCGCCGTACCGGTCCCGCTCAGCGGGACGAGGCATGGCGGCCCTCCCGCTTCAATACTACGCTCCCTCCATCGCCGTCATGCTCGATTCTCTGGTAAAAACAGAGCACTGGTACTATTTTTCATCTCTGCGTGAAATAAAAAAATCCTTTTTCCCCTTTAAGGAGCTTTATGCCGCAGTCTCTTCTGAAATATCTTGCTCTTTTTCTCATTCTGTTTGCCGGAATTGCAAGCGATCAGTATTCCAAGCAGTGGGCTGCAACGAATCTGAAAAATAGGCCTGTGCGCGTTTGCATTAAAAATGCGCTTGAACTCGGGTACACCGAGAATCGCGGAATGGTATTCGGCATTAACAACAGGGGAAACAACGCGTTCAGCAGAAACGCTCTTTTGTTGGTAAGGATACTGCTCAGCATCGGTCTTTCAATCTTTCTTTTCTTCAACCGCAGGAAGGGGCTGCTGTTCCATCTCCCGTTTCTGCTCATCCTCGCAGGCGCCATTGGAAATGTGATCGATTCGCTTCGATTCGGTCATGTCGTCGATTTTATTCATATGCATCTCGGAAACATCCTCGACTGGCCCTTTCTCTATAATCTCGCGGATGCCTATGTCTGTATCGGGATGGGAATACTGATACTGCAGAGTCTGATCGGGGAGAAGAAGAAAGCGCCAAAGCCGCTCCCTCCCCCATTGCCGGGAAGTGATTCCTGATCGGGAGTTACGATGTCAAGCAGGAAAAGAAAAATAACCGCCGCCAGCGAAGCACCTCCTCCGCCTCATTCGCAGTCCCGCTTCTCTCTTTCGCCGCCGGGCAAGGATGGCATCGCCATCGCCTTTATGGTTCTGGCGGCTGCTCTGTTTTACTGGCCGATAGTTTCCCTGCAGGGGACCATGTGGAATGATTTCATCGAGCAGTATTTTCCCTACCGTACATTCGCCACCAGGGCGTTGCGCCATGGGGTATTTCCTTTCTGGAATCCCTACAGCTTTTCCGGCATGCCGTTTTTCGCCGATATCCAGTCGGCGGTGCTCTATCCGCTTAATCTGCTCCTGGTTCCGTTCGGCGGGCCCGACGGAATAGGTGCGGTACTGTTCGAATACCAGATCATTCTGCACATCATGCTCGCCGGCGTCTTTACCTATGCGCTGGCGCGCGATTTCCGGCGGAGCAGGACCGCTTCGCTTCTGGCGGGGCTTGTGTATATGCTGGGAGGATTTGCCACTGCCCACATTTTTCATGTAACCATGATCCACGCGCTGCCCTGGTTTGCCCTGTCGCTGCTTACGCTGCGGCGGGCGCTTCTGCGATCGAACCTCTATTATGCGGTCGCGACCGCTTTTTTGCTCTGCTTTGTCGCGTTTGCGGGTCACCCGCAGATGTATGTCTACCTCCACTATTTTCTCGGCGCCTATCTGCTTTTTCATCTGATCGAACAGTTCAGAAGCGGCGCAACCCTTAAGCGAACGACAATCCCTGCGGCGTTTTTTTTACTGTCCGTTCTGCTCGGTTCCGGACTCTCGTCGGTGCAACTGCTGCCGACCTCCCGGTTGAGCAGGGAATCGGTTCGCCCCGAGCTTGAGTTCGACAAATCGGCGCAGGGATCCTTCAGACCCTACCGTTTCATAACCCTGATTGCACCCAATTTTTTCAGTACGCCGAACAATTTGCGCAAAAAGGCGCCCGTTTACTGGGGAAAAATCGAAAAAGATATCGACCCGGGTGCGCATTACTACTGGGAAACGGCGCTCTATCTCGGGGTGCTGCCGCTTATCCTTGCGCTCATGGCGCTTTTCGTTTCGCGACAGCCGCCGGTGATGTTTCTCGGGAGCGTCGCACTGGGCGCCTTTCTCATCGCCATGGGCGATGCCGCGCCTTTTTACAAACTGGCCTACACACTGCTTCCCGGTTTCAGGCTCTTCCGCAATCCCGCGCGCATCGGCATTATTTTTTCTCTCGCCATGTCGCTGCTCGCGGCATACGGCATCGACTGGCTTTTTACCGAGGCATCGAGCCTCTCCCGAAACAAACGGTGGAAAGGGGGAATGCTCCTCGCATGCTTTACGGGAGTCTTCCTGCTCGCGTCGGCCGTCTTTTCAACCGGTGTGTTCAAACCGGCAATCACGCGCTTCATTATCGACAGCGGCATTCTTGGTGACGACGGCGCGCGAATCGAAGGATATGTTTCGCATACGGTCTATCCGTTCACCGCCGCACAGTTGTGGATCTGCGCCGTATTTGCGGTAATCAGCTTCGGCGTTGCAGCAGGACGGCTTTACCGTAAAGTGACAGCGCGCTGTTTTTCACTGCTCCTTCCCGCCATACTCCTCTGCGACCTTCTGCTGTTCGGCTACGGTTTTGCGGCGATGAAAAACGACCCGCGTAAAATATATGAAAAAACCAGGCTGATACGGTCGGTGCAGGAGGAGAATGAAAAAGGGATTTTCCGGATCAACTCCCGCGGTTCCCTGCCCGGCAGCGACGAGATCGGCGGGCCGTATCTCATTTTCCGCCGCAACGAGGGAACCGTACACTCCATCTGCCTGATGGAAGGATACAATCCCCTGCGCCTCAAACGGCAGCTCATGGACCGTAAGGATCGCACGCTCGATATCCTGAACATCAGGTATAAAATCGATGTCAACGAACAGTCGTCCACGATGAGTATCATACCGCATCCGACCTGCCTTCCGCGCGCGCGGATGGTGCCTTCGTACCGGTTGATACCCGACGAAAAAAGAATCCTGCCGACGCTGCACGATCCCGGCTTCGATCATGTCAACGAAGTAATCCTCGAGGAGAAGCCCGATTTCGTCCCCGCCGGCCGCAGAGCACCGGGAAATGCGTCGGCGCGCATCGTTTCATGGAGCATCAACCGCATCGTGACCGACGTATCGATTGACCGGCCTGCGCTGCTGGTAATGAGCGAGATCTTCTATCCTGCATGGAAAGCCACGATCGACGGTGAAAAAGCAGCGGTGCTCCGCGCGAATTACGCGCTGCGTGCGATCGCCGTTCCTGCGGGGAAACATACGGTCGTTTGCCGCTATGACGACGATGCATTCAGCAGGGGGCTGGCTGTTACCCTGGCTTCACTCTTTGCGGCAATCGGCCTGGTTGCGTGGAGGTTTTTCACGGAAAGAAGGGGGAGAAAGGAATCTGTTCAACCGCCCGCCATCACTGATTGACAGGCAACCGTAAACAGAAAAAGCCGCACTGCGCCGGGAACGTCGCGATGATCTCCCTCGTACGCCGTATCGATACTGGTAACGCGTGACGACGCAGAGCGGCCGGAGATCAGAAGTTACTTTACTTCTTGCGCTTTTTCTTATGCTTTTTCTTGCCTTCATCGCCGGGCGCCGCGTTCTTATCATCCGACGCTTCCGTCGATGTGACGTTTTCATCTGCTGCGGATTGCTTCTTCGGGTTCCGCACTTCGTCGATGGCCTTCCGGACTGCGGCGTCATCCGGAGCCATGGAACTGGCCCTGGCAAGATGTTCTTCGCAGGTATTGCGATCCTTGTAAAGAAGGGCTACTTTTGCCAATCCGACCTCGGCAAGGGCATACTTAGGATCAGCCGCAAGGGCACGCTGGTAAAACATTTCAGCCCATTTCGTTTTGCTCTCTTCGAGGTGCACTTCCGCGCGTTCATAGAGGGCGGGAGCGTATTTAGGATCGATCACGCTTACCTCTTTGTAAATTTCGACCGCCTCGTCCGCTTTCTGCTGCCCCCGCTTGGCCTTTGCCATTACCATAAGCGCGTCGATATTATCGGGCATTATACCGACCACTTCCTCGAGCATCACGACCGCATCATCCAACTTCCCCATCTTCACCAGCAACTTCCCGCCCGAAAGCAGTAACTCATAATCACGCTCCACCTCCAGCGCCCCGTTCAGTTCCTCTACGGCCTTCTGATCCTGTCCGGTTTTCTCGTACGCTTTGACGAGCTGTTTACGAATTTCCATATTTTTCGGTTGCACCGCTTTGGTCTTTTCAAGAAATTCAATCGCTTTTTTAGACTTGCCGGCTGCAATATATGCAGCCGAGAGCGCAATCATCGGCCCTGCACTGTCGGGGGCCTGCTTGTGGGCCTTTTCGAGATACGCAATGGCATCTTCGGTCGA
>JAFGNB010000261.1 GCA_016927235.1 Chitinispirillaceae bacterium
CTCGTCGAGAAACTCAACGATCGTTCCGGCAAGCTGCAGCGACAAGGTGGAATCGCGTGATCGAATTTCAAGCGTCATGGTATTATTATCGTTCAATTTCTTTTTTACGAAGGTGCCTTTAAAAAAATCCCCCATTCCGAGCGGTTCCGGTTTTTTGAACGTCGATTTCCATTTCCCCCCCGCTGAATCCCACTCCTCTGCATATATCTTCGGCCATTGATAACGGTAAAGGGAGGGGAGCAGATTATATTTTTCGATGAAACGGGCGCTGAAATCCCTGCTGTCAAGTATCATCTCTATCTTTTCCAGGCTGGCGTTGCCGCCGATGTTGAGCTGGCTCGCCACCAGTCCGCCGAACGCGCCGAACGACGACAGGTTGGGAGTTTTTTTTGTTTCATCCTCCTTCGGTGCGATAACCGCCTCCGCCGACCAGGTCGGTCCTTTTACAAGCGCCGCCACATAACCGCCGATCAGACCAAACAGAGTAACACCGATAATAAGCCATTTGTTTTTTACCAGCGCATATAGGTACTCAAGCAGGTTTATTTCGTCCGGATCGTGCACCGGCGATCCGACACTGTGCTGACTTTGCCGTTCCGCGGAGGCGTTTTCACTCATCTTGTCCCCTTTCCAGGCGCAATAATGTGTCGATCATTTCGGTCTCAGACCGCCTTTTCCGCAATTGTTCTCATCAGGTCGGCGACCCCAGGTATTGTTGGGAGCGAACGAAGAACCTGAAACCGCAATAATCGTATGCAGAAGGTCAAGCACACCGCGTGATGCGCATATCCGGTTCAGGTAATCGAAATCAAGTGATTTCCCCTGGACTTTCAGAACATTGAGGGCGTCGTTCCACTGCCGTTCGGAGGCGCCGCCGCCTAATTTGTACCAGTAAAGCTTGTGGCCGACGATATCTTCCGGGCTGCATACATGGATTGAATGACCCGGCGCATCGGCAAGGCTGTGTTTTTTTCTTCGGCGCATTTCCTCGTCGGAGAGTTCGTCGTCTTTTTTGATAAATATGTCGATTTTAAAAAATTCTTCCTTATCGATTATGTTGAACGATGAACATCTTCTTATCGCGTTTTTCGCCATTTCCGTATCAAAATAAAAATGCGGTGAAAGGAGGTTTTCCAACGGTCTGATATCCGGCTCCTTTAAATCGATTACAATATCAATGTCCTGTGTCGCTCGCGGTATTCCATGAAGCGAACTGGCAAGTGATCCTCCGATCATGTAGGGCAGACCGAGGGTATCAAGCGCCTCCGTCACTTTCGTAACAACGACGACCGGGTCGGCAAGGGACATTTTTTAATACCCTCTTTCCTCCGGATCCCAGCGAAAGAGCCGGACCATCGTCTCCCGTGGAAGCCAGAGTGAGGCCAGATGAAGCCGTTCCTCTTTTTCGCTCATGGCGCCATATTGTTCACGGATGCGGGTAAGCGCCATCCGTTGCGTCAGTTGAGTAAGAGCGGCTACCTGCTTTAATTTGCGGTCAGGCGGCATATGGCGATACCCTTCAAGGATAATGCGTTCCGCCACGGCTGAGGTGTCGTTCACTGTTTCCGTTTCAATCCGCCTTTTCCATAATTATTCTCATCGGATCCGCATGTCCGGCAATGCGTGTAAGCCTTGCTGGCTATTGCTTCGATATACGCGTGCGAAATGAAACGTCGGGAAGTTATTCTGCAGCACGACGGATTATTTCTTTAACTATCAGCGTTGGTTTTTTCTCCATTCGACAATACCGTTTATTGAGATCCTCTTTTATGCCTCATCCTTTCAAGTTCTTCGAGAAGCGGCCGCCAATACTGCTTATCCGCTTCCCTTTCGCTCATCTCTTCGTTGGTCAATGCTTCCGCCAATGACCGGTCCGCAGCCCCCGGCAGAAGGCCAAGCACGGGCCGTTTATTTATCATATCCCGCAGGATCGCCGGATATTTCCCGGCAAGTTCGCGGAGGATCTCCGGCGTCCGCGCCTCGGCAAACCAGAATCGAACGTTTTGAGAAGATTTTTTTTTGCGGTTCTCAAGATAATGAGCCTCGACAAGACGTCGTATATGCGACCAGTCCTTATCGCGCTGCGTTTTTTTTATTGCCACAAGATCGGGAAGCGAAACAAGATCAACGGTCAATCCATCCCCAAGGTCCATTGTTGTGCGACGCTCCCATAACGTTGCGAAAGAAGATGCATTACGCATAACGGCCATGATATCAATGCGTATATCCATTGCCTCAGGATGTTTGCATCTGAAATGAGCCGCATGCCCCTTTTTTAGGAACTCAATCGAAAGGTCGGGAACAGCGATTTTCTCCGCTCGCAATTCGTTGAGCGCCGTACGAAGTTTGTCCAGATTTCCCGTTTCGGGTAGGATGGCGATATCGGTATCGCGGCTGAACTCAGATCCTCCGTAGACAACGCATGCTTGTCCGCCCATGAGTAGAAAACGCACCCGGCAACCATGCAGAACTGAAAGGACTCTGATAATCGGGTTCGGGGTCAAGACTTCCTCCGACTTTCTGGTAGAAATCCCACAATTTCATTGATGCATCCCAGCGATCCCGAGGAGTAAGCGCATACCAGGATCGCCATTCATCGCTCTCTCCGATAATTCCGGCATCGGAAAAACCGGCGCGGAAATTGTCATTCGTCACTGTCGTCATTTATCCGTTTCCTGTCACCGTTTTTCCCACCCACGCCGCCTCCTTCTCAATTACCTTCCTGAAACGGGGCGAGGAAGGGTTTTTATCGCCTTCTCGGCCGCCTGCTGCGCGGCAAAGCAGGCCCATTCATGCCTGCCTGCGGATTTACTGTCTTCTGCCTGTTCAAGGTCCCGTATGGCCTGGTTGAGCCAATCCGATGATCTCACCGGCATCAAGCCTCCTTTTGTTACGCTATAACAAACCTTCGGTTTGATATATTTCAGCGCTTTCCGGGCGCACCTTTCCCCCATCAGGTCCCGTGCTTGAAAAACGGTCCTTCACCAATCAATCACCCCGCATCCCATTCCCATCCGACAAAAGATGGAAAAGGAATATCTATTCTCACGGATGAAGAGAATTCATCCGAAACTTACACCCGCTTTTCAGCGCGCACCTCGCGCTCCAGTTCGGCGATCTCGTTTTTAAGGGCAGTGAATTCCGCCTGCCGTCGGGCGAGGTAATTGCGCGTGATTCTGATTTTTTCCTGGATGCCCTCCGGCGTCAAAAGATAGTTCCACCTGATGCTGCCGGGCTGATCCCTGAGCCTTTTCGCTTTGACAATACCTTTTTCAATCAGGCCGCCGAGAATGTAATTCATCTTGCCGAGACTGACGCCGAGATTGCCCGCAAGCGTACGCTGCGTATGCCGGGGATTCGATTCGATTTCCTTGAGAACTTTATATTCGATCATACCTATCTGACAGCCAAAGGTTACGATGCTCAATCACGACACCCTTGATGAAGAAGCGCCCCATCGATAGCATCTTGCTTCCCGGAAATTTCACGGGCGACTTGTTCAACAATTGAACAAATATACCTTCCGGCAGCCGTCATTAAAAACTATTTCTTCATCAACTCATTGATGATGCAGTAAGTAATGACCTCATTCACTCAGCGACCGCTCAACCGCAGCAATCACGTCATGGACATCCTCATCGTGCAGTTTCGGGCCTATCGGCAGGCTGACCGTCTGCCTGCCGACCCGTTTTGCATGGGGATAAAGGGCGGGATTCCATCCGAAGCATTGCTGATACCAGGGGTGTTCGGGAAGGCTCAGGTAGTGCACACCGACACCGATTCCGTGAAAAGTCATCCGTTGCAGAAATTGGTCACGGGTGATGCCGGTCCTTTTTTCATCAATCAGGATTTGATAGAGATGGCAGGAATCCGTCGTATCGGGATCAAGAGGCGACGGAAGCACTACCGGAAGTGATTTCAATGCATTATCGTACATTTTTCTGATCTGCAGACGCCGCTTGTGATACTGTTCGATCCGCTTCAACTGATGCAGACCGATCGCCGCCTGCAAATCCGTCATATTATATTTGAATCCGCACTCGACGACATAGTAGTGTTTGTATCCTTCGTCTCCGAACCGGTTCCAGGCGTCGGCGCTCATTCCATGGAGCGCCAGTCGCCTGACTCGAGCCGCTTTATCAGGATCGGGGGTCAACACCATTCCCCCTTCTCCGGTGATGATATTCTTCGTCACATAAAAACTGAAACAGCCGAAGTCGCCGAATGTCCCGGTCGGCCGGCCGTGCCGGCTGCTCTCGATGGCATGGGCGCAATCTTCAATGACAGCCAGATGGTGCTTCTCCGCAAGCTCCATGATCGGATCCATGGCGCACGGCCTTCCGGCGAAGTGGACAGGAACGATCGCCGCAGTGCGTCCGCTTATGGCGGCTTCGACACATTGCGGATCGATATTCAAGGTTCTAGGATCGATATCCGCCAGGACCGGCCGGCATCCTGCATGGATGATCGCATTAACGGTCGCGCAAAAGGTCAACGGCGTGGTGATGACTTCCGAACCGGCTGGAAGGTCGGCGGCAAGAAGGCTGAGGTGAAGCGCGGCAGTGCACGAATTCACCGCGATGGCGTGCGGGGATCCCTTGTATGATGCGAATTCCTCCTCGAAACGGGCGACTTTCGGCCCGGTGCCGACCCATCCCGAGCGCAGCGTGGCGATAACCTCCTCGATTTCAGGCTCTTCGATCAACGGCGAGCCGAAAACGAGAAAACGATCTTTAGGACGAACCGGTTGTAATTTCATAGATAATAATCTCTTATCTGAAATAAGCTATTTCATCCTCAGCAGATCAACAAACTGCCCTTCGTTGATGATCGAAACATGCAACTTCTCCGCTTTCCTCAGTTTAGACCCCGGGTCAACCCCGGCTACCACCCAATCCGTTCTGGAACTGACATTTGATGTCGTTTTTCCGCCCCTTTTTTCGATCTCCCGCTGCGCCTCCTCACGTGTGAACCGCGAGAGGGTGCCGGTAAGGACAAAGGTCTTTTTAGAGAGAGGTCCGTCGTCGATCGGTTTCGGGGTTCCCGAGATGTTCACGCCGTAGTTGCGCAATCGCTCGATCAGCCGGCGGTTCTCTTCGCGGTCGAAGTAAAGTCGTAGACTCTGGGCCATGGCCGGTCCGATGGTATCGATGACACTTAACTGGTCGCAACTCATTGAAAAAAGTTCGGTTATATCGGCGACGTTTCCTGCAAGCACTTTGGCCGCCTGTGCGCCGATCATTCGTATGCCCAGACCGTGAATCAAACGGTCGAGCGTCGTGCGTTTCGAGGCTTCGATTGAGGCGATCACTCTGGCGGCGGATTTTTCCCCCATGCGCTCGAGACCGGCAAGCTTTTCACGTGTCAATAAGTAGAGATCGGCGACCGACGCGACGAGGCCCTCATCGAGCAGCTGCTGAAGGAGGGCGGGCCCCAGGTTGCGAATGTCCATGGCACCACGCGAGACAAAGTGGTTGAGGAGGGCGAACTGCTGCGCCGGACACGATGAATTGAAACAGCGCAGCGCCACCTCCCCTTCGAGTCTTCCCAGAAACGAGCCGCATGAGGGGCATTGCTTCGGGGGAATGAACGGCGGCAGTCTTACCGACCGCCTCTCGACAAGTACCCTGACCACCTTCGGAATTATTTCGCCCCCCTTCTCGATCTCGACCATGTCGCCCTCCCGGCAACCCAGGCGGTCGATTTCATCGTAGTTATGGAGAGTCGCGTTTCTGATGGTGGTACCGGCAAGCGCTACCGGCGTCAGCCGGGCGATCGGCGTGACGACGCCGGTCCTGCCGACCTGAGCGTCGACTTTTTCGAGGCACGTGACGGCCCGCTCGGGCGGATACTTGAAGGCGATCACCCACCGGGGGCATTTTGCCGTCGCCCCCAGATCCTTCTGCAAAGCAATCGAATCCACCTTCACGACAACACCGTCTACGGGAAAGGGAAGACCGAACCGTCTGTTCCTCCACTGCCTGCAGAAAGCAAACAGCGCATCACGCGTTCCGAGGGGTTCCGAACGGGTGACCGTCGGCAGTCCGATGTTGTTGAGAAACGACAGATTCGCCGTATGGGTGTCCGTATGCCGGTCGCTGATCAGATAGTGAGCGATAAACGACAGTCCGCGCTGCGCCACCTCGCGGCTGTCCTGCATCTTGAGCGTTCCTGCGGTGGTATTGCGGGGGTTCTGCATCGGCTTCTCACCGTTCTCGACAAGCCGGCTGTTGAGCCGCGCAAAGGCGTCGAACGTCAGGTAGATTTCGCCGCGTACCTCGAAGGGGTGGGGGTAATCGACGGCAAGGGGAACACTGCGGATGGTCCTGACGTTGGCGGTGACGTCGTCGCCGATCACGCCGTCGCCGCGCGTGACGCCGCGGACGAAACGCCCTCTTTCATAAATCAACGAAACCGCCACCCCGTCGACCTTGAGTTCACCGATAAAGGAGAGCGCCGCCGAGGGCGCCGCCCTCCGCAACCGCTCGATCCACTCGCCGATTTCCTCTTCGGAATAGGTGTTTTCGATGCTCATCATGGGGGTGCGGTGTTTTACTTTGGGAAACTCTTTCGTCAGGTCGCTGCCGATGCGTTGCGTGGGAGAGTCGGCCGCGGCAAACTGCGGATGCTCCCGCTCGAGCCTTTCAAGTTCGTGGTAAAGCGCATCGTACGCCTCATCGGAAATTTCGGAAATTCCCCGACCGTAATAGAGGGCGTCATACCCTCTGATTTTTTCCCGCAGTTCTTCGATTCTTTTTAAAAAATGAGAATGCATCACCTATGCAAAATAATTCCTGGAAGCGTAACCGATACCCGGAGATAGCTCTGAGAAACCGTCTGACAAAAAGATGCAGATTCCTGCTGACACTTGGATGAACACGGTATATTTTTTACCTTCTCAATCATGACATCATCTTCCGGAAGGGGTCTCTATGGGCGGATTTTTCGGCGTTGTTTCTCATGAATCGTGCGTGCCCGATCTGTTTTACGGTACCGACTATCACTCGCATCTGGGGACGCGACGGGGCGGATTAGCCGTTTTCAATGCCGGTGGAATCACACGTTTTATCCATGACATCACCAATACGCAGTTCCGCAGCAAGTTTGATGACGATGTCCAGAAACTTGCGGGAAAAAGCGGGATCGGGGTAATCAGCGATCATGAAGACCAGCCGCTCATCATCGGCTCCCATTTGGGCATTTATGCAATCGTCACCGTCGGGGTTATAAAGAATGCCGAACACCTTGCCCGGAAAGCCTCTAATGAACGCCGCATTCATTTCAGCGAAATGAGCGGCAACGAAATAAATCCCACGGAACTTGTCGCCATGCTCATCAATCAGGAGCAGACATTCGAGGCAGGCATTCAACATGTCCAGGATGCAATCGAAGGCTCCTGCTCGATGCTCCTTCTTACTCCCATGGGGATTTATGCAGCCCGTGACCGCTACGGCCGCACACCGGTGATTATCGGCAAGGGGCAGAAAGGTTTTACCGTAACCATGGAAACCTGTGCGTTTCCCAATCTTGGCTATGATATCGACTATGAACTCGGTCCCGGTGAAGTGGTTTTCATTACTGCCGACGGCTTTGAGCGGCGCTGCAAGCCCGGACCAATCATGCAGATATGCTCGTTTCTCTGGGTGTATTACGGTTATCCTGCATCGCAATATGAGGGAATCAATGTCGAGGCTGCCCGGTACCGCAGCGGCGCGAAACTTGCGGAAAACGACACGGTTGACGTCGATTACGTCTCCGGAATCCCCGATTCCGGCATTGCGCACGCGCTCGGGTACGCCGACAAGGCCAAGATCACCTACCGGCGCCCCTTTGTAAAATATACGCCCACCTGGCCGCGCAGCTTCATGCCGCAGCAACAGAGCATCAGGGAGCTTGTAGCCAAGATGAAGCTTATCCCGATCCGCGAACTCACCGAGGGACAGCGGCTGCTCTTCTGCGACGACTCGATCGTCCGTGGAACCCAGCTGCGCGATACCATGCAGCGACTGTGGAATTACGGCGCGAAGGAGCTCCACATGCGGCCCGCCTGCCCGCCGCTTATTTACGGATGCCCGTTTCTGAATTTTTCCCGCTCCCGTTCCGAACTGGACCTGGCCGGTCGCCGCGCAATCGAGGAGATCGAAGGCGGCAAAGAGCCCGACCTCGAAGCGTATGCCGACAGCACCAGCGGGAACTACTGCGCCATGGTCGAGAAAATACGAAACCGCATCGGATTGACGTCGCTCAGGTACCAGCGTCTGGAGGACATGATCGGCGCCATCGGACTGCCGGTTGAAAAGCTCTGCACCTACTGCTGGAACGGAAAGAGCGCGGCCTGAGCTGCCTGCGCGCCGCTGCCCCGGGTAATTTCCGGCCGAGTGAAGTGCAAATAGTGAAAATGATCCCTCCTGCCCCCTCCTAAAAATAAAAAGATTCCCATTTTAAGCGATTAATGGTATAATCTAGCCAGATCATGGAGCATATCAAGGAGGTCTCATTATGAAAATATCTATGCTTTTGATGATCTGCATTTTCCTCTTCTCCTGCACCACCCCGCAGACCCTTACCACCGACGGACCCATGGAAGTGGCTTCCGCCACCTTCTCAAACGGCAATGGGGAATCATTTCATGATGCCGTGGTCGTCGGCGGCGTGAAAAACCAGCGCGAGGGGGTTGCCGCGGAGTACCAATACATCTCCGGTCTGCACGGCCAGCGCGGTCAGGACTGGTTCCTCGTAGGGCAAACGGTGATCAGCAATGAGAATAAAATTGTCGATGTCGTTGAAATCCAGCTCAACGATCCCGCATTTCGGAAAGTCTTCTTTTTTGATGCAACCGGCTTTCTGATGAAAAAATAAGACGGAAAGATCCTGAATTTTATTGCAGGGTCAATGCTTCTTTTTTTACGGTTCCTCTCGGTGATAGTGAAAATCATTTCGCCTCCCCTCCAATCCCCGCCGGTAGTATTTTCCAATTAATCAAAAGTTCTGTTGCCTGAGCGCGCTTCATGGGAGGCGGGTCGTACGTTTCGATTCCACGTTTTTCCGAGTTAAGGGATTGCAATGTTTGAAAAACTGTTTCAATTGAGGAAAAACAATACCAGTCTCAGAATTGAGGTGGTGGCGGGAATCACCACTTTTATGACCATGGCCTACATCATCGCGGCGAATCCCCTTATTCTTTCCGCGGCGGGGATGGACAAGGGCGCCACGGTTCTGGCCACCTGCATGGTAAGCGGCATCATCACCATCATGATGGGTCTCCTGTCGAACTACCCTATTGCACTTGCCCCGGGCATGGGGATCAAC
>JAFGNB010000262.1 GCA_016927235.1 Chitinispirillaceae bacterium
AATCGCCCTAAAATAAAGGCTTGGGGCGGTAAAGATGCGTTATTTTAAATCAAAGGATGTCAACTTCGTGCAAAATTCAGGTAGTAACTGAAAAGCGATAGCCAGTTTCCTTTAAAAGGGAGGGAAAACATTTTCCGAAAAGACGGACCACCCCGAGATGCCCTGAAGTTTTAATACGAATATAATAATAAAAACCATTTTTATTTACGATCACTTTAACATTATAACATGTTTCAATTCAATATATTATCTTATTTATTTTATAATTATATAAATATTTCGTTCGTAATTTACGAACACTTTTTTATCTAAAATAGTTGCTTTTCCAGCAGAAGTTGGATACATTATTAATTATGGAAAAGCAAAAGAGCGTCAACATCTACGACTATACCAATTACCGACAGTACCTTCGAGACTACTACGAAAAGCAGAAAGCAAAAAATCCGGCTTTTTCCTATCGATATTTCGCCAAAAAAGCCGGTTTCAACTCATCAGGGCTCTATAAGGACATTGTCGACGGCAGAACGGGTATCACCCGCAGTCTCATCCTCCGATTTGCCAGAGCCATGAAACTCACCCCAAAGCAGCAGGAATATTTCGAGACACTTGTTTACTTTAATGAGGCTAAAACAGTTGATGAGAAACAACTCTATTTCGAACGGCTGTTGAAATTTTACAACTCAAAAGCATACCGTATGGATGCCAGTCAATACGAGTACTACTCACAATGGTATTACTGTGCCATACGCGAACTTCTGGCCATCGACAATTTTAGCGATGACTATGCTAAAATCGCCCAATCACTAAATCCAACCATCAGAACCGACCAGGCTAAAAAAGCTATCCGTGTTCTAAAAAAATTGGGTCTAATCTCAAAAAACAAGCAGGCATACTATAAAGCAGTTGATACCATCGTGACAACTGGCCCTGATGTCAAATCGCTCAATATAGCCCGATTTCAGCAGGCGATGATGGATCTGGCAAAAGAGGCTATCGACCGGCACCCAGCACACGACCGTGACATATCAACGGTTACCTTCAGTGTTTCAAAAAAAACCTGTGATGATATCAAGGCGGAACTTACCGCCTGCAGAAAGCGGATTCTTGCCATGATTGAACGGAGTGAAAACGAAGACAGAGTCTGTCAGCTCAATATGCAACTCTTTCCGTTAACACGGACAAAGGAATGATCTGATGAACCTTTTACAAAAGGCAATTGTTCCGTGGTTCATCATTAGCATTGCCATGTTTCTTGTTATCTCGTGTTCGCAACCCGATCTCACCGGTACCGCAACCGAAACCGAAAATGTGGCCGGCACTCTATTTCAGCCTGACGGCGAAACTCCAGCTGCAGGTGTATACGTAGTAATCCGTTCCAAAGAGTTGTTGCCTGAGCTTTCAGGAAACGTCGTCCCGCAACGTTTGTATATAATCGACTCGGTAATCACCGATAATAATGGTAATTTTTCATTTGATACATCGGTGTCGTCCGGAGTTTACATCATCGAGGCGGCAAGTGGAAACAACGCGGTATTCATCGACTCCATTGAGGTAATCACCAAGAAAGAGACCATCCAACTTCCTCCAGCGATACTCAAACCGGTAGGTGCCATAAAAGGAACAATCGTATTGGCCGAAGGTGGTGACCCGCGTAAAGTGTTCATACTTGCATTCGGATTCGACCGTATGGCGCTTACCGATTCGAACGGAACCTTTACTTTCAATAATCTGGCAGAGGGAACATACAATCTCAGAATAGTGTCCACACTCGATGATTATAGCGTTGTCGATACAATGAATATCCCGGTAACATCAGCCGATACCTTTGACTTTGGGGAGATCGAACTTCCCTTCCTTGGCATTCCGACAATACACGCCATTTCGATGGAATACGATACCTTGCGACAGCAAGTGCTGCTGTACTGGCCCCGTCCCGACACAACAAAAATAAAAAGTTACAATATTTACCGTCGTGCTGTCGATCCGGTAACGGCGATTTTCACGCAACTCAATTTTTTCCCCATCACCGACACCTTCTTCATCGATTCATTGTGTGAACCGAACCGTCACTACGAGTATCACATTGTCGCCGTTGATTCCTATACAAATGAGGGAAACAGAAGCACCGCCGTTCAAGTGCAAACAGCTTTATTCAATATCACCCCGAAAAACGTTTTGTTGACGTATGATACACTTAATCAGTCGGTAACCCTCAGATGGAGCAACCCTGATACCGTAATCGTGAACAGTTACAATATCTACCGGCGAAATGTAACCCGTAATGAGATCTTCTGGACACCGTTTAACGACGAACCTGTTACCGACACCTTCTTTATCGATTCGACCTTCAAATTGAGCACAAATAGTCCTAGAAACGATGTTGACTCAACAGAAACAAAAGGCGACATCTATGAATATTGCGTAGGGGCACTCGTTCATTGTAGTAGCGAAGGAGTAAGAAGTGAAGGAATACCGGTGCACATATATGTGGATGATCTTATTCCGAAAAATCTGACATGCAGCTATGATACGGCAAAGCAGGCTGTTTATTTGCAGTGGGACAGACCCGACATGACTATTGTCGAAGGATTTACCATTTTCCGAAAAAATATCAGTAGAAATGAAACCATGTTATCACCCATCAACAGCAACACTATTGCCGACACCTTTTACATCGACTCAACCGGCGAGCAAAATCAATACTATAACTACCGCGTAGCTACACAAATAAAAAACGTAAGAGCGCAGATACTAAGTAACGCAGTACAGGTACACATCGCCGCCTCATTTATAGTGGATACGCTCTACAGAGATTTAAGCGACGGGCAGAATGACCTCAGCTACCCAAACGATATTGCCATTGCCGACAATGGCGACATTTACATCGTCGATCAGTGCACAGAAAACAGCCGTATACTGGTATTTGACTCGACAATGCACTATACGAAACAGATAGGGAAAAACATCCTTGACTATCCCTTAAAAGTCGCCCTCGATAATCGAGGAAGTGTCTTCATCGCCAATTACAACCGAGAACGCGACTGCAGTTCAGTTTTAATATTCGATACGGCAGGTGCGCTCATCGATACACTCATCGATTCCGTTGTGGTCAACGACATTGACATGCATGACGATAAAGCATACGTTCTTACCGAAGGGAGACAGGTAACGCTATTCTCTTTTTATGACAGTGCAACCACTACATGGCAGGCCAGCGGACAGGGTGGCTGCAGCTGGATACTCGGTACGGATGCGAACAACATCTACGTAAGCACCGATGCACTATTTTCTGACGATAGCAAGGTTGCCGTTTTTGACACAGCTGGAAACAGAATTTCTTCGATTGCGCTCGCTTACTATCCCTATTCCTATGCACTGGCCTATGACGATACTCGGCAATTGCTCTATGTCGTCTGCTACAGTGGCAAACATGCCGTAGTGCATGTTTTAAACAGTGACGATTTGAAAATAGCAACTTATAAAATTGAATGCTATGATCCGAATATATCCATAGCCCTCGATAAAAAAGGAAACGTGTACTGTGCAATCAAGGGTAATGGGACGATCCTTAAATTAAAACCGCTTGCCGTATCTTTACAATAGGAGGTAGCTATGTGCTACAAGCTATTAACCGTGCTTCTGTTTGCAAATGCTACTATATTCTCCCGATCGTTTACGCTGCTTTCTCCAAATGGCGGTGAAATATTTAGAGCAGAACAAGTGGTAACCGTTCAATGGGTAGAGGATACGATTATAACAGATACACATACTTTAATTCTGGATTTGCAATATTCTGTTGACGGAAAGCAAACATGGTGGAAGATCGGTTACGATGGAATCATATCTTCCGGTTCATTTTCCTGGACTGTTCCACATCTGCAATACAGAAGTGAAAGTGCGTACTTAAGGATGAAACCGATGGCCTGCATTTATTATGACGCTGACAGCACTTTGGTAAGAATTAATTTAAGCGACCAGTATTCGTATGACACTACAGATGCCCCGTTTACCATTCTTCCGTCTACAACCGATCCTTACGAGTCGAATGACAGCTTTGCAACAGCATGTGAACTTTCGCTTGGTGATCGAGCGGTAGAAAATGCAATTATAATGCGAAGTGTGCCGACGGACATTGGAGTTCCAAAAGATGATGTTGATTATTTTAAACTCTCGCTTACCGCCGATAAAATTGTCATAATTCGGCGCATATACGATGATACCTACTACGATATTCACTCCGTCTATCCACCTATGGGTATTTCAATACGTCTATATGACGCATCACAGAATCAAATAAATGCCGGAAATGACCGGCTTTTATACTCAATCACTCAATCCGGTGTTTATTACTTTAAAATAACCACTTACCAATCGCAGCTCCCCCCGTGGGAAAGATACAGTTTATCAATCAAAGAAATCGACAACGCCATCACACTGCTTTCACCCAATGGTGGTGAAAACTTGCGTACCGGTGATAAACTGAAAATAAGTTGGGAAACAGACCCCGCTATCTCGCGAGTCAAAATATATTATTCCATTGACAGTGGAGCATCGTGGTATGGTGGAATGGAAGAAAGTGGAGATACCTTTCTATGGGACGTTCTACCATTGATAAAAAAAACCGATCAGGCATTGATCAAAGTGGAAATTGCAGATGTCACTTCACCTTCCTTTGACATTTCAAACGGTCCGTTCACCATTCAGTCGATTCCTCTTGACGCGTATGAGCCCAATAACGATCTTGCCTCGGCATATCCGATAGCTGTAGGTGATTCAGTGGTAACACATGCTACAACTGGTCCATATGTGGACTATACTACTCAAAGTCCTATGGCATATGATGATGAAAAAGACTTTTATAAAGTCAGCTTACCCGCATACTCATTTGTAATAATTCATCCTTGGCTCTACCTTTCTGAGGATAGGCTCTACCTTCCTGCAGATACGTCGTCAATGGAACACTACTGGTCACATGTTAGGATGTGCAGAAGTGACGAAATAAATGATACTTTTGATATTGTTTACAAAGATTTATCCCATTGCTATTTCATTAATGAATCAGGAGTTCATTACTTTGAAGTTACAATCCTTGGAGGATTCGCATCGTCCTGGAAAGAATATGGTGTATCAATTCATGCACTTCGACCGCTCTACAGTCAAACCTCCGTTATAGATTCTGCATCTATCCAACAAATATCGGATGAAGGTAATAAACGGTATATAACACAATTATATGCAGACACGACAAATCTGACGTTCAATCTTATTTATGATGAGTACTATAGATATAATACTCCACAGAGTATTACCACAATGATTTTTGACCCCGACGATCTTCCTACCCTTCCTGATATCAAAAAAAAAGTGAAAGCATTTGCGGTTACTGTCAATGGTGAATCAATTTACGATGCACAAATTGTTATTCCCTACTCACTTTCAGATTTGAAAGGGTATTCTGAACAATCGCTTACGGTCGTAGCATTTGATAATTCGATACCCCGATGGGAAAACTCTCAAACAACTATTGATTCCGTAAACCATCGTATTATAGTAAAGGCAAATCCATACTTGAGCATAGCACTTTACCAAGTCTACATTTCGTCAGAAAAAGCTGCTGTTATCCATACCCAAAAACCGATCGCAACTTCCGGCATAACAGCAGATTATCTGCCTCAAATGGGCCATATTCTCATCCGTTCACATCTACCCAAGGCAATACCTGCAACGCTCCAGCTTTTTAACCTGCACGGGCAATGCATAAAAAAGGAAACGGTAATGCTGCCAGGATCGGAAAATGGAACCCACTTCTGGAATCCCGGTAGACTCACTAGTGGTAACTATTTTCTGCGAGTTGTTACAGGTGCTGTTCATGTAAATAAACCTTTGCTTATTATAAGGTAAAAAATCTCACTCGATTGGAGTATAGTTGCTGGCTGTGGGAGGGAGACGTCGCAATGCGGCGTCTCTTTCATTTATAGCGGTATCTATTTAATGGTCTATGCCCATAATCATCAAAACTGCCCGTCTAATTCTGCGCCCACTCAAAACCGGTTACATCGACGACCTTTTACTGTTTTTTCAGGATCCGGTCGCGATACAGTACTTTCCTTCAGTAAGAAGCGGGGTGTAAACAGAAGAATGGATAAAAAAAATTTATAGAGAAGATACTCCGCCACTGTAATCTCTGGAAAAAAACGCCCACGAGAGCACCACCAAATGAGATTTCAATTACAGCCCATACTGCCGGACTTACTACTGATTATGACTTCACTTCGATTGAACTCAGTGCAGGTTTCGCAAACTTGGCAGGCTGAACGTCACCCCGATCCACAGTTTCGAGCGTAGAATACACTGGATGCTGCTTGCTTAAGGAACAGCGTGACATATCTCTCATTTCAATAAACTCAATGCATCGCCTTGCTGTAGCCATGCCTCGACCTTGCTTTTTCTGGCATAGAACGCCTCTTTTCATCCCATAACGGATTTTTTGATTGGCCGAATCGAGTGATTTTAAGATGAAAACAAGGCTGAGTGTTATACGAAGTTCAGGGATTCTATGCAAGAAGCGGAAAAAAGATCTATCAGTATGTTCACCGAGATGACCTGCGAAATTCCG
Organism: Chitinispirillaceae bacterium; assembly: GCA_016927235.1. Lineage (GTDB taxonomy): Bacteria > Fibrobacterota > Chitinivibrionia > Chitinivibrionales > Chitinispirillaceae > JAFGNB01. The sequence continues at coordinate 6,617 of JAFGNB010000262.1, forward strand.
GGGGCGGTCAATCTGCAGAAATAAACTCCCGCCGGCAGATTGCCGGAGCTGAAGCATACCCGGTGGGTACCTGCGGCAATTTTGCCGTGTACCAGGGTCTTCACCGGTTTTCCCGCGGCGGAGAACAGCTGCAGGGATACGGCGGAAGTCTGCGGAACGGTATACTGTACGCTTGTCACGCCGAAACGGGTTTCGCTCGAAAGGGCGGCTGCGGAAGCGAGCCGGTTGTTCCGCTGAGCATGCTCGGAAGTACCCACCGTATATTCGTTAATAAGACCTACGATATTTGTGGAAAAATTCTGTGCCGTCGTGTAGGTGCCGCGAAACCACAGCACGGCTTCTTTTCCCGGTTTCCATTGTGGTACGACCGGCCGGAAGTTGTCCTGCGATGAGTTGGCGGTTACCGGTTCCCATTCCCATGTTGCCCCGTGGTCTGCAGTCGAGCCACGCCATATTTCCCGTTTTTTCGGGGTGCTGGCATCGTCACCGGGATTATAGGGGGAAGAAATATAAATCCTGTTCTGATCGTCGGGAGAGAGTGCACCTAAACCGGTGTAATCCTGTTCCGCAGCATACATCGGCCCCCCAGCTTTGCCGATATAGGTGCTTTTCCACTCGGTTCCGTCGTAACGTGCATAAAAATTCCGGTGGTCCGTTTCCGAGTTATCGGCACGTGCTTTGAATAAGATACCGATGGTTCCATCATTGTAACGCATCAGGTCGGACTGCCAGCAGCGTCCCATGGAAACGCCGTTTACCTTGGTGTTATGAGCGAACACCTTGGTGAAGTCATCGAAGGTCGGGATCTGTTGCCGCTCGTAAATATCCGCGTCGGCGACTTTACCGTCGCTCGAATAGGTCTTTCCGCCGGTGATGTACCCGTGGTAGATGCTGGTGGTCTGATCGCGCGGATGCTCTTCGGTAAACACCATGTCGATCCGGTCTTTCCCGTTGCCCCAGTATTTGTAATACCCTTTGTTGTAGGTGTTGCTGCTGTTGGTGGTGAGCTGACCGCCGAACTGCCACGTATTGCCGTTATCGTCGGAGTAGAGAAAATTCGGTGCGCGTGAATTGGCACGGGCGAAATCGAACATGCGCTTCTCATCCGACAGATAGTAGACGTTGGAGTAGGCGATGGTGTAATCGGTGCCGCCGGGTATTTTATTCCAGTCGTAGGTCTTTTCCGCGGACCACTGCGATCCGTTGAAAATACTGTAATGGGTGTTGTATTTATCGTAATGGTGACACCACATCGCGACATAATTGCCGTTGCCCGCGATGCACAGCCCCGGTGCATTGTGGTCGTCCAGATACTCCAGTCTGTTGAATGCTTTCTTGCCGTCGATTTTTTTCGAATTGATGTCGTAAATGACCACATCGACACCGGCGTTCGAGTTGGTCGAACCGACGACCAGCTTATGTTTCACCGTATCCACCACGGCCCGTTCATCCTGAAACCAGCACCATGCACCGTTGTTGGTGAACGTGATCAGATTGCCGTCAACGTAATTTGCTCCGGTCTGGCTCCGGGCGGTGAATGCAATCAACACCACAGTGAGAACCGTACCGACGCCGTAACGAAATGAACCGGACATTTTCCCCCTGCCTTTTTTAATCGACGATTTTACCTGCATGTATAAGCGAAATCTCCCGATGAAAAGTGTATACATGATAAAACGAACATCAATGGACCATGACTCTTCTATAGTCGACTCCGGCGGTCTTCACCCAGTTTCTGGAATCATTGGAATCAAGCAGCTGCATCCACATGTTGCTCGACCGCTGCACCGTGAGCAGCCCGTTTATCTGTTTTTTGAATCCCGCGATCGCCTCCCCTAGAAGAATACACCTGTAAAAAGAGCAGATATCCGCGTAATAATCGGTGGTCACGGGGTTCTTCGTTATCCAGTAATCCGCCGCTGCCTTGCCGGTTTGTTTGGCGGAAGCGAAAACTTCGCTGTTGGGTGGTGCGGCGGCATGGATGGCCAGGATCATTCCCGTACCTGCAAGTACAGCCGGGACCATCCGAAATATATGAGATATCTCATGTATTTCAGCCATCTACCCTCCCCTTTTATACGCTTAATTTCCCCGGGTACCAACTTTGTACACAAAATACCACTTCAAACCTGAATTTTTTCATGCGGGTCGAGGTATGATGCAATCACCGAAATACCCCTTTCCAGCTCAAAATCAACCTGCTGATACTGCTACTAATATAACGAAAAAAAGTGTTATCGTACACATAATATGCCTCGGATTCCACATTTAATCCGTGAGGGAACGGAGGTCGGGGAGTTTAAACAGCTTAAACATCTCTCAGCCTGTGGATGTTTCGATGAGGGCACTGTGGCTTACGCGGTCACCGTTTTGGGGTTGGCGGCTGGAGCCGCTGGCCCGACATCCCCCGACATCATTCTCGACCGGCCGTTCGTCTACTTCATTCGCGCGGGCGCCACCGGGCTGATTCTTTTCGCGGGGGTGGTCAACAATCCGGATGAGAAGACCTGATCGTTCGCTACTGATTACCGCACAAGCCGAATGACTCCGTTCCCCACCCGCAGCAGGTACAGGCCCTGCGCCAGCTGCCTCGTGTCAATAATCGTCACCTCCCCGACCCGCTCCCTGCCGCTCCACAGAACCCTGCCCTGAATCCGCCTCCCGGCACCGGCTGCGTGGAACCGTTCCATGCGGCAAGGATCTGGGTCCAGTTGTTCGACCCTGACCAGCGGTCGGCCGCGAACCGGTTTTCGCTGAGCGATCCCGAGAGCGATGCATCGTTCGCCGTGGAGGTGTCGCCCCGGTAGCACCACTTGAGCCACCCCTCATGGTACTCCGAGACGAACGATCCCGTCACCCTGGTCCGGATGTTCACGTTCGGGTAGATTTCATAGTTCATCCCGCAAAGATCGGCACCGGGGTAGGTAAGTTGCGAAGAGCTGCCGTACACCGCGGTCGGCCGGGTCGAATCGATGCCGTGGAGCGTGGCGTTCAGGCGGCTGAACTGCGTCTGATAATTGTCCCTGGGTTCGTTGAATATACCCCAGGCGATAATTGACGGATGGTTGTACCCGGCCTCGACCATCTCCTGCGCCGCCGTGTTCATGCGGTCCCAGAAATCACTCGGGTAGGGGGCGTTGCCGCAGCATCCCCACGAAGGGAGCTCCGGCAGGCAGAGCACGCCGAGTTCGTCACAGGCATGGTAAAACGCAGGCGCTCGCGGATAATGCGAGCAGCGGACGGCGTTGGCGCCCATCTCTTCGGCGATCTGCATGGCGCCGTCGAACTGCACAAACACTCTCTGATTATGTGCGGATGAGGGAACCGAAAAGCTCTTCCGGTACCAGTGGACGCCGTTCCAGCCGCCCGATTGCGGTACGCTCGACTGCTCGGCCTCCGGAGTCGGCGCGTCGTACTGCGCCGAGTGAGGCAGATTGACGGTCTGCCACGACGCGTCGTCGAACGAGGCAGCGGAGGCGCCGGCCGGGTCGCCTCTGAAAAATTTCCAGGATTGATCGAGGTTCCGGAAGGTTCTGATTCTGCAGATGCGCCAGGGGAGGAAATCGGCATTGACTGAAGATATTACGAAGCAGCAGCCGCATCCGGTGATAAGCAGTAAGAACCGTCTCCCCGTCATCACTCTACGGTGCATTTCGATAGCCGGTCATCGGGTCGTCGATTTTTCAGGAACCAGTCTGATGCGGCGTTCCGTCCCCGTTTCATCCCTGACGATGAAGACGCCGCTCGCCGGTAAAAAAAACGGGGCCGTGGTTAAACCCTGGGCGGCGCAACGGACCAGCAGCCGGCCGCGAAGGTCATAGAGTTCGAGTAGGGCACATTCGGACGCGACCGAGGCGGCGAGCGATTCCGCGGGTCTCGAGATTGCCCATTTCCCTTCAGGCGACCGGAATGGCGGCTTTGCCGTCACGCCGACGACCGGCGCTTTCATGAATGCAGTGCGGTAGAGTCCGAAGGAGTGGATTACCGGACACGCCTTGCCCTGCGTTATGCGCAATCGTATCTGCACTGCGCTGATCGGGTTGCATCTGATCAGCCGTTTGTAGCCGATACTCTGCTTGTTCGAAGCTCCCGTTACACTGCTCCAGGCGGTTCCGTTGCTTGAATAATCGAGCGACCATCGGGTAATTCGATGCCCCAGATCGATTTTTTCCTGCAGCATGGCGCAATCGAATGTTTTTGACGAACCGAGATCGAAGACAATGGTATCCGTCGTAAACTGATCGGCAGCCGAATAGAAGGTCTCTTCACTGGAATCGACCATGTTTTCAGGGCCGTAGGCCGAACCCCGAGAATGCAGCGCCGAAACTGTCGCGCCCGCCGCGAGATTGACTGCAAAGGTGCCCCGGACCCAGCCGCCGAGGCTGTCGAGCCGCAGTGAATCGGTCGGGTGCACGAGCCCCCGGGTATCCGGAGGCAGATTCAGGAGGAGGATGCAGTTTCTTCCCACCGATGCGAAGTAGATATCATTCCAGAGCGTGGATACTGTTTTAACCCGGTTGTTCTCGGCGGGGTGAAAATACCAGCCCGGCCGAATCGACACGTCACACTCCGCCGGCACGAAGGCCGCGCCGTTTACCTGTCCATAGGGAAGAACGGCAAGATCCTCGACATCGATTATCCCGCGATCAATGGTCGCCCAGCAGGGGTCGCCGGCATTGCCGTCTTCATTACCGATCCATCGGCCGTCGAGGTAGGGCGACGCCTTTTTCGCGCCGAAAATAAAACAGGATGGCTGATGCGCCTTTACGGTATCCACCCAGCGTTTGAAGTCGAACGCCATTTGGTCGCCCGCGCCATCCCACCAGATTTCCCAGATTTCGCCGTAATTGGTAAGCAGTTCACTAAGCTGGTTCGCATAGAAGGTGTTATAGGCGGCAGAGCCGTAGCTTTTCTCATGAAGATCCCAGGGAGAAAGGTACAACCCCGGTTTGACGCCGTAGTTCCTGCATGAATCGGTAAATTCCCTCACCAGATCGCCGTTGCCGTTTTTCCACGGGCTCGCTGCGATATCGTAGTCGGTATAGGCGCTCGGCCAGAGGCAGAAGCCGTCATGGTGCTTGGCGGTCAGGATCGCACAGGTGAAGCCCGCTTCCTTTATAGTCCTCACCCATTGTCCGCAATCAAGAAGCTTCGGATTGAAGAGTGACGGACTCGCCTTTCCCGAATCTCTTTCCTTGTCGGTGAAGGTGTTCATGTTGAAATGGAAAAACAGTTCTACTTCCCGGTGATACCATTCGATCTGCCGGGGGTTGGGCAACGGACCGACCGGCGCAGGGGCATCAGCCGTGACGCCGGCTGAATGGAACGCCGCGCTCTCAAGAAGGATGATGAAAAATACGCTACCGCGCCCCGCTTCGTTCATTTGTACCTTATAAAAGAAAGTGAATAAGTAAAATAAATAAAAAACAGCTCCGGCCTCGCCTGCCGTCACCCTTCCGGCGGTTTTGTCTTCCGACGCAGAACCAGGGCGCCCACATCAGAACCTATATGGTTCGCCACCCGTTCGCATTTGATTCTCAGAATGAAAAACAGCCGTTCGTCATCGATGTCGCTCAACCCCTCGTAGTTACCCTGTCCCTTGGCGATGATCACTCCTGCATCCCGGAAAAGGTGCCTGAAAGCATCGTCGGTTTCTTCAAGCATCAATCCCGGATAGCGGCAGCCGCTCGATACGATGTCGGCCTCCTTGTCAAGGCCGATCATGAAAGCGTCCTCGACGGTGACGTCGTTGATGACCGGCTTGTCGCGGGTCGCGAACATGATGCGCAGGCGGGGAAATTCCCGCTGTATTTGCCGGATAAGAATCCGGTCGAAAACGATCTCTCCGGCATTGTCGCCGATATATAAAAGCATTCCGGCATTTTTCAGCTTGAACAGCAATTGATCATAGTCGTAGAAGGAAAATTTCAAAGAAGGGATATTCCGGATCTCCCGTGCAATGTCGAGACTGCCGTGGTCCTTTGCGCCGAAATCGATGATATTGCCGGCAGCCGCCTGCCGGATTGCGGTTTCCAGCGGCGATTCCGACTGTTTCACCGCTGCCTCAAGCGCATCGAAATGGCGAAGGACGAGATCGTTCGACTGCTTTTTCAAGCGAGCGTAAGGATCGAACGGCTCCATTCCGCCCAATAATGTTTTGTGTACGAAATCGCCGATATCGACAATGATCCGTTGGGGCGAAGAGCTCCCGGAAGCCGCCAGCAGCATAGTCATTGCCTCATCCATGGCACGCTTCGTCTGCAGGTCACTCATGCCGGTGAGTTTCACAAGCGACAACACCTGCCGCAGAACGCAGGGATAACAATCGGGAAAAAGGCGCATTATTCTTGTTCCCCGTCTGAGGGAGGGCGTAAACCCAGAAGGCGCATTTTCCGGTAGAGCGTCGAGCGGTCGATGCCGAGCTCCCGGGCGGTTGTTCCCCGTTTCCAGTGGTTTCTTCGAAGCGCGTTGAGCAGGAAGGCCGACTCGAAGCTTCTCATGGAGGCGGTACTCTCTTCAGTTGTTCCGGTGTCAACGGGGGCCTGTCTCCCCATTTCGAAGAACAGATGGTCAACACCGAAATATCCCCTTCGGCAGAGCACGAACGCCCGTTCGATCATGTTTTCGAGCTCCCTGACGTTGCCGGGAAAATCGTGAGCGATAAGCCGCGCCATGGCGCGGTTGTCAATTCCCCTGATGTGCTTTTGCTGCTGCTTGTTGTGCTTGTTGATGAAATAATCGGCAAGAAGCGGGATGTCGTCCCGCCGCTCCCGCAGCGGAGGAACGGCGATTCCGATGATGTTGAGCCGGTAGTACAGGTCTTTCCTGAACACGCCGTCGTCCACCATCTTTTCGAGATCCCTGTTCGTGGCGGCGATGATCCTGACATCGGTTTTACGGCTCTGCACGCTTCCGAGCGGTTCGTACTCCTTTTCCTGCAGCACCCGCAGCAGCTTGACCTGCATCGCCGTCGAGGTGTCGCCGATTTCATCGAGAAACAGAATTCCGCCCTCGGCGAGCGCGAAGCGTCCCGGTTTGTCCTTTTTTGCATCGGTAAAAGCGCCGGCCTTGTAGCCGAACAGCTCCGATGCGAGAAGGGTGTCGGGAAGGGCGCCGCAATTGACGGCAATAAACGGTTTGTCGCTGCGGGGGCCGAGCGTGTGTATCGCCCGGGCGATCAGCTCCTTGCCGGTGCCGCTCTCTCCTTGAAGCAGCACCGTACTGGCGCTGTCGGCGATCATCGGCAGCGTTTCCAGTATCTTCTGCATGCGCCGGTTGATCGTGATGAAATCCTGATAGCGGTAATCCGAAAGACGGGCGAGGCTCCGCGCCTCATCGGAGGTAAGGTCGCGAAACGTTTCAACCGCACCTTTGACCGTCCCGTCCGGATTTTGCAAAACCGTCGTAGCGATTGATACGAGCTTCGAGCTCCCGTCGGCGGTTATCATGGTAACCGGTCGCTCAGAAAACAGCTCGCCGGTTTTAAGCGTTTTACGCAGCAGGCACTCTTCTCCGCAGCAATCAGCGCGAAGCACTTCCCAGCAGGGCCGGCCGAGCGCATGTGATTTGCCTGTTCCGGTGATACTCTCCGCGGCACGGTTGAAAAAGGTGACGCGGCATTCGTTGTCAACCGCAAAAACGCCTTCCTGGATCGTATCGAAGAGTTGAATGAGTTCCTCTTTTGTCCAGGACATGTCAGACGCTCGCTTTCACCGATCGTCGGCGTTCCCGGGAAACTGCAGGAAGGTAATGCATCACTTTTCGCATATGAATACCTTGCTTTTTCCGGAAGGCGTGCGGGAAACGCTAACCTTCGGGAAAAGCGCCGTATAGGGCGCTTTTCCCGCATTGACGAATTCATGAGCGTCGTCGGACCCCATCGCTGCCATTCGCATGTTGAAAAACAGCCGTACAACGGGTTTTTTCGGCACCTCATGCTCCATGATGAGCACCATGCCCACCGGTCGCACTACCCGTTTCATTTCATGAAGCGCCTCCGTACGATGCCGGCCTTTCAGCTCATACAGGGCGTGAGAACAGGTGACGACGTCGAAACAGTCGTCGACAAACGGCAGTTGCGTCGCATCGCCCTCGATCCAGGCGCAGCTGCCGGGACGGCTTTTCTTCCGGGCCTGCCTCAGCATTCCGCGCGAGAAGTCGCACCCCACGGCATTTACACCGGGGAAGCGTGCGGCAAAGTGCAGAAGAACCGAACCTGTTCCGCAGCAGACATCGAGAACGGCCGGATCGACGATAGTTTCGAGATGCGCGATATCGGCGAGAAATGATCGGGTTGTCCCACGGTCACCTCGGGAGTGTAAATGTATAAAAGCGTCGTAAAAACAGGAAAAGATATTATAATAGTTAATTCTTCCTGCCCGTGTTTTCGCCATTGTTGTCCGCGCCTCATTATCGCATTATTCAACGGGAAGCATGATAGAAAGACAATCAAGGAACATGCCGGTTTTATCGGTCAATATAATAGGAATATACATCATTACGATCAATAGCGTTGCATTTTCGCATCATTATTGATGCATAATGTTTTGATCATGCACTATCGCATCATCCTTGGGGCCTATCGTCGAGCTGTTTGAAAGCGTTCTCTGGTTTTAAAAGATCTCCGTACAAAGACGAAACAGGATTGAGGGGGTGGAAGCGGCATCCGTGCTCACAGGAACCGGTATATGTCAACGGCCTTATGGGCGGCAGCGTACGGGATTAAACGTTACTTTTCGCACATCGATTACTTCCCGTCTCCTTCAATCCGCGTTCCGGTTTGCGGTACCGAAGGCAGAAAGAAGTTGAATTCATGCGATGCAATCAGAACTGCGGTTTCCCGTCCGTCCATATCACGGTACATTGCGATAAACCGTTCGGGCTCGAAGGCACTCAGTGATGTCAGATTGTTCGCCCAGCGATAACCGATCGGCTGATACCAAAGTTCAACGGTGATAGTTAACGCTCCTTCGTTTTTTCCTTTAGGGAAACGGTAGACAATGCGATCATGCCCGCCTTCGAAATCCGGGTCGACGGCGGCGCTTCCCCTGACGGCAACGTCGGGAGGAACGGTTGCCTTTGTGAAACCTAAAGGCAAAATACGGTTGTCTTTCAGATATGATGCGGCATTCAGAAGGCCCGTCGTGACGCTGCTGTCCGGTGCGGCCATGATGGATTCGTAAATCTGTACTTGTGAACTGCTTGAAATGGCTTCATAGTGGGGTTCGAAGCGCAGGGAGTCTTCATCGTTGTCGTTGCCGGCGATCGATCCGTCGGGGTTCAGCCTGCCCGATTCAAAGACAACGTTACGGCGCCCGTCGGTTGCGCTCAGATGGATCCACACCCTTCTCGAAGGATAGGCGGTGGGTAGTTTATGCCCCGTAAGATTGTCGATGATCACCGCACAAGAGACCGTATCGTTTTCAACTGAAATGGCCGTCGTATCAACCGCTACATTCGCGGATGAATCGGCAAGCAGTGCCGACGAGGCGTCGGCAGCAGTGTTGAGCTCGGCGGGCAGCGCGGAAAGCCCCAGGACAGAGGAATTTTTACTTAACATTTGAAGCATTAAAAAATTCCCGCCGACAAAAGTGTGCGTTTTCAGATCGGGACGGAGAACTCCCAAAACGGCGGTTATGGCCGCCTCTCCATCCACTTGTTTCATGTGACAATCTTGACAATTTTTCACTTCGGCGTAGTCACTGTACAGCCACTCCAAGTAAGGCATCTGCTCCGGGAGCTCGGCAACGATTTTACCGTTCCGGTCGAGCGCATGGGTGTAAAGGGTGTGGCAGGAGCCGCAGAGCGCCGATTCCCGGATATGGGAAGCCTTTTCAGGGGAAAATCCCGATGCGGAATTCATGATGTGCGAATTCCCGGCACTGATGTCGAAGGGACCGAAAACGGTCCGTTTTCCTTTAGGCATCAAGGTGTCGACGAGGAATCCCGCTCCGAAGCTTTCCTTTTTGCCGAGATTGTCCGCCTTTATCTGGTGACAGACGGAACAGGAGATCCCGTCTCCGGCAAGTGCAGAAATGGGGGGAGTACGACAGGTATTTCCTTGAGCAAGGTTTGAAAAGACCTCGCCTTTCTGCCCGCTGTGCTTTACAATGAACCTTGCCATGGGCATATGGCATGAACTGCAGACGTCTTCGATAGCCTCAGCCGATTCGGGATGTTCAATTGTTTCGCGGCGGACGCCCGCCTGCCAGTACGGATCGGTCGCGGAATTGGACATCATTGCGGCACGCCAGTTTGTTCCGATGGAAATGTCCTCTCCGTTGCGCGTGGTCAATCTGTTGTGACAAGCCCTGCACTGATCGCTTGCGGTAAAGAGATGTTCGGCAAGTCCGGCCTTCCGTACGACAGCCTTTTCTGATGGCGTCGAAGTGCCGGCAGGCGCTGCCGTGAATACGAGCAGAGAAAAAAGAGTGATTGGTTTGCCGTTCATTATTTCCACCCTTCCGTAAAACCGCCGTCGTACCAGTCCCACACCAGATAAGCCATGATATTCAACGGCCTCATATCCAATTCATTCACCGGAATCGCCAAACCGGCTCCTAAACGGATATGCTGGCGCTTGCTGAGAGCGATCTGAAACTCGGGGACGACGCTCCAGTTGACGGAAGTATTACCGGAAACTTCCTTTTCCCCAAGCACTTCAACCATCGGTGAAAATGCGCGGCCGAAACCGCCTTTACGGAACGTGCGCCCGAATGCACCCCGCCAGAAAACGACATGACTTTTCGTCGCCGTATCGGTGGAAAGCTCGGCGCCGCCCTGCAGCTGGATAAATCCGAGGCGGGGAATGATCTGGCCGATCGCTACAGCCGGTTCTACTATAAAAATTTCGGAAGCGATTCCGTTCTCCCGGTTACCGGTCGGGAAGAAAACGTCACAAGTGACGCTGACGATATTACCCGCAGATCGGCTAAACCAGAGTACGCTCTTCCATGCAGCCGCAATATCGCCCGAACTTATTTCCCATCGACGGTCGGTATAGAGATCCGCAGCGTCATGCTCGATCCGGTGCACCTCAAGGGGAATGACAGCTTCAATCTGATGCCGGGCGGCGATCCTTTTCGCGATCACGAATTTCCCTTTTACGGATACGGGATTTTCCAGTCCGCCGGAGACCGACCAGGCCGCTTCGTCTTCGGGAAAAGCCTTGCCGGTATTGAGCGCCTTGGGCAGGTTGAATTCACCCGGCGGCCACTTTTTCTCCGGACAGAAATCCTTTATGAATGCAACAACCTTTTCGATCTGGTCGCGCGAGAGTGCCTTCCCGAACGCGGGCATCATGGCGCTGAATCCCTTCATCGGACCGCCGCCGGTGGCAATGCCGACCCAGTCGTTCGACATCTCCCGGCTGGTAAATTTGCAGTCGGTAAAATCAGGAGGAGAGGGATCGAATCCGAGCATTGTTGGATCGGCACCCTGTCCGCGGGTTCCGTGACAGGCAACACAGGAGGCGAAATAGATGTCTTTACCTGTTTTCAACGATGACCAGTCATCTCTTCGTTTGGTAAGGTCGGCACCGAGAGTATTGATCGAAGCCATAAGCAGCATGGCGGCCGGCAGAAATAAAAAAAGTGATCGTTTGTTGTTTTTTGAGGGAATTCTTTTCATCGTGAAAACCCGCTTTGAAAATAAACGTACCTTTGTATATCGGGAAGTAACCTAAAATATTACAAATATTCGAGTTATACAAGGATAAAAAACGCTATTTGTTTTATCTGCCATCGCTGAAGTAACTTTTGTCGATACGACGAGCCGGTATCGACAGACGTTGAAAGAAGCATGACACCGCCGGTCGGCATTAAAACCTGTTTATTAAATGGATTCGGTGCGTTTTTGCACCATTTATAACACATAATGTTCTGATCATGCACCAATGCCTCATCTTAGAGGCTTATCGCCGAGCCGTATGAAAGCACTGCCGATTTTTAATTATTGCTCGCTTTATTCATCGATGCTTCCATTAAAAAGTCTCTTTACAGTATCGCATACGCGCGGATTTCCGGTTGGCATGAATAATGCAATAGTGAATAGGTGTAAACACGGAATAAAACAATTAATGTGGTATGAAATGCCGAACAGAGACGGAACAGGGTCACGCGGCGGAGGCGGCTGGGGACGGGGCGGTTGGGGACGCCGTAACCGGTACTATGCCACCGGCCTTGCCGGATGGCAGCGCGCCGGATACGGCTATCCGGTTGCG
>JAFGNB010000263.1 GCA_016927235.1 Chitinispirillaceae bacterium
GAAACGGGAAAGACCCACCAGATCAGGGTACAGATGGCCCATGTGGGCGCCCCCATCGTCGGCGACCTGCGGTATGGCGACGAGACGTCGGATGCAAAACTCTTCGGCGGCGCGCCGCCGCGCCTTTTTCTTCATGCCGCCCGCATCACCTTCAAACACCCCCATACTCATGCGCCGCTCACCATCAACGCAACGGTGCCGCAGGAGTTTGCCCGGATTATGGCGGGGAAAGATAAAAATGCTGCATGACAAGCAATCGACTCATCGGCTTTTACAATCAGCCGCCTTCGCATTTCTCGCCCTCGCCGCGCCTGTTTTGTCAATCGACGGCGAGACGACCGGCGGCAAGCTTCCCTTCGAGACAATAATCTGCGGTTCGTTGCGGATGCCCGTCACGTCGGCGGCGGAATACTGGAAGCCGTATCCGACCGCGGGTGTTTATTTCACCATGCCGTCGACGATTCCATGGCTTACATGCATTACCGGCGGTGAGGCCGGCATGATTGCCGAAAAATCCGGCGCACTGACCGTTCAGTGCATGCACGTCCGCTTCGGGTTAATGGTAGACAACCTTATCAGGCGAAACTTCCTGCAATTGCGGCCCGAAGCAGGATTATCAAGTATGATGATCGGAGGTACCGACGGGATACTCGTAACGAACACGAAGGTTTTCGATAAGGTTGAAAACGAATACGGGCTTTATCTCGGCATCGAACCCAGGATTGCCTGGAGGAACGTGCGATTTTCCCTTCCGATGCGTTTCGAGCGGACGTTTTCCTCCCCCGAACGGTTCGATGCGGTGATCGTTTCGTTGCTTGCGGGGTATCATTTCGATCTATGAAACAGTCCTTCCGCCCCCTTGCCGTTGCGATGTTCCTTTCCTGCTTGACCGTCTCTCTTCCCGCCGGTCCACGGGGCGGCATACGGTTTCCGATTGACGGGTATAATGTATTCGGCGCTGCGGATTCCATGATCAGGTTCGATCGCGGTTTTTCATTTACCGCCGGTGAACCCGACGACTCGTTTCATACCGTTCCGTCAATCGACGATTCATTGCGCCGTGCTTTTCATGCACGCTGTTTTCTAGGCGCCGAAACCGGCGATCCGTTGCTGAACGGATTCACTTCGTCTGCTCCGCATCCGAACCGAGACCATGAAACCCGCGCATCGGTTTCCTGTGCGGGAAGAAAAATTCCCCTGACCGCGGTGATGCGCTATCGCTATATCGACACCTATTCCGACCGGTTCGATTCGATCTGGGCGCGCTATGAGGAAATAACCGGCCGGGGAATGGAAAACAGCAACAGAGGACTCGTCGATGAAGCCTTCGCAGCGGCTGCGTATCGGTGGCGTACCGTCAGGCTTTCCGCGTCGATCGACCGGCGTGAGGGGTGGCACGCCACCCCCTACTTCTTTTCACCGATATACGAAAAAGAATTAACGGTCAGCCCCCTGCTGCATTACGTGAATGGACCCGTGCGGATAACCTCACGCGGCGCTTACCGGAAATCGTCATGGTATTTCGACCACGAACATCCGGTCGACTATAACGATCCTTCCTTGAACACCGAAGCCGCTGTTGCTCCGGCCGGGCGGCTGAGCGGTTCGTTGACCCTCAGTTATGATGCGGCCGTGCAGCCTGCGGCATCAATACGCGGCGGATGGTATTATAAGGATTCGCTGATCAATGCCGGGGTACACGGATCGGTATTCTCGAATCTCCATAGTGCGGCTGATGCTTACGGTACGCTGCGTCTCGGCCGGCAGTGGCGTTGCTCCCTGGCGGTCGCACGTGATTATTGCCCTAAGGAGCGTTCCTCCTTTTTCCTTGAATACGATACGGTCGTTATGTACGAACCACGGTCGATTGAGAGGAATGTGCTCTTTTCAACCATCGATTGGAAGGCGCCCGTGCGTTGTCCCGCAGGGATTTCGGGCTGGTTTTTTTACAACAGCCGTCCCCGCAGGGAATCGGTTTCATCGCGAAACGACACGCTTTTTATCAGTCAGGCAGTCGACGGCGGGAGCACCCGTTCGTTTATGGGTCTTAAAGGCTTTCTTGACATAAAAAGACGCTTCTGGTCGCTCTCAGCCGTTCCGGCGATGATGATCCCTCTCGGTAAAAAAGAGAACGTTCATTTTTTTGTCGGGAAGACGGCCGTCCTTGCACTTACCGGCACCACCGCCGGCCTCACTCCCGCATCGGCGACCATCGGACTTGCCTGCAGCGACCGTCCGACGCTCAATTATCTTATGTCACTGCCGCCCGCCGAACCGCAGGTGCGTACCTTTACGGCGCCCGCCTTTGCATCATTGCATGTTTCATGCAGGATACCGTTTGTCGTTCCGTTTTTTCCGGCAACGGCGAAAACCGGCTTATTCAGCGTCGAGGCCGGTCCGATCAATTGTACGGGACATCTGCGTCAAAAAGTCCATCCGCGGGGGAACCTCATGGGGCCTGAAATATACGCAGGCTTCGAATGGTTCATACCGTGATTGCTGGCCGGATAACGCCGGCAGGCGGGCTTCTGTCGCCGCGATGCGATTTCCTCCTCAATACCCTTTGATATGCGTATCGAGCTGAACCGACCCGTCACGGTAGGAGTGGCGGAGGAAATAGAGCCCCGGCGGCAACCGCCGCATTGGTACCTCGGCACAGCGGCATTTCCATGGAACGCAACAGCGTAACAAGCCCTTACCGTCGATAACATCGGTGCGCACCGGGCTCTCGCGGCCGGAAAGGGCGGAAAAAATCAGGTGTTCACCCCTTCGCTGCACGGTTACGGCGGCGATGCGCCTGACACTTTTAGGTACGGCTTTGTTAATAAGGGCCGTTTCGCCTTCAATACAGCTTCCCTCCCCAACGGTAAGCAGCGTTCCCTCCTCAGGGTAGCGCAGGGTATGCCCGTCATTGAATCCAACTTCGACCGCATAGTTCCTGCATGCAGAAGCGGTGGGAAGGGTAACGGCCCAGGTCCCGGCTGAGGCGGTTCCCATGTCCAGAGCCATCGGTTGACTCGTCTCGTCGAGGATGAGCGACAGATGTGAAACCGTCCCTGCCGTATCGTACAGGTTGGCAAGAAAGGTGATCCGCTCTTTGGAAAAGAAAACGTGCGATGCGGCGCACACCGGATGATACGTAAAATCGCTCCTCCCGCCCCCGAAATCCTGACACCAGTAGCTCGTTGCATTCCGTCCGCTGCCGGTGAGAAAATACCCGCACCCCAGCTCCCTGAACCGCGGCGACATAATGTTCGCCCGGTGGCCGTCTCCGTTTCCGTCGGGAGCGGCCTGTGCGGCGGACCGGCCGTCAATAAGCCAGGCATTCACCACATCCTGGGGGGGTTGATATCCTGCTGCGATATTTTCTCCGATGTACCCGCTCTTCGTATAAAATTCCTTCACCCGCTCGCTGAAGCTCACCCCGTTGCAGTCATGTGTCATCCCGCAGATGAGCCCCATTTCCACACAGTGAAAACGTGCGGCGGCATTGAGTTCTCGGTTCCAGTAAAGGGGAGGGACCGCCGGGTAGTTTTCCGGTAAGAGTATGGTGTTGTTGCCGATATAACGGTCTCTGAAGGCGGTGGGTGCCATTCTGCATGCATTCGTAAGCACTGCCACTGAACGTTCCTGCCAAAGAAGGAGTGTGTCGACCTTCTCGCCATAGCCGAAAACAGAAGGAGAATAGACCGAAATAAAATAGAACAAAATAAGTATGAAAAAAGCAGTTTTTCTTTTCATGCCGACATTGCCGCGGGAAGAATAGTGTACGTTAGATGACGGTTGCACTGAATAGGTTCATACCTTTTCAGCAGTGCAATGCCGCCGCGCCGGAACACGTCGCGTGCCATTGGTAAAACTCATTTTATCACCAGGACGGTCCTGAAGCCGATGGTGTTCGCTGCGTTCTGGGGGATCATTTTGCTCCTGGTGCCGGCCTGGGCGAAATAGAGCGAGTGTTTCCAGCTTCCACCCCTGAGGACCCGTTCGGTGCCCGAGGCGGGGCCCATCGGATCGAGCAGTGGTGTGGTGGAGTAGTACTGCGGATCGAACCAGTCGTTGCACCACTCCCATACATTGCCGGCTATGTCGTAAAGTCCCAGCTGATTAGGCTTTTTCAACGCCACGGCGTGCACCGCAGCGCCGCTGTTCTCTCTTGTCCAGGAATACGCCGGTGCTTCGAGGTTGTCGTTTCCCCAGTAAAACAGCGTCAGCGAATCGACGCGGCAGGCATACTCCCATTCCGCTTCGGTGGGGAGTCGATATCCGGCAGCATCCGGTCGCAGCGTCACTCCGGTCAGCACCGATTTTTTTCCCGGTTCACCCGTCCGCGATTGATACGCATATACCGTATCTTTCCGGTCGCGTTTACTGCGGGCGTTACAATAGAGCGCTGCATCGAACCAGGAGATATCGACAACCGGCATTTCCCTATCGGCATCCCCGGCGGTTGTACCCACTACGTCGGAAAAAGCGCCGTTGGTCACTTCGGTCGTGTCGATCCAGAAATAGGAGGAAAATCCCACGGCGTGGACCGGAGCTTCGGCGCTATCGAATCCGCTCTGTCCCATTTGAAAGTAGACCCCTGCACTGTGCAGCAAGACCATACCCTCGGGCGGCGGCGGCGGCGGAGCGGTAATCAGTTCTCCGGAAGCCTGACAACTGTCGCCGAAAAGATCCCATACACTCAATTTCCAGCTGTAGGTCGTTGAAGGGGTGAGATTCTCGGCAATAACCGCTGTGTCCCTGCCCCGATAAAACAGGGCGGTATCGGTCGTGGTTTTTCCCAGGAAAAAGGCATAGGTCATGGTATCGAAACTGTCGGGATCGCTGGCGAAAAACGAGCATGAAATCCGACCGAAACCGTTAATGATGTCGTAGGAGATGAAACGAGCCGTGTCGCCCGATGACGAACGGGAGAGCCGGACCGAGTCGGGCCCCCGGTTGAAAAACAGAATGAAGGTGTCAAGCACGAAAAGCCCGTCATCGTCCTGCGCCCCCCAGCGTACCGGTAAAACGCCTCCCTCCGGTTTGGCGAATGACGCCGTCACCGTTTCCGCAGCAACCGCCGCGGCGCTGTCATCCCAGCCGTTTTTACCGCTCCCCCAGAAGTACATGGTTATGGCGCCGTTGGAATCGCCCGCAGAAAAGCTCTTCTCAACCTCCGCTCTCTGGCTTACCACGGTATCAGTAACGGCCGTCATGATATACGGAGCAAAACTGCGGACCGTTATTGTGAATTTTCCGGGATCCGAGATCATCCCCCATTCATTTACCGCCCGGACCGTTACCCGATGGGTACCGGTATCGCCGGTCCCCCATGCGCATCGGTAAACGCCCTGGTCGGTTGCGACAAATTCCTCTTCATCGTCGAAATACCACTGGTAGCCGGCGATGCTGCTGTTTTCTCCCCTCGCCTCAACCACCATCAGTAGCGAATCGTTGATCGGCAGCGCCGTGTCGGCGTCGGGATAAATTGTAATAATCGTCGGAGCGAACGCAGGATTGATCCCCTCTTGATCGTACGGATTGTCCCACTCCCTCTCCGGGCCGATCCAGGCGCAGGCGACAATCAGGAGGGCGGCGACGGCCGGCACAACCCGCCCCGCGCCACCTCCTTTTTTAAGCGATATTGTCACTTCGTTTCCACCCGGCATTCATTTTTTATCAAAAAAAGGGCGACACCTTCCTCAATGAATCAAAAAACGAACGAGAGATAGAACCCTATCAGACAGGCACCCGCCGCCCCGTAAAGGAGATTCCTGTACACAATCGGTTTTTTCGCCCGGTCACGGTTGTCAAAATATGCATCCTTCGCATACCGGCATTCGTCGTTGCTTTTCGCATTCGTATAGGTTTTCGAATTGTCCTGCGCCTCCCTCAGATACCCGATCGCTTTTACATCGAACCACGCCCCCGCCGCAGCCGTTACGATGCCGACACTGCCGAAAACGGCGCTCTGGATCGCCTGTCGCCTGCGACGCAATGCCCTTTTTACGGCAGCGATGGAGTCTTTCATTGCCCGGGTCATTTCCATCTGATATGAAAAAAGCGTCGACGAATCGACCGACAGATCAACCCTGCGGATAATGGGAATATACCCCGGATGGGTCGCCATGATCGAATAGCTCCCCGGTTTGATAAACCCGTTCATATAGGGCGTCGTCCCCAGAATGCTTCCCTCCAGCGAGAGCGTCGCGCCGTGAGGTTCGGTCATCACATGAAGAAGCGCGCAATCGTCACTGCATTGGATAGGTATCGTTTTTTTCTCCGATGAATCGACGGCGAAGAGCGTCGAATACACGACCACGCCGCGATGCTTGATCTCCAGCAGGAGCGGCCCCGGAGCGATCGGAATGACGCCGTTTTCGCCGGGCTCCCGGGAGAGTCCGTTCACGAAGATCTCCGTGCTGTCGGGAAGGTTTTGCAGCACCAGTTGGCCGTCCCCCGGTGCCGCGTCGAGGCAAAAACCCGCCGCGAAAACGATGGGTACTGTTGCATAAAGCAACGATGCGATGCGTCGCTTCACACGCCGCCCCCTCCAGGTGACAGGCGCATAAGCTTCCCTGCGCGTGGAGGCATGGTGTCGTAAATCACTTTAGACAATGATCCCTCCTCAGCAGGTAGAGGCCCGGCGCCTGCCGGGGCGCGCGAACCGCCGTTTTCCCTTGCGCCGCGCCGCGGCACAGACGCCCGACGGTCCTGCCTTTCAGATCGATCAGCCGCATTGTTGTGCGCGACGCACCGTTATCATACGCCCCTGCCCTTACCGAGCGTGCATCGGTAAGAAGATACCGCTTTCGTTCTCGTCCGGCCGCAGGACGGATGCGGTCGCCGGGGCGGGCCCATGCGACATATTGCGGCACCAGCGTGACCTCATCGATAAAAACATCGCCTTGTGATTTACCGCAATTAAACTCAAGACGGCAATTCGAATCGCTCTGCTCCTTCATGGTAAAAAGAAAAGAGTACCGTTTCGGGCCGGTGGTGAGATCGACGATCCATTCCGTTGTGTCAAAATAGCTGGAATAGGGCTCGTGAGCCATGCCCATATTCACTTTGATATCGGTCGAATTTTGCGCATATCCCGTAAAAGAGAGCCGATAGGCTTTCCCCTCTTCAAGAAGGATATTACTCTGTGTCAGCTGGATCTGCCAGTAGTCGTCGGCACTGCTCGTGATGGCAATACGGTAAAGAGTGTCGCTGACGATCCCCCCCGTTGCCGCTCCCCCGTAGACACCGAGGCTCCACGCTTCCGAAGCACTGGTAAACGTTCCGTTTTCAACCATCTCCCGCAGGGGGGCGATTTCAAAGGGACCTTCGTTCAAAGTAAAAACGCCGCTGTCCTCCACGCTCGACACCCGTATGCGGCACCAGGGGGAATAGAGCGGAGAGGGTGTCCAGACAAAGGCCCCGGTATCCTCCGTCGTTACCCCGACCGTTTCCCAGGAGGCGCCGTTATCAACCGACAGATCGACCCTGAATCCCCCGTCGATATTGATGCTCGACCACGACACGGTAAACGGTACCCCTTCGTATAGCAGCGCGTCCGCTCGCGGCGTTGCAACCTCAAGAAACCGATCGGTATATCTGATGAGGCGGACATTCCGTATCCTTACCTCTCCCCTCGCTTTCCCGCAGTTAAACTCAAGACGCGCGTCGTTATCGGTGGGATGCCGCATTACGAACGTGCGCTCAACGTGACGGAACTGGGAATCGACGGCAATCGTGTCCCGGCCTGAATACGGAACGTAATTTCCGCTGTTGGCGAGACTGACCTCGACCGTCCGCTCGATGCTTGCGGAGATATCATATGAAAACGTATAGGCGCTCCCGCTGTCGAGGGTAATGAGATTTTGGGTGAACTGGATGTGCCACGGCTCGGTGCCTGGTTCGGTTATGGAGATGATATACACCCCGTTCACGACTGTGCCGGTACCCTCTCCTCCATTGTATGCCCCGAGATTCCATCCGGAGTCATCGGCAAAGTCGCCGTTGACAACCAGGTTGGTCTGAGAGTATGCCCGGAACGCCAGAAGGGGAACAATCGATGCCATGAACAGCACGTTGTGCAGACGACGTTTCATGCCTGCCCTTTCGCATGAAAGATATGTGCCCGGAATGAACCCTATACGATTGATACTTCCCTCTCCTGCGTACACTCGATTGTTAAACTGGAATGGCTTGCCGTCGTTTTCCGAATAAAATATAATATTAACACGAATTACTCATAACTATTTCTGCTGCGGTGCGGGACTGCCGGTCATCTCGAGCCTTCCTCGCTAGATATCTTTAAACAATTAAATAGTAATATAGAACGGCTCATTATTCCCTTCTTTCAAGAAATTTACTATTTTCCCCGACGGCAATTACTGCCTGAATAAAAAATTGATGAGTACCTGATCATGTGGTATATTTGAAATTCAAACGTACCGTAAACCTTACATGATCCGGGAAGACACCCTACAATGCTGCGGTGATCTCTACGCTTCTCTGAAGTATGCTTCTTCAGGAGTCTCGATGATTGTAAAGGCCGTCTCCTTGATGGTTGGATGCGAAAATGAGTAATTCGGATTCGTTCCCTAGAAAAAAAGCCCGCCCTGTTGATGCCATTATGGTACCCGAATCCGATATCGTGTTCCTGGAACATGAACTGATGCAAAATTATGAGGATGCCGCTTCATTCGAAGTTGCCGATATTCCATCGGTAAGGCGGGGGGCATTTCCCCCTCACTCCCGGAACGATCCCACCCCGACATTTGAAATTAATCCTGATTTTTCCCATGACCGGTCGCAACAGCACTTTCTTGTTTCCCCTGAGCCGCCCCCGAAAATACCCTCCTCGCCCGAAGGCTATTTTCCGGTGAAGAGCAGTACAACCACCCCCGGCCGGCCGACGCCTCCGCCTAGTGCTTCCGAAACTTTGAAAACAGCCGATCCATTGACGCCGCAGAGAATCCAGGCCCGTCAGCAAAAAAGACCCGCTTCTTTGATGCCTCCCGAAAAAAAAGCGCTGTTTTTTTCATCCGAATCTTCGAAAAATCCTGCAGCCATCGACTCAATGCTTATCCGCGTCGTCTGTTCGGAGCCTCTCCTTTCGGAAGCGGAGCTTTTACTTCGTTTGAAAGAAACAATGCCCGATTTGACGAAACGTTTGCTCAGGCAGGCATTGGTTCGAAACGGACTTGATACCGATTATAAACGGTTCAGGGCCTATATGACAGGATAACCAGGTTATGCAAACGCCCATCAAGGATATTACCGGCAGTTCTGCGCTTCAGATGTATCATTCGGCATACCGTTGTCACTATGAATCGGACGATATTAAAGAGGCATGCCGCCTTTACCGGGAAATCATCAGACAGTTCCCCGACTCGAATGAAGCCGCCTATGCGGTTATCCAATTGGAGAAAATCGGTGCCAGAGAGGCATTGAAGGATCTTCACGAGACTCCATGGCAGAAAATACTCCCCCTTTCCGCACTGCTTTTCAGCTTGCTGGCGCTCTTTATTGCCGGTACGGCCCTGCTGCTGGTTCTGGATAACAATGAAAATTCGTGGTATAATAGTGAAGACCCCGTTCTATCGGTGTCAATTGATTAATGAGACGCCCGGAAGTCGCCATGACAGGCAGTAATCGATCGATTATAGAGAATGTTTTTTTGCGTTTGCAGGAAACGATCGTGCCGGTCCGACCGATCACGCTTCCCTTACTATAAAAGAGAGGGTATGCAGTGGACCCGATCGAAAGAGTGCATAAATTAATTGTTTCAGGCAAGGTGCTCGGACCAAACGGTACATGGATTCCCCGGACTGAGGCACTTAAAACCAAGCGCTATCTTCTCGATCACGTTTTAAACGGTGAAGTCGAGATCGACGGGAAGTGGAAACGGCTGAGTGAAATCGACACACAACGGGAAATCCGGCCGTCTGAATCACCGGCAGACATTCCGACGTTGGGGGTCCGACCGACAACCTTTCCGGAGGAACGGGAAACGGAAACGGTTGCTGATGCGTCGTCAGAACCGATCTTCTCCCGCCCTCAAAAACCTTCGTACGCCGACACGGTCCCGTCGGTCGCGTTACCGCGTGCACCGCGGAGGAAAGCCGGACGGTCCGAACCGGTTGTACCGTCCCGGCCCTCCGGCGACCCCGCTCCCGAACGATCCCTCATTGACGACAGCGTTTCACCATCGATCCCGGATGACGACGGCAGTTCCTTTCCCGCCGACCGCGCCGCCGTTACGCCGGTTCCTGATCGCCAACGGCACGAAGCGCCGACGGCGGATTACGGCAACCTTCCGCCCCAGCCGCGTCTTGGGGTTCCCGACAGCAAGCCCGCAGCGGCCGACACCCTCCAAAAGGAAACCGTCGCCATCAGGACGATTCCTCTCGGTAAAGATACATCGCTTACCATATCAGAGTCGCGGGCAGGCGCCGCGCTCGTCGCGATATGCTCGATTGCGGGATTTATCGACCAGTCGAATGCGGACGATTTTCATCAGCAGCTTATTTCGATGCTCGAATTCGGCGTGAGGTTTTTCATTATCGATTTCGAGCAGACGACCCTCGTCGGCAGCGCAGGGTGGGGGGTTCTTGCTGCGGCGTCAAGGCTTATCAAAGCGCAGGGCGGGCGCCTGCTTATCTGCGCAATGAAGGAGGAAATCGAAGAGAGTTTTTACCTCCTGCAGTTCAACGACGTCATCAACGCTCATAAGAGCGTCGCCGATTGCCTCGAGGTGATCCGGACTGTCGGTACCAGTCACCCTCCAGCGTCCGCCGATGCCGTCGGGAGCGCTACCTCTTTTTTGCTCTATGGAGAATCCTACGAGGATCTGCCGCTGCCCGAAAAAATTAAATCGATCATCTCCCTCAACGGGCCGCTCTCCTTTTTTAAGATTGCCTCCCTCCTGAAACAGGAGCGCTACGGGAAGACGAACATCAATCCCTTCACGTTGTATTTTATCCTCAAAGAACTAAACCTCGAAACCCGCGGGAAACGGGCGAGGTATTACCGTTCATGCTGAAGCGGGGTTCCGGCCGCCGGCCGGGCCAGGGGGCGGCCAGGTCGGCCGCACCACCTCGTCCCGCTTAGCGGGATCGGCATGGTGATCCCGCACTCACCTAGGCCTTGACCGATGCGGCTCCGCTATACGCTTATTCATTTTAACACTTTTACTCGATATGCCGAGCTCCGACTGTAAGGGAGGGTATTTTTTATACCCCCTTCGCTCATATCTATTGAAGCGGGTGTGCCGACACCCGCTACCCCGGTCAGGGGGTGGCCCAAGCGGCCGCCACCCCCTGAACCCCCGGGCCTTTTTTCCGCTGCAGCGCCGCTGAACCGCAGCGGTTCAGGGAGACCGCAAAACTCGGCTTGGCAAAAAGCCGCCAAGCCTCAAACAGTTGCGGTCTCTGATCCTTCACCGC
>JAFGNB010000264.1 GCA_016927235.1 Chitinispirillaceae bacterium
CGACCCCCACGCCGTGCAGTCGCTCTCCGCCCTGAATATCGGCTGGCCCCAGAGTTCGATCGGCGTCGGCATCACGGTGGCAATGCAGTACGTTCTCCCGCACGCCCCGCAGCTTGAAGCGATCGTTCTCGACCTTGACGCAAGTTATTTCGACGTCGACTACCGCACCCACCTGCCGCGCCTGACCGGCCTCTACGACAGCAAGGGCTATGAGCTTGACAGCAGCAACGGTTTCTACCGCGGCGGCCTGCCGCAGGCGGTCGTCGAAAAGGCGGCGGCGTTCGATGAGGCCTCGTGGGAAAGGCTTGACGCATCCGGCGTCCGGAGGGATTCGCTGATCGGAAGCGGCTGGGGGGAACCGATCATCGAGGGAACGGATTATGCGATCGGCGATTCCGTCGTCCAGTCGAATCTAGCGTTTCTCGAAAAGATGGTCGACACCGCAGCGGCACGCAACGTCCATGTGCTCGTCGTCAATTATCCGCAGAACCCGCAATACCGCAGCACCGCGATGGCGGGACGCGCAGGTCCCAGCCATGCCACTTTTCTGCAGTTTGCCGAAATTCTTCACGAAATGGAACTGAAAACCCCCCATTTCCATTTTTACGACGCGAATAATCTCGGCGACCATGATTATAGTGATGACGAGGCCTACGACACGAACCATCTCAATGCCCGGGGTGCCGCGAAGCTGGCAGGACGGATTGACAGCCTGTTGCAGGCAATCCTGAAGTGAGGTATTTTTCCTGCGGAGAGGGCGGGGGCAGCCGCCGGGCAATCTCCGGAGATGTTGCATGGTCATAAAATTCAAACAATATGCCCTGCTTTGCACAGCGGGCGCCATCCTTATCGCCCGCTGTACCGATGCACCGCAGGAGTACCGGCCGCCTGAGCTCGTCATCGAGACGACGGCCGATTCACTGATCGCGGTCCGTGATACGCTGCGCGTCACGGTCGGCGTCGAAGGAGCGGCCGGTGAAACGATCCGTTACTGCCGGCTCCGCGACGACTCCTGGACAATCGACACATCCGAGGCCGCCACCTTTACGGCAATATGGGAGTTCCCCGATACCGGTCTGCGGCGGATCGTCGTCTGGGCGATCGATTCCGCGGAGGGGGGCCGGCAATCGAACAGGGATACCGTGACGGTGCACGTCGTGTGTCATACTCCTGAAGTAACAATCAGCGGACCGAGCAATGCGGTTATCCACGATACGGTCAAACTGCTGGCCGAAGGAACGGACCGGGACGGTACGATCGAAGGGTTCGAATGGCGTGTGAACGGAGGACGGACATTCACCACCCCGGCCGCCGAAGATTCCCTGCTGCTGCAGTGGTCGAAGGACGATACGGGGACGCAGACGGTGCTGCTTTTTGCTGTCGACAACGACGGCCTGCGGTCGGCGCCCGATTCGATTGCAGTGCATATCACCAGCACCATGCCGGTATGTGCGCTCATTGGCGACACGGCGCTGTCGGTCAATGATACCGTGGCGGTCGCCTGCCGGGCAAACGATGCCGACGGCCGTGTCGTCGAGTATCAGTGGTCAATTGACGGTGAGGGCTCTCTATGGTTTTCCACCCGATCGGATACGCTCCGCCGGTACTGGCGCCTGCCCGACACGGGATGGCAGACCATACGCTGCAGAGTCATCGATGATGACGGCCTTAGCTCGCCGATCGACTCGATTTCCATTCACGTTTTCGCACGACCGCCTCAGGCGGCGATCGAGGGGAGCGTGCGGGTGAGTGTCAACGACTCAACGCTGTTTACCGTCCATGGGACCGATACGGACGGCAGAATAGTCCGCTACCAGTGGTCCATTGAAAAATCCTCCGGCACGGCCGTCGAAACCTTATCCGATTCGACCATTACCGTCGTATGGTACAAGGCCGACATCGGGAAACGTGCAGTCGGCGTGATCGCGATTGATGACGATTCGCTGCATTCATTGCCGGCGGTATGCTCCGTTGCGGTTGTCAACGACCTGCCGGAACTGGTACCTTTTCCCGATACGGCGATCTCAAGCCTCGATACGCTTCTGATTTCACGGGCGCTTGCCGATACGTCCCGACGGGTAGCGGAGTATTTCTGGGATCTGGGGGGCGACGGATGGGATGACAGCACCGATGTCCCTGAACATGTGGTCGGGTATACCGGTGTGAGTCCGCTGATGGTCATCGTAAGGGTGCGGGACACGGCCGATCGCTTCTTCACGGATACGATAACCGTAACCTTCAACCGGCCTCCGGTCATCGATTCGCTTTCACTCACTGACGGCGATACGGTATGGATGGGCGAGCGGGCAGTGCCGGGAACGCTGCCTCTGCACATTGTCACCTCCGATGCGGACAGCGATCAAGTGTCGTTTTCCGTTACCTGGGGGCGTGGCGAAACCTTCGATACGCTCGACGGCGGCGATACGACAAGGCTGCCGATCGATTCGACAGGGCACTACCGATGGAGCATCGTCGCCACGGATACCTGGGGACACCGGATAGGGAAAAGCGGCGGTATTGTTGTCGGAAAAGAGCATACCGTCTGTTTTGCGGGGCACTCGATCGTTACCGGCGTGTACGATACTCTCGGAAGAGGAGGGTTCAGGGGCAGGGTACTGGCGGGTCTGCGCGACAGCGTCGGCCCCCTCACGCGAGTGCGTGCCGTTGGACCGTTCATAAGCGAAGGCTGGATGTTTGCCAATCCCGCCGACGACTCCTGTTTCGCCATTTCCGGCGCGTTTGCGCGCGAGATGCTGCTGCTCATGGACCATGCCTACGAAGAGCTCACCGCCGATATCTGGGTGTTGATGCTGGGCGTCAACGGGAATTTCAGCGACATCGAAACGCAGTCGACGGTAGCAATGATCAACCGGATGTTCAGCCGCAATCCCCACGCCCGGGTGTATGTGCTGCTGTCGCCGCCCTTTTCGAGAGTCAGTCCCGCACAGCGCCTCTATTACAACACCCATGTCCGTGCGACCGTGCAGCAGTCGGCGGACAGCGGTTTCGGGGCATTCATTGTCAGGAGCGATTCGGTGCTGTGCCTTGATACGGCTGCCACGAAGACCAACGACAGCCTTTTCTACGACTACCCGGCGCTTCACCCCAACGTGGAGGGGTATCAGCGTCTGAGCGACGAGATCCTCAAGGTGATGTGGAGCGTGGAGCCGCGGGTGTTACCCGTAAAGGAGGAGTAGGGCGGGGGGCACGAAGAAAGAGCGCCGCTGTGAACATGAGAAGCCGCCTCTTTCTCATCCCCAAAGCCTTCATTGACTTGAATTTATTGGAAAATGTATATTTTAACCTGAAAATAACCGCCCTCCTGCCGGGAAGTGGCCTCTTAGTGGGAGCGTTTAACAAGAGCGGGACTTCCGCGAAGTGAATTACTTCGGGAGGGAGCGGGAAGCCGAATTTTATTGGTCAGTAGCTCAGTCGGCAGAGCAGGTGGCTGTTAACCACCGGGTCGGGGGTTCAAATCCCTCCTGACCAGCCATCTTAAACCCTTCAAAAACGCTGTTTTTAGGCAATTTTGAAGGGTTTTTTATTTTATCCACCTACCTTTCAAACCCCGGCAATACCCGCCAAAATACGCTAATTTGTGAACCCGGGTTCACAGTTTTTCGCTGTCTGTGAACCCGCTGTGAACCTGAAAAGAATATTTTTAACCGGGAACAGGATGCAAACCCCCCTTGAGCGTATAGGGGTCTTTTAAGGGGAAGATAAGGAAAAAGCCTGCCGATGTATAACCGTTAAGCCGTTCTGTTTTTTTCGTGTGTTTATGGAAGCGCGGGACGGCTTTTTTATTATATCGGCGGAAGAATCCTTTCTTGAAACGACATCAACCATTATTTTTTATAACATCCGATAACGTTATTTCGTTATAAGGTAAAACTATGAACGAAGAAAAGGCTAATCTACAAGGTTGGCTAAAATTATTAAATCCTGAAGAACTGAAAGTAAGCTTGATTCAAGCCGCTATGTTTATACTTTTTTTTGAAATATTGAAACAGAAAATTATTGATAAAGTTCAGGGATTTTATGCGGATGAAATTACAATAGATGAGAAAGGAAGATTCAAGTATAAACTGGCTGAAAGATATACAAATAAAGTATTAGCCCTTTGCCCTAAATCTGAATTTCGGGCTTGCTGTATCTGGTTCGAAAAAGGTGGGGCGATAGATCAAAGTGATATTGAAACTCTTGACCAAATTCGGTTACAACGCAATTCTATTACCCATGAAATGACTTCGTATCTAACTCGAATAGATAAAAACATTACTGTAAATCTTTTAATTGCTGCAATTGCAATTATGAAAAAAATTGATGTTTGGTGGATTAGGGAAATAGAAGCCGGTATAGGTATGATGGATGATTTAGATCCTGAAAAAGTTGATTGGGAAAGCGCTTTAAGTTTACAGACTATAATACTTTCTTATATAGCACCAATTTTTACAGGAAATGATGAAGATTTGCGAAAATTCTATAACGATTTTAAAGAATTTATCCGGAAGAAAACTTCCAAGCAATAGATAATTTCTGATGCTTTGAGAAATAATTGTTACCTACTAACTACCCCGGCGGACAGGCCAAAGGCCGTTTTGATCTACTGCTGCAGTTATTTTCAGAAACCGCACCAAATTACGAAAAAGTATCCAGATTTTTCAGGACTTTTAGAGATGTTTATTTACTGTTAATATTTTTATTGATAAAAACATCGTTATTACGATAGTTGTAATTTATTGTTATTTCTGGTGGTTATAGCTGGTCTACAATAAAAAATTGCTAAATTCTCCAAGGGGATTGTTTTTGCTGTCCTTTACTTTGTATAATTACAGAGACGGACGGCAAAATGGGGACCGCCGGGAAAAATGGTCCCGTTAAACAATAACCTGAA
>JAFGNB010000265.1 GCA_016927235.1 Chitinispirillaceae bacterium
ATGCGAGCAATACTGCTCGTCTTGTTTTGTTGCGGGCTCCGCCCGCCCCCAAAACAAGCCACCGCCTCTGGCGGTGGTAATTTGACTCACCCTTAGCCTGTCGCGGGATAGCTTATTATGGTTCGCATATTTCTCAACGGTAAAATACGGGATATCCGTGTCACGAAAACAAACCTTGAATATGAGGGAAGCATCACCGTCGACGAAGAGTACCTTGAACGAGCCGGCATCCGCCCGAACGAGGAGGTTCATGTGCTCAACGCCGACAACGGCTGTCGGTTTATCACCTATGCCATACCGGGCGAACGGGGCTCGAAAGCGGTGGAACTCAACGGTCCCGCAGCACGGCTCGGCATGGTGGGCGACCGGGTCATGGTGCTTTCCTATGCGCTGCTCACCCCGGAGGAAATCCCCGGCCACACCCCCCGGATACTCTGCGTTAACCCCGAGCCGTGAGCCGCCATGAAAAACGTTGTTACTCTTATCCTGATTGCCGTTATCGTCGGATTTTCGATACGTAAAGGTTTAGCGCTGCAGGAGCGGATGCCGGTTTCGTCGCCGGCGGCGCCGTCGCGGCAAAGCGCCGTTCCCTCGATCGGACGCCTGCAGGTGCTTAACGGATGCGGCAGCGGCGGATCCGCACGCATTATGGCCGAGTATCTGCGGACAAAACATTTTGACGTTAAGAACATCGGTAACGCCGACAACTGGAACTTTACGGAAACCCTGGTCATATCGCGTATCGTCGACACATCGATCGCCCTGCAGGTGGCGACAGCGCTCGGCACGAAAAATATGGTGCTCATCAGGACGCCGGAAACCCTTTACGACGTAACCGTCATTGTCGGTCCCGACTACCGGGAGCGCCTGCAATGAAAAAAAAATACGGGAAACCGCTCGGCGGGAGAGAACTCGTCGAACGGATTATTCAGGCACTGGAGGAGGCGCTCGCCGAAGCGATCGTCGCCATCGACCTGCAAGGCCTTCCGGGGGCCGCCGACCATTTTATTATCTGTCAGGGAGATACCGCCGTCCACAACCGGGCCTGCGCCGATCGCGTCATGGAACGGCTTGCCCGATACGGCACCCGTCCGTGGCAGCATGAGGGATACGATGAAGGACGGTGGATCCTCCTCGACTATTCCGATGTCGTTGTGCATATCATGCTTCCGGAACTGCGCGACTACTACAACATCGAGGAACTCTGGGCTGAGGGAAAGGCCCGGCGGATACCGATTTCATAACGGAATAAAATGATTTGCGCAGTGCTGCGGGGACCGGATCGGTTCGATCACAGGGCCTCGACCATCTCTTCCTCGGTCTTCTGCTCTGCCGCCTTCACGGGTTGCCGGTCTATAATGATCGCCTGATGCACCTTCCCATTGCCATTGCGGCGCCGGATCATCACCTCGTGCAGGCGTGCGGCCTGCATCATGAACGTCTCGAGGCGCGACTCGTCGATCTGTGAGAGAGGGTTCCCGTCGAGCTCGAGGCATAAAAACGGCAGCACGTCGATGTGCTCCTTTACGTCGGAGTAGTCTTTTGGGCGGCCGGCGTTGGCCACGGCCCTCTCCTTGCCGTCGACCGTCATTTCAACGGTGGCGACGGCCTCGGTCATGCGGCTGTTCATGCACCCGAACGGTCCCACCAGGATGGTGCCGCAGTATTTGTCGATATAATGGTACAGTGCCGCTCCCGTGGAGAGCCCCGGCTCACCCGTAAGTTCCAGCGGGAAGAAATGCGTGGAGTGGGCCATATACTTGCGTATGTTAATCAGCTCCATGTCGTACAGGCCCGACCCGGCGAGGATCCTCTTGACGTTTTTTTCATAGTGGTCCTGCACGAAGTCGGAGATGAGGTACTCCACCTTGCCGATGAAGTTGCGCTTCTCGGTGAGCATCTTGATGTCGCGCAGGAAGTCCGTGTAGCGCACCCATTCCGTAACCGGCGCATCGAGCATCACGAACCCGTGCCGGGCGAGCTTTTCGGGGATACCCATGAGCGAAAAGTGGTCGCGACGTACGAATATCTCGCCCACAAGGCCCACGTACATGGGATTCTTGAAGGGCCGCCGCAGCGGGATGCGGGCGAATATCCCGGCTGTCCTGCGCAGCTGGGTATGGAAAGGGACGTCGCTGCTGCGGTCGATGCTGGCCCAGATTTTGGCCACCTCCTCATTAAACGTCTTCATGGCGGCGGCGCCGTCTGCCGCGTGGGCCTTGATCGCACTGCGTATGTCGTCGAGGACGTCGCCGGCGTAAAGAGCCCTGGCCGCGTTGAGGCGGAAGCCCACCCCCAAGCGGGCATACCCGTCATCGTTGGCCAGGATACACTGGGTCACGTCGCGAATCTTGAGTTTCTCAATGATTCTTTCAATCATTATGGCGTACTGGCCCACGCGGCAGCAGCCGCCCGACCCGACGTTCATCAGGATGAGCTTCTCGTCGGAGTCCTTGCGATATTTTAAATATTTAAGCAGCGTGCCGACGATCACCATGATAGGGAGACACTCCTTGCCCGTCATCACGGCGCGCGCCAGGTTGAGCGCCTCGCGGTCGCACACGGGGAGGGGTTCGGCATGCCAGCCGATGGCGCGCAGCGCCGTAGCGATTCCCTCGGCAAAAAGGTTGCCCATGGAAGGCACCACGACCTTCACCTTCGTGTCCTTCACCGGGAAGCGCTTGAGGCTCGAGTCGATCACCGTGACTTTGCCGGCCTGGGTGACTTCGAGCTTCGCGGGATGGAATTCCAGCTTCGGATCCCTGATGGTTCCTTTTACTTTAAGATAGTTTTTAATCACGTCGAGAAACGCCTCGACGCGGGTGTTCACCCCGGCGTCGGCGGTGTGTGTGTCGACTTCAATCGTGAGCGACGGCTTGGCGGCCATCAGGTCGCGGAAATGCGTGATCATCATTGAGTCCAGCGCGCAAAGGAAGTTGGTAAGATAGCAGCTGAAAAGTTGCGGGTGGCGCTTGACGATCCGCGCGGCCTTGATGATTTTCTGGCCCATCTCCCAGTACGTGTTGCGGAAGTTGGGCTCCTCCTCAAAGGGGAGGAAATCGTAGGGAATGATCTCGTACCCGCGCGAGGCAAACTTGGCCGGCACCCCCTTGTTGGCTTCGTCGGTGAAGGCGTTGTACGGACGTCCGAAGAGCACGATGGCGACCTTGTCGGGGTCCTTCTCCAGTTCGGCGAGAATCCGTCGTCCTTCGGCTTTCATTACTTTAAAATAGTCCATAAGCGTCTTGAAGGCCGCATTGTGGGCGCGCCTGCCTTTCTTCGCGCTGAAACCGAGCTCCTGCGCGATCTTAACAAACTGTCTCTCCTCGGCGTCGTAGCCGGTCATGAAGTTTAACACCGGCGCTATGAGCCGGGGGGAATTGGGATTGTCGCGCAGGAACGTGGCCCTGAGGAACCACGGCTCGCCCTGCACGAACATGCAGGTAGTCTGGAACTCGATGCGGTACTCCTCCTCTTCGGAGACGTGCATCTCCTTGATGTGGGGGATGAAGACGTAGTCGGGCCTCTTTGACAGGAGGTTTTCGAACATGCCCAGCGAGATTTTTCCGGACAGGCAGTAGCTGGTCATCCCCTTGTCGATCCCCGACTGCTCCACGGTGTCGGGCATCACGACCTTGCACCCGAGCTCGTTGAAGAAAGTATAATAGAAAGGGTACAGGGTGTTGGTGTGAAATGAGCGGTTCAGGCCGACGACCGGCGATTTCTCCCTGGCCTTGGACGGCTGCACCGACCTCCTGAACAGCAGTTCTTGGCGCGTCTCGACGTGGTTGAGCCGCTTCACGTCGACCTTGATTTTATGCGCCATGTTGTAATACTTGTTGCACGCTCCGCCGAACGGCACTTTCTTGCCCGCTACGTGGATCATGCTGATGGTGCATTTGCGGTCGCAGTGCTCGGGCATGCCCTTGCAGATGAACGACTTTCCGTATTCAACTTCGCGTCCGGCAAGATCGGCGAGGTCGAAATTCTTCCTGCGGATAAGGCCCAGCCCGATCATCCGGACGCATTCGAGCGCAACGCCGTAGGCGCCCATGAGACCGGGCTCAGGCGGTACGACGATCTTCTTGCCAATGAGTGCGGCCATGGCCATGGGGATGGCGCGGTTGTAACATACGCCTCCCTGCATGAAGACTTTCTTTCCGGTCTGGCGCGATCCCTTTACGCGGTTGACGTAGTTGGTGCAGATGGAGTAGACAAGGCCGGCCACGATGTCCTCGCGCCGTATGCCCTCCTGCAGCGCCGTATTGATGTCCGATGAGATGAACGCGGCGCACTGGTCGGAGAAGTTCGGCGGGTTTTTCGCTGAAAGCGCAATGCCGGCGATGTCCTCCATCCTCACACCCAGCGATTCGTACGCCGATTCCTCGAGGAAGCTCCCCGTGCCGGCCGAGCAGGCTTCGTTCATGGCGTAGTCCGAAGCGACAAGGTTGGCGAGGTAGGTGTACTTCGCGTCCTGGCCGCCGATTTCGTAGATGGTGTCGACCTCGGGGTCGAAGTAGGCCGCGGCGCGGGCGTGGGCGATGATTTCGTTGATGATACCGTCGGTATCGGCGTGCAGTGCGGCGATGTAACGGCCGCTGCCGGTGACGCCCAGGCCCACGATGTTGGGTGTTACGCCGCCAAGCTGCTTGTGCAGCGACGCGTAACACTCGCGTGAGGCCTTGACCGGGTTGCCGTTAGTGCGTAAGTAAACGGATTTGAGGATCTTTTCGTCGATCAGGCGGAAGAGTACCGCCTTGGTAGTGGTGGATCCCACGTCGAGACCTACCACGCACTCGTCACCCTGGGCCGGCTGGCCGTAGGGCATGGACTTGTACTCGACGCTTGATTCGAAGCTTCTGATCGGCTTGAGGAAGGTGAACGACGAGGCGGTTTCCTTGAAGTAGCCTCCGGCGCCGATTGCGGCGAACTGTTTAGTCTCCAGGGCCCACAGCGCGGCACCGAGGGCCTCGAAGTAAGCGGCTTCCCTGGGCACCGTGACAAGGTCAAAGGCCCCTTTGAGGAAGCCGATAACCACGTCGTTGCGCGCAGTGCCCCCCACGATCATGACCTTACGGGCGTTGATCTTGACCAGCAATTCCTGGACTTTTTTTGCAATCATGTGCGCAAGACCCGCGGCCACGTCGGCGATGGATTCGCCCTTGTTCAGCGCGTGCGTGCAGTCGGACTTGCAAAAGACAGAGCAGCGGCCCGAAAGCTCATGGGGCGTCCGCGACGTGCGTGAGAGGCTGATCGCCTCCTCAATGGAGACGTTCATTCGGCTGATCTGCTGCAGGAAGAACTCGCCGGTGCCCGATGCGCACTTGTTGCCGGAGCTGATGCGGGAGATGCGGCCCTTCTTGTCCATTTCGTACACCATGAAGGTTTCCCCACCGGCCGAAACGACCGCGTCATACTCTGCCTCGTCTCGATTAACGAACGCGTATGCGCGCTCAGTCGCTTCGGGTTCGATGATCGAGGGGATATTGAGCATGTTGCGGTACTTACGGCCTGTGGCGCCCAGGTAGGTTTCGGAGAAGTCGATAGCGTCGAGACGTTTTTTGAGTGTTCCTTTCGGGTCGCCGTTGTGACATTCGGTGGTGGAGTTTGCCACGACGATACCGCCGTCGTCCTGTCGGCGCACCTCGGCCAGTGTGAATGACGTTGCTCCCAGGCAGATACCAATGGCCCTTCCGAAATTCGTACCGTTTGTCTTCATGTCGATTAAATCCTATCCCTTTGATATATGAGGAGTTCGAGCTGCAAAAGAAGCGTTTCGTCATGTGCCCCGTTATGCCGTTTATACCTTTGAAACAGCACTGTCTCATCGGAATCACAGGCGACCCTTTTGATACTGGTGAAGCCGAAACCGATACCGAGATGAACGGAGGATGACTGAAGAAACATGATTAAAAAATACATCACTCGGAATTTTAATACCACATACCCCGTGTTTTTTCGAAAAAGGTTGTTCACCGGCGCTGTCGGTATTTTTTAATGATGAGGGCGTAGGGTAATCACACCCCGTTTCTTTCGATTTTACACCGTTTACCCTGTTGCGTTGATTGACTTGCCTTCCTATCAGGAAGTAATTTCTATAACTATAACTATTAGTGTTCGCACGACTAGCTTCGTTTCCCGGATCGCTAGTCAACGATTGCTTTAAAATGAATCGGTTACCCGGAAACGTCGAAAGGACTGGCGCATGAATATTCCCGTGCTGGATATGATGATCCGTTCAGGGTGGGCGGGTCGTATAATCGTCATCCTGTTGTTACTGTGCTCATTTGCGACATGGGGAGTCATATTCAACAGATTTTTTATTCTGGCACAAGTAGCGCGGGGAAACAGGATTTTTAAAAAAAAGTATTTCGGATTGTCCCGGCTTTCCGATGTGGAAAAACTGACTCCGAAAGAGTTACGGTCACCCATGGGGCAGCTGGGAAAAATCGGTGCAGGAGAGTACCGGAGAATCCTTGAAGATGCGCATTCGCATTTTGGGGTTAAAGACTGGTCGTTTTTTCTGCAAAACCAGTTTACCATGGCGGCGGATAGTCTCCAGAGCGGTTTTTTGGCGTTGGTTGATCCTTTCAGCCGGGGGGTCTTTCTGCTGGCGATGATGAGCAGCGTCGCCCCGTTTTTGGGACTTTTAGGAACCGTTTGGGGGATCATGAATTCTTTTTATGAGATCGGCAATCAAGGTTCTGCCAGTCTTCCGGTTGTGGCGCCCGGAATCGCCGAAGCGCTTATCACCACGATCATAGGATTGATTGTTGCGATTCCCTCCCTTTTCTTTTATAACTATTTTAACAATCGCTCCGAACAGATTGAAAACGATATGGATGAATTCAAAGAGCAGCTTCTTGCTCGATTGAAGCGCGACCTTTTCAATTTGCTTTATTCGGAGCGGAGCGGGACGCGGAGTTCCGCCGCGCGTGAGTAGGTTTGTCACGGAGCGTCGAATCAAACTGCCGTTGTCGCTGGAGTGGTGGAAACCGGGAGTATGAATACAAGAAAGCGCCGTCGAAAGCATCTCATCAGCGATGTCAATCTGACGAATTTGATTGACGTCGTTTTTTCGATTCTGATCATTTTCATGATCACCGCACCGATGATGACGCAGGGTGTCCAGGTCGACCTTCCGAAAACCGAATCGGAAAACGTGGAATCCAATCAGTCGATCCAGGTTTCGATCACCGGTCGCAATGAAATTTACATCGATCAGCATAAAGTTTCGCTTCTCGACTTCAGACGCGAGTTTAAAGAGGTATTCATCAACCGCAGCGACATTCCCGTTTTCGTCAATGCCGACAAGCAGGTCCCCTACGGTATGGTTATCAGGATCATCTCGGAACTGCAGAATGCAGGGGTGGTAAAACTCGGATTCCTTACCCTTCCGTTGGACAAATCGGGCGACTTGTGATGACGTACCGGACGATGCCGTTTTTCGAAAGGGAAACTTTCAGACGGGTGCCTCCGGCCGCCGTCCTCGCCATATCGATTTTTTTTCATGTTCTGTTTCTGGTGGTCATTCCGCTGTTAAGCGGTTTTTTTTACAGCAGCCGGCGGTTTGAACGCCCAAAAACCTTTCAACTGGTGGCGTCTCCCTTTCGCCCTTCCCCTTCGCGGCGCGTGCCGGTAACCACCGAAGCGCGGAAGCAGCGCATGCCGCAACAGGAGAAAAAAGCCCGGCCGCGTCAATTGCCCGATCCCAACGCACCCCGGAACAGGCGGGAAGCGCAGAAAGAGAAGGACGCGGCGAGGCCTATACGGGAAAATCTCGATGAACTCGCCTCGATCCTGGATGAGATACCCGCTCCCGCCCAGGTGGCGGCCGTGGGTAATTTCAAATACCATTGGTATCTTAACAATGTGCAGCAGAAACTCGAACGGTATTGGAATCCCGGCTCGGAAAACAGAACCGTCAAGGTGATCGTTTCCTTTACCATACATCAGGACGGGTCGATCTCCGAGCCGTCCATTCAGTCCGGTTCAGGAAACGGCACGCTGGACAACCTTGCGCTTCGCGCCGTCAAACTTGCCGCGCCGTTCGGGAAACTCCCCCCCGGATTTGCCGATAACCGGCTCGATCTGAATTGTACCCTTATCCCTACCAGGAAATAGTAATGAGATCCGCCTTTTTTTCTCTAGTGTTTGCCGCAGGATTCGGCACCTTTCTTTTTGCGGAAGCGTTCGATTTGGAGGTGTACGCTTCGAAGTTCGACAGCATCCCCATCGGTGTCGTCGACTTCACCTCGAAAAATAAAAATATCCTTAAAAAAGACCTTCCCGGGGATGTCATCGCCGCGGATCTCGATTTCTGCGGCAGGTTCATCGTCGTTAAAAAACCGTCATTCGACAGTACGGTCTTTGCCGATTCGGGAATCGGCATCTACATCGACGGCGAGTATGAGGTGTCCAACCGGAAAATCGTTATCGAATGCTTCCTGCGCGACGCGGCGAACCGAGAACTGATAATCGGCAAGAAATACAAAGGAGAATTGAAATTCTGTCGTAGCATGGCCCATCGCTATTCGAACGAAATCGTCGAGATGCTTTTCGGCGACCGGGGCATCTTCGAGAGTCGCTTCCTCTTCGTGAGAATGGAGGGAAAGAAAAAGAACATCGCAATCATGGATTTCGACGGCTTCAATCGGTCAAATCTGACGAATAATGATTATATTAATATTTTTCCCGCTTTCGGCGACAAGAGCACCGTTATCTGGACCTCGTTCCGGAATGGAACGCCCGATTTGTTCCGCGGATCGATTTACAGTGGCGCGTCGAAACTGTTCGTTTCCAGCAAAGGCGTCGAAACGTCCGCCGATGTATCGCCCATCGACGGAACCGTTGCGTATGCCTCGTCGAGAAAAGGCAACCTTGATATTTACACATGCAGGCCCGACGGAAGCGCTACCCGCCGGCTTACGATGCATTACGGCGTCGACACATCGCCGTCGTGGTCGCCCAACGGGTACCAGATAGCATTTACTTCCGACCGGTCGGGGAATCCTCAGATTTACGTAATGGACGCCGACGGCGCCAATCAGCGCCGCATTAGTTTTAATAGTAAATACGCCGATTCCCCCGCCTGGTCGCCCAAAGGCGACCGGGTCGCCTATATGTCGATGGCGGAGAACGGGAGGTTCACTATCTGGATGACCGCTCCCGACGGATCGGACCCGGTACAGATCGCCTCGCTCAACGGCAACAACGAATATCCGACATGGTCGCCCGACGGCTCCCTTTTAGCCTTTGTAAATAGCTACGGCGGTCGCGGCGACCTGTATGTCATAAAACCCAACGGCAGCAGGGTACGGCGCATCACCTCGACGGGGGATGTGAAGATGCCCGACTGGTCCGGTTTCTAACAGTGACAGGGGAGTTTCCATGGTGAAGAAACGATACGGCATTCTTTTTGTCGGTGCGGCGCTGGTTGTTTCCGGCGCCGGCTGTTCCAACATAACGATGTTGCGCACGCAGGAACTCCGCGCTGTGCAGCAACGCGTCGAT
Source organism: Chitinispirillaceae bacterium (assembly GCA_016927235.1). Lineage (GTDB taxonomy): Bacteria > Fibrobacterota > Chitinivibrionia > Chitinivibrionales > Chitinispirillaceae > JAFGNB01. Next base: position 9,514 of record JAFGNB010000265.1, read on the forward strand.
TCGCTTCGTACCGATCTGATGACGCTTCAAAAAACGATGTACGAGGAGCAAAAGGCCCAGACCGAAATCGTCCGCCTGATTCGTGCCGACCAGCAGGTACGGTTCGGCGAACTCGACCGGAAAGTAACACAAATCGCCTCCAACCTCAGCGAGAGCCAGTCTCGATTGTCTAAGATCGACGAGCAGACCGCCGATTTCAGGAAAAAACTCGAGGCGAAACTTGTTTCCGACTCGCTGTCGCAAAACTCGCGCGCAGCGGAAATCGAAAAATTATTTCAGATTGCGATGAGCGATTTCAACGCGGGACGATACGACATCGCCATCAACGGATTCAAGGACCTTTTTTCCCAGTTCCCCGATTCCCCGTTTGCAGAGGAAGCCGAATACTGGATTGCTGAATGCAACTATGCCAAACGGGCCTATAATGCCGCCGAAATGGATTACATTTCGTATATAAAAAAATACCCTCAGGGCACGAAATTTTGCGTTGCATTGTACAAGCTGGGGCTTTCCTACGAAAAGCAGAAAAAAGCGAAGTCGAAAACGATGGTGTGGAAAAAAGCGCTTGAGCAGTGCCCCGACTCACCCGAAATCCAGGTGATGAGAGCACAGATGAAATAACCGTCTGCGACTGTGGAGGAACGAACATGGCTGAGAAATTTATTTATTACATGTACGGCCTGACGAAAATATATCCTCCGAAAAGAGAGGTTCTCAGGGGCATTTCACTCTCTTTTTATTATGGTGCAAAGATCGGCATCATCGGCACCAACGGATCGGGGAAAAGCACGTTGATGAAAATCATGGCCGGCATCGACACCGAATTTCAGGGTGAGGCGTGGATCGAAAAAGGACGCACGGTCGGCTACCTGCCGCAGGAGCCGCACCTCGACGAAACGCTTGATGTACGCGGTAATGTCGAGCTTGCCGTCGCTTCCACCCGCCGGTTGCTCGAAGAGTTCGATGCCGTATCGGCGATGTTCTCCGAAACGCTGACCGACATTGAAATGGAAAAACTGCTCGAACGGCAGGCTGTACTTCAGGACAGGATAGACACTGTCGATGCGTGGGACCTCGACCGCCATCTCGAAATCGCGATGGACGCATTACGCCTGCCCCCCGGCGACGCGACGGTCGCAACACTTTCGGGCGGTGAACGGAGGCGTGTAGCCCTGTGCAAACTGCTCCTTCAGCGACCGGATCTTCTTCTGCTCGATGAACCGACCAATCACCTCGACGCCGAATCGGTCGCTTGGCTCGAACGCCATCTCCGTGAATATACGGGATCGGTGATCCTCGTGACCCATGACCGTTATTTTCTTGATACTGTGGTCGACTGGATCCTGGAAATCGACCGCGGCAACGGAATACCGTGGAAGGGCAATTACCGCTCATGGCTCGACCAGAAGACGACCCGCCTCAGCCAGGAGGAGCGTGAGGAGAGCGCGCGGCAGCGGCGTCTCAAGCGCGAGCTGGAGTGGGTCAGGCTTTCCCAGAAAGCGCGCCAGGCGAAGGGGAAAGCGCGTTTGGCCGCGTATGAGGAACTGCGCAACCGGTCGGCTCCCGAAAAAGTCGCCACGGCGAGCATCGTCATTCCGCACGGACCGCGCCTGGGAGATGTCGTTATTATCGCCGAGAAATTGACAAAAGCATACGGCGAACGCCTGCTCTTCGAGAACCTCGACTTCTCGCTTCCGCGCGCCGGTATCGTCGGCATTATCGGTGCGAACGGCACCGGAAAAACCACGCTTTTACGGCTCATTACCGGCCAGGAAAAACCCGACGCCGGTACCCTTACCATCGGCGAAACCGTCATGTTGAGCTATGTCGATCAGACCCGCGACGCGCTCGATGGTACAAAAACCGTATTCGAGGAGATAACCGGCGGCAGCGAAACTGTCATTTTCGGTAAAACCGAAATTAACGCACGAGCATATGTCGGCAGGTTCAATTTCACCGGCTCAGACCAGCAGAAACCCGTCGCCGAACTTTCGGGCGGTGAGAGAAACCGTGTGCACCTTGCGAAACTGCTTCAGCACGGCGGTAACCTTCTCTTGCTCGACGAACCGACCAATGATCTCGATGTCGAAACATTGCAGGCGCTCGAACAGGCGATCACCGATTTCTCCGGCTGTGTGGTGGTCGTCAGTCACGATCGCTGGTTCCTCGACCGTATTGCAACGCACATACTGGCATTCGAGGGCAACAGCTGCGTCGTCTGGCATGAAGGCAATTATGCTTCGTACGAGGAAGCCCGCCGCGTGCGTCTTGGAATTGATGCCGATCAGCCGAGGCGCGTCAGGTACAAACCGTTGCAGCGGAACAACTGAACGAGATAATTGCACCCGGCGCACCAATAAAAAAGGCCCGCTTCACTCGCAGGCCTTTTACCGATATCTCAGATCAAAGGTTTTTACGTTGGAACGACATTTTGAGCATTGGGACCTTTTGCGCCGTCAACGACTTCAAATTGTACCTTCTGTCCTTCCTCGAGCTTCTTGAAGCCATTCGACTGAATAGCGGAAAAATGGACGAACACATCGCGGGATCCATCATCCGGAGAAATGAATCCGTAACCTTTGGCCTCATTGAACCACTTAACAACACCTGTTGGCATACTGCAAAACCTCTTTTAATAAAAATTATACATCACCGGTCCCCTTAGCGGGACCATTGTAAACGATATGAAAGATAGGTTGTGCCATGAACAATTCAAAGAACTATTTTCATTCTTGAGAACAAATTGTGGGTTGAGCTTGAATTGAAAGGGATTTCAATGGAAAAAACAGGGAATATTCGCAACCAAAAAACAGGGGAAACGATCCTGTGACCGTTTCCCTCCTGTCGTTAATGCGCTGTGCGCATTATATCAGTAATCATCCATCCCGCCGCCGGGCATACCTCCGCCACCCGCCGGCGCCTTTTCTTTTTTCTCCGGTATATCGGTAACGATACATTCGGTTGTCAATACCAGCCCGGCGATGCTCGAGGCGTTCTCCAGAGCGTTACGCGTCACTTTCGTCGGATCGATAACCCCTGATTCAATGAGATCTTCGAATTTATCGGTATAGGCGTTAAACCCGTATGCTCCCTTCTTATTTTTAATCTCATTGACGATCACCGATGCCTCTTGGCCGGCGTTGCTCACGATCAGCCGCAGCGGCTCTTCACATGCGCGACGGATGATGTCGACGCCGATCGCTTCATCTCCTTCCAGCTTCAGCTTGTCGAGCGCCGTCGCGGCACGCAGCAGGGAGACACCTCCTCCCGCGACCACTCCTTCGTCGACGGCGGCGCGCGTCGCATGCAGCGCGTCCTCAACGCGCGCCTTTTTCTCCTTCATTTCCGTTTCAGTGGCGGCGCCGATCTTGAGGACCGCCACACCTCCGGCGAGCTTCGCCAGACGTTCCTGCAGTTTCTCACGGTCGTAATCGGAGGTCGTTTCATCGATCTGCTTACGTATGACACCGATCCGTCCCTTGATGTCCTCGGTCTTTCCTGCACCCTCGACAATGGTGGTGTTGTCTTTATCGATGACCACCCGCTTCGCCTTTCCAAGGGAATCCAACGTCGTATTTTCGAGTTTGAATCCCGCCTCCTCGGAAATCACGATTCCGCCGGTAAGGACGGCGATATCTTCGAGCATCGCCTTGCGGCGGTCGCCGAAGCCGGGCGCCTTCACGGTAGCCACCTTGAGGGTACCGCGTAGTTTATTGACCACCAGGGTCGCCAGCGCTTCACCTTCAACCTCTTCGGCGATAATGAGGAAACTCTTGCCCATCTGGGCGACTTTTTCCAGAAGCGGAAGCAGGTCTTTCATTGCACTGATTTTTTTGTCGTGAATGAGTATCACCGGTTCATCGAGGATGCACTCCATTGTTTCCGAGTTGGTGACAAAATAGGGTGACACATAACCGCGATCGAACTGCATGCCTTCAACTACTTCGAGCGCGGTGTCCATCGACTTCGCCTCTTCCACGGTAATGACGCCGTCCTTGCCGACCTTCTCCATGGCGTCGGCGAGCAGATCGCCGATCGTCTGATCATTATTGGCGGAAATCGCTCCGACCTGAGCGATCTCTTTTTTCCCCTTGACCGGACGGGAGTCCTTTTTAAGTTGTTCAACGACCGACTTTACCGCTTTTTCGATACCGCGTTTCAATGCCATCGGATCCGCTCCGGCCGTAACATTTTTACTCCCGAGATGGGCAATTATCTGCGCAAGGACCGTGGCGGTGGTTGTTCCGTCACCGGCCACATCGGAAGTCTTTGACGCTACCTCTTTAACCAGTTTGGCTCCCATATTTTCGAATTTATCCTCCAGTTCAACCTCTTTCGCGACCGTGACGCCGTCTTTGGTGACCGTTGGAGAACCCCAGCTTTTCTCGATAACGACATTCCGTCCGCGAGGACCGAGTGTTACCTTTACCGCATTGGCCAGTGTATCGATTCCCTTGAGCAGTTTCTCCCGTGCCGACATATCAAACGCAACCATCTTTGCAGCCATACCTCTTTCCCCTTTCGTTTACTTATAAATAATTGTTAATGTTATGAATTCGATGAACTATAAAATCGCCAATACATCGCTTTCCCGAACAATAAGATAGTCGGTTCCATCGACGGTGACCTCGGTGCCGCTGTACTTGCCGTACAGTACCTTGTCGCCTTTTTTCAAGGTCATCGTGATCTTCTGACCTTTGTCGCTTACTTTGCCCGGTCCAACGGCGATCACCTCACCTTTTTGAGGCTTTTCTTTGGCATTATCGGGAATGATGATTCCTCCTGAAGTCTTCTCATCGGCTTCCATCGGTTTGAGGATGACCCGGTCTTCAAGCGGTTTGATATTCATAAAAACCCTCCTAAATTAGTTGAAGTTAGTTAATAAGTACAAATAAAGAGTGGTTTGCCAAAATTCGATATATAACGCAACTTCTATACCAGAATGAAATAGCAAAAATAGGTCTCTATCGACAGATGCGGCAAATTTTTTACGAAAGGCCACGTTCAATTATGGAACATAATCTCAAATTTAAACAACACGCGCTTTGACAAAGCACTCATACGACATCAACTTGAGTATCCCGACGCTTTTCACCGATACACTGAGCGGGCATATATCGGTCGTCAGATACAAAGCGTATCGAGAGATCGCTCAGGCATCACGAGAATGCATTGACCTTACGGCCATAGGAGGGTATAATTGATGCTGTATTGCACTATTTTCCCGTCCTAAGGGGTATTCATGGGAAGCATGCATTGCCGATTATACGATGAAAACCTCGTCCATAATATTATTATGTCGGCGGGAATGGCGGTTGTTGATTTTTTAAACGAAAACCGTAACGCCGACGCCGATGACGTCTGTGAATATCTTGAGATGCATGCCGATTCCATTATTGAAGAAACAATCGTTCAACTGAACGACAACGAAGAATATACTGAAAAGGATCGTGACGACGATTCCTGTTCTCTGCCGTCCGACGAGGGTGACTAGGCCGGCAGCTGAACCGCAGGCACCACTTGACTGATATACCGCTTCCGACGCTATCGACAACAGTTTGACAGGTTACAATTGCACCAGATCCGATGAAAACTGGAAAGCATTCGGATCGATTGAATATTCGGTCGATTTCCGCCGCTATTCACGTTTATCATTTACGCCATATTGTTCGTCGAGTGGCCCGCGCATTGTGATACGTTCCGCTCCACGGAACACTCAATGAGCGGGCAGTAGCGAGACGAGAGGTGATTGTTAATGGAAATAGATGAATAATCCGGAGTAAAGAAAAATACAGGTTGTATGGCACTAAATTGACGCGGAAGGCCTCTGGTGAGCCGTTGTCGTGCTGCGGGAAGTGGTTGTCACACAATTGCCGCCGATTTATATTCTTCATGATGATCGCCTGTTTGGTAAAAAGGTCAAAATAAAGGTAAGCGCAATTTCGATTCTGTGAGGAATCTTTCAATAATGAGCAACAACTCCCTGAAGAATAAAATGCTTGCGAGTTTTATTATAGTGATCCTTCTTACCGGCATTATTACCGCGATAGTGGGCGTACGATTCATCGGAGAGAACATCGTTCCGAAACAGAAGGGCAGACTTGATTTGAATGCGGCGTTTCAGGTGTACAATGACGCCGAACAGGATATCATTACCGTCATTCGGCTGACCTCGTCGCGGTTTTTTCTTGTTGAAGGAATCAAAGAGTACGCCGGCGGCGGACCGACGCTCCGGCTTGCGGCCCGGCTTGAAAAAATTAGGGATACCGAGTCGCTCGATTTTCTCAACATCGCCGATACCTCCGGAAAACTGATCGTCCGCGGAAGAAACCCGGGAGTCACCATGTCCGTCCATGCGACCGACGCAGTGGTCCGACGTGCATTGCAGAAGAGAAAAGCGACCGGCTCGACCGAGATATTTACGGGAAATGAGCTGCTGACCGAAGGGGAGGCGCTGGTTTCCGCCGTCGCAAAATACAGCGACGGCGACAATACCGTCCAATCGACCGATGGGATGGCGATCGTCGGTGCGGCGCCGGTACTCGATGAAAACGGCGGCCTGTGCGGCGTTATTTATGGAGGGAAATTACTCAACGGCAATTTCGCCGTGGTCGATAAAATAGTCGATCTGATTTACGAGAGGGAAGAATACAACCGCCGCGAAATTTGCGTCTCCACCATTTTCATGCACGACGAGCGGATCTCCACCAACATCCGGAGCAACCGCGATTTCAGCAGCATAGGAACGAAACTTCCGGCCGACATTTACGGAGAAATTCTGGCGGGAGACACGGTCGTCAACCGTAAAGTCGTCGTCGCCGGACACCCGTACCGCGTGGCATACGGCCCGATCAGGAACATTTCGGGCGAGGCCATCGGCATACTCGGTGTGGGAATCCTGGAGGAAAAAATATGGGGAACCCAGAGGCGGGCCCTTTTCATTTTCATAGCAATAACCTTTGGCGCTTTGCTGCTTTCCATCTCCATATCGCAGTGGCTTGCGGGCAGGATAATGCACCCGATTAAATCACTGCTTTTGACAACGGCAAAAATCGCGAAAGGAAATTACGACCAGAAGGTCGATCTTCACAACGCCCCCGAGGAGATCGCCGCCCTCGGCAATGAATTCAACCGGATGATTGCATCCATCAAAGAGCGGGACCGGAAATTAATGGATCAGGCTCAGCAGGAGGTCATGCGAGCCGACCGGCTTGCCATGATCGGTCAGCTCGCGGCCGGCGTGGCGCATGACTTC
>JAFGNB010000266.1 GCA_016927235.1 Chitinispirillaceae bacterium
AGCAATTCTATTCCTACCTGCAAGGCCCTCTTGCAGCAATTTGGGTGAAGCGGAAGGCGCCGGTGCAATGCCGGCGCATTCTTTTTATGCTCTCTGATGCAGGAACTCATGCCGGCCTCTAAAAAATCACTTAAACGGGCAACCGTTATCATTCCCCCGATCGAGGATTTTTATATTACTCCGCATCGTATGTCGTCGCTTGGAATAAGTATTGTCCTGCAAATCCTGGAAAAAGCACATTTCGACGTTCTGCTCATTGATGCCATGGAAACGCCTCTCAGGGAAAAACCGCTCCCTCTTCCGCGCGATCTTTCCTATCTCAAACCCCACCTTCTCCCGCGGGAAACCGGAAAATGCTCTTTTTTTTCCCGATTTAGCCATTTCGGCAAATCATACCATGAAATCATTGAGAAAATCTGCATTTTCGAGCCGGCAATTTGTTTCATCGGCTGCTTTGCCTGGTGTTACAGCAGCCCCGTGATCGAACTGGCGAAACGGATAAAAAAGTGTCTGTCGTACACCACCGTCGTTGCCGGAGGGGCAGGAGTGTCCGTCTATCCGGATTATTTTCTTCGCGAAGCGGCGATTGATCATATCATAAGCGGGGAAGCGGAAATAAACCTGCCACGATTTCTCGATTATTTCCTTGATGATTGCCGGTCTCCGGAATCAGTACCGGGACTCGGATGGAAAAAAGGGCAGCTGCGGAGGTGCAATCCTTCCGGCCAAATCACGTATGACGACACCATCCTGCCGGTTGTGAAAAAAAACGCCGAGACCCCCTCCCGCATTATCTATTCCGCATCACTCTCCCGCGGCTGCCCCGAACAATGCCGCTTCTGCGCAAACCACCTTGTTCACGGACGAAGCTTTCGGCGCTGCACTATGGAGCTTTTCGATGCGCGTCTCAAAAAACTCCCGCGTCCAAAGGGCTCCAAAGAGGTGCATTTCAATTTCGAAGACGATAACCTGCTCTGCGACACACCTTTTTTCATGGCACTACTTGTCCGCGGTAAAGAAGCCTTCCCGAGTATCCGTTTCTCCGCCGAAAACGGTCTTGACTACCGTTTGCTGACGCCGGAACGGTGCGGTGAATTGATCGATGCGGGATTCAGACAATTCAATTTTACCCTTGGCTCGGTTGCGCGGGAGGTACGCGAACGTGCGGAACGAACCGCTCGCATTGACCGATACGACCGGCTTCTTGATTGCGCGGAACGACGCGGTATACCGGTTGTCACGTATGTTATCTGCGGATTTCCCGATGAGACGAAAGATTCGATTGCGGAAAACCTGCGCTTCCTGCTGCCCCGTGCGACCATTATCGGGCTTTCGCTTTTCTACCCGGTTCCGGGAATACCGGGATTCGAAGACCGAACGATATTCGAGAAGCTATTGCCGCAGGTCTGCACCGGTGCATCGGCGTATCCGTGGAGCAGGCATTTGACAACTGAAACGCTTATCACCGCCTTCCGGCTGGCGAGGTTGATTAATCTGATGAAAACCGCCCTAAAAAGTGCTGAAGAGACCGCCGTCATTGAACGGACGATCAGCACCGGGAGGCTGCATACGGTAGTGAAGGAACAAGGAATAAGGAGAATCGTCGAGGTGCCGAAGCAGGATGCGGAGCTGGTAGGAATGGTAGTGACATCTCCGGCACTGTCATGTATTCGGCCGATATCGAGTAATTATAAGCACCCGTGAAGCGAACACTATGGGTGTGACACCTATGACAGGGAGGCGGCATATCAGGGAAGGTAAGCGAGGGTCCGTTCGAACCGGCGCAGCGTTTTATCTTTTTTGTCGATTACCGTAAGTCTCACCAGATACAGCCCGGGGCCGACACTGCCGCGGCGCAGATCCTCCCCGTTCCAGACGATCAGATGATTTCCCGCCGAAAGGAGCCGGTCGATCCGCCGCTCCCAGACTTTACGGCCCATAATGGTGAACACGGCGATATGCAACCGTTCCCGCGCTCCCAGGGGAACCGAATATCTGATGGCGACTCGTGAACGCGCCGGATTCGGATAGATCCGGTCAAGCCCGTAGTGGAACTCCCCCGCCCCGGCGGCAAACCGCTCATGCCACCCCTTGTCGCCAACGATAACCCATCGGGAAAGGGACGAACGGGGTTCGAGGCCGATGGTCCCCTCCGTCAGAGAGCGCCCCGAGGCCGCATCGAAGAGCCGCACCGAATAATCTTCCGGAAACGCTCCCACCGTTTCGAACCGGTATGTTATCAGCTCCATCGAATCGGATGAATTGGCGATAAGCAGCTCCCCCGCAAGGCCGCCCGCCGCATCGCCGGTAATGGAGTGGCCGTACTTCTTGCCGCTGGTTCGGTCGAAAACGAAGAGCCGCACCGGCTCGAAGCTCGGCGATACGGCAAACGCCTCCCTGCCAAGCCCCGGAGCGTAGCCGAAGTACACTGCCGGAAGATCGGAACCATACCCCGCGGTCGCAATGAATTTCGCGCTCCAGCAGGACTCCTTCGCCTTTTTACTCTGATACTGCCCATTATTATCCGCACTGCCGAGGGTGGGGGGGATCCGCAGCACCACGGCGGTATCGTAGGGATTATAGAGACTGTACCCGCCCCGCTCCCGGTATTTCAGCTCGGTGGACGGGTCGTTTTTATCGGGCATGGCAACTATATACAGCTGCCGCGTGCTGTAACGGCTGGTGACGCTGTCACGCGACCAGCGGTAAAACTGCACGCTGTCGGCCGCAGCGCCGCTGGCAGCCAGAATATCCCCGATCCGCACCCCGATTCGAAAGGGCATACCCAGATCGGTGAACTGACGGGAAGCAAGCTCCACGGCGAAGGTGTCCGTGAAAGGGAACGTCCGGCCGGGACCGAGATGCAACGGTTTGTTCTCGCGCGTCTTGAGCCAGAGCAGCCTCCCCGCAACCACGGAAAAAAGCGACCGCCTGCTCTCATCGTCCGGGTCGTATTCAACCCATTTGTCACTGTCATTGCCGCTGTTCTCATCCGTCTCCACCCACCGGAACAGACGCATGGTGCGCTGATCGTAGCCTCCCTCTTGATCGATCGGCGCGACGATCAGCGACTCGGGATCGTGATGATAGAGCCGTGATGTCGGGTACACCGGGTGCCACACGTTGCCCACGGTCGTCATCGCATCCGACTGCTCGCGGAACACCGAGCGCGACAGATCCACGGTGTCGCGGCGAACCCCGTCACTCACGATAAGCAGCGCACGCACGCCGTATTCGGAACTGATCACATTGGAGGTTTTCGAAATGGCCAGCCGGTGCACTGCTGCCGTGTCGCTGAGTTCCCCGCTGTCGCGCGGCGCGGGTATTTCGTCGCCCGTGCTGTAGCGGTATTCCCACCGGGCATTGGAAACATTATCGGAAATGCTCACGCTGTCGATGAGGTCCCGGTCGACATAGGCGAGCGAATCGATCGGTTTTACAAAACTCACCAGCGGTCGCTCGTGGTCGATCATCGCGATAAACGGCTGCCGGAGATTATCCGTTTTCACATAGACCATCTCCCCGGCCGAATCGATGAGCGTTGCATACTCCACCGTCACGGCTCCGTCGTCGATACGGTAAAGACGCACCTCCCCGATCGACGCATCCCCGGGCAGCGAATCGACCCTGATGCCGATAAAAAAGGGAAGCACCGGTGTGGCTTTCAGAAAACCGAACGATCTGCCTACGACGGTGAACCCTTCGGGCAACTCAAAATCATACACCTCAAGCGTATCGACGGTCTCCGTTGTGGCGGTATAGGTGCTGTCCTTCCACAGCACCACCGTGCCGTTGAACGCCGTTACGGTGTCGTTTTTCTTCTCCACCTCGAAAAACGACACCACCTGCCGGAATGCAGCCCCCGTGCGTACCGTGTCGCGCGACAACCCGGTCGGCGACGACCACTCTCCCCCGGAAGCGC
>JAFGNB010000267.1 GCA_016927235.1 Chitinispirillaceae bacterium
ATGCGAGCAATACTGCTCGTCTTGTTTTGTTGCGGGCTCCGCCCGCCCCCAAAACAAGCCACCGCCTCTGGCGGTGGTAATTTGACTGATAAACGCCCCGACCGACGGGTCGTTTTTAAAAGATAATATACCGCACGGTATCGAAGCGGCAACGGCTTGAAGACTGGAAAAAAGCTTCTCAACAAGAACGCCGGGCCCCGCCAGAGCATAGCTGTTTTTCAGTAAATGATAAAAAGAGCGCCTCACCTCCAACGTTTCGATCGAGTGGCGTTGTAAAGCATGGCGGAGGAAATAGATTCTTTTAAGATCCTTCGACACGGTGAACCGGCCTTTAAGGCCCGAAGAGACGAATGGCGTCGGTGCCACCCGGAGTTCACCCGACTCCCTGAAAATGCAGTTCAGTTCGTCGCTTCCCCGCTGCAGGGGCGTCGGCTCTTCGGTAAGAAGTCGTGCAATAGTGCTTTTCCCCGACCCCGACGGACCGCTGAAAAGCATGCCGTCCCCTCCGTCGGCAACCAGCGAAGCGTGCAGCGGCACTCCGCCCTCATCAATCACCATAAATGTCACGAACCATTTAATGGCATTGTATACAATCGAAGAGTGGTCCGCCGGTGAGGGCACAAGGTGCAGAACGGAGACTTTACCGTCGAGGTCGATATGAAGCCTGAACTTTTCAGTGAGCAGTTCGAAAATACGGGGGGTGTACTCACGATAATACAGCATGCCTCGCTTGACCGTACCGTCAAGTGAAAAAACGGCATCCGCAGGCTCGACGACAAATGAGGCCGCCGATGGAGCCGCCGAGAAAGAAATAAACGGGGAAAGATGCTTGCATATACCCTCCCGCCGCGATGCGGGAAGATCAAGCGATACGGTAAGGTTCCCGACAGTTACGTATATCATGGGTATCGGTATCCGGAAGAGTCCGGATAGAAGATACCTTAATCGGTCGAGGATGACAACGGTAAAACTGGGACGACGGTGCTATCGCAACAATTGCATCACTACATGAGGAAGGGTATTTGCCTGTGCCAGCATTGCGGTGGACGATTGCGAAAGTATATGCGACCTGGTGTATGCCGCCGTTTCCGCGGCAAAATCGGCATCGCGAATGACCGTTTCCGCTGCCTGGGTGTTGGTTTCCTGATTCATGAGATTATTCACCGTGTGTTCAAGCCGATTGATCATCGCACCGATATTCGCCCGCATCTTGTTGATACGGTCAAGGCCGGTCGGGTTGTCGGCGTCCATCATCAAGGTAGCCTTCACTCCGGCGTCGATACCCTGTCCGCCGTCGATCAGCTTGAGAATCAGATCGAGTTTGTTTCCGACCGTTGCGGTTCCGCCGTATGCCGCATTGATCATTATGTCGCCGCCGTCCGTGACAGGATCCCACGAGAAGTCGCCGAAATACCCGTCTCCGTCAAGGAGATCGGGAATCGCGCTCTGCGGATACAAATGGAAAAGCGTATTGCTGTCCATCTGCGCAAGGGCGATGGTAAGCATATTTTCAGCATCGGGTTGGTAATAATTGCGGTTGCTGGTTGAAACAAATGCGGCGGCATCGGCTGCAGTATAATTCTGGCCGATCATCATATTGAAATGATGGCTGCTGCCCTCGTCATTGGCATCACCGAGCGGTCCGCCGTTGGGCAAAACATTTCCCTGGATAACTTTATGGGCGGTTTCAGGCGGTTCGTTTACAGAGTTGCTGGCATAAATTCCGTTGGTATTGTTGCCGCTCTGCTCGGGAATTGCAAACAGCGTCATTCCATTATACGTTGTGGCAGCGGCAATCCGGTCAAGCTCCGACATAAGCTGGCTGAACTCCCGACCCATATAGTCCCGCTCGGTTTGGGTATAGGTATCGTTTTTCGCCTGAATGACAAGCTCGCGCATCCGCTGCATCACGGCTGCCTGTTCGTTAAGGGCGCCGTCGGCGATGGTCAGTAACGCAATCGCATCCTGCGTATTGCGCAGTGCCTGTCCCATACCGCGCACCTGCGTTCTGAGGTTTTCCGATATCCCCAGCCCTGCGGCGTCATCCGCCGCGCTGTTGATCCTGAGTCCGGTTGAAAGTTTCTGAAGGGTTTTACTGAGGTCCCGGTTCACTGTAAAAAGCGAATTGCGGGTGGTCATTGCCGATATGTTGTTATTGATTCTCATGCCAACATCCTTGTTGGTGTTGTTTTAGATTCATTCCCTTGAACCGGCAGCCACGTGCCGCCTACTGCTATTTTCGGATTTCCAGGCGGGGCACTTGAATTATTTTTTCCCCCTTGCAAATTTGCCTGTTAAAATCCTTATTTGTTATATCGGCATGCGAATTTAAAACTTTAATCTTTTTCGCTTCATTTCTGCATGATAATCATTAATTAATTATTTTAAGAAAGGAGCAACTACCTTTTTTATGAAGATTAAAACAATGAAAATAACCGTTTCACAAAAAGCCATGGATGTTCACGAGGTTCGAAAGATTGTTGCACCGCTCAGGAAAACAGGGAAAACCCTGGTAACCACCAACGGCTGTTTTGATTTATTGCACGCCGGACATATTAACTACCTGCACGATGCGGCAATGGAGGGAGACTTACTGGTGGTGGGCATTAACTCAGATGAAAGTGTCTCGCGGCTCAAAGGTCCCTCACGCCCCATACAGAAAGAACACGACCGTGTTCTGCTCGTCGCCGCCCTTAAAGTAGTCGACTATGCTTTTATTTTTCCTGAGGATGATCCGTGCGCTTTTTTGGAAATATTACAGCCCGATATTCATGTAAAGGGAGGCGATTATCGCCCTGAAGGGCTTCCTGAAACGGAAGTGGTCGAAAAACACGGCGGCAGGGTCGTCATCGTTCCCTTTGCACATGGTTATTCGACGTCATTGCTGATCGACCGTGTCCGGTCGAAATAATCGGCATGTAAAGCAGGAGCAGCATTACCGTGCGCTGCAATGCTTGATCTTTTTCGGTTCCTGTGATAAGCTTGTAATTACGGGAGGTATATCATGGCGTCCTATTCAGGTGAAAAAGGGACCAGGCTTCTTGCCGCCGTTTTGAAAAACCGGCCGGATTCTCTTCTATTCGCCCGTCTGGCCGATGCATACCGAAAAGAGGGGAATATCGGACAGGCAATCGAACTCTGTGTCAACGGCTTGAACAATTATCCTTACTATTCTACAGGCCGAATTCTGCTTGGTCGCTGTTATCTCGAACAACAGAAATACCGCGAGGCGATAGAAGCATTTTCCATGGTGTGCGCCGCCGACCGGCGCAATCAGATGGCGATTAAAATGCTTGCCGATATCTTCGTTCAGCAGGGAATGGAACAGCGGGCGGGCGACCTGTACGCACTGCTGCTGAAAATGGACCCTGTCAACCCGACGCTTAAGCGCCTTTGTTCACAGTACCAGGCCTCCCCGGTCGAAAAGGATATCTTCACCATTCTCGGTCTGCAATCCCCTTCCCTCAGTACGGATGCAATTTCACCGGCTGCCGGCGGCGGGATGCTTTCCTCCGTTGAAGCAACACCGCCCGAAGTGATGGATTATACGGTCGTTGAAGGCAATGAGAATGAACCAGCCCCGTTGCCGACCGTCGGTACCGATTTTCTTCAGGAAAGCGCGCCAGCGGACGATTCAGAACAGTCCACCGGGGTTTCCGGCGCCGACATTGCAGATCGCATGTCGATTTTGTTCGGCGAGCAGCCGGGAACACCCGCCCCTGAAGTCACACCGGAACAGGGTTACGGTGAGGCGCCCTTTTCTGCAGTTGAGGACGCCGGTCGTGATGACGGGGGGATACCGGAAACGTTGACCGACATGACTGATTTCAACCGGATGCCGGAGCAAAGGACCGATGATGCCCCTGAAACCGGACTGTCAAGTCAGGATTTCGACCTTTCGGATATATCGGTTGAAACGGTACAAATCGACCGGCGTACACGGGAACCACTGCACGATATGGTCGACAACCGGTCCGATGCAGTGCCGGAAGAGAGTACCGATAGTGGGGAGGGCATCGAAGCTGTGGCGGATGCCGCTCCGCTGTTTCCCCAGACCGGTATCGAACCGGACGTGGTGTCACAGGATGCCTCGATGGAAGCTGACGATGTATCGGGTGCCGATGTCTCCGATCGCATTGAGGAGCTGTTTTCCGATCAGCCAGCGAAAGTAAAAGAAGTGATGCCGGATGCGGATGATTTTTCCACGGTTGATTCCGTCGGGTTTGGTGAGCAGAAGGCCGGACAACCGGATGACGCTGCTTTCCTTGCACCGGTTGACGATCAGGCGGCAGGAAATCAAGAAACGACCGGAACGCCTTCCGCACTTACCGATCTTCCGGTTCAGACTCCTGAAGACAATGTTGAAGAACTTTTAGGAAGCGATGAACCCCTAAACGCGATTGAGTCGAGTGATGACGGGATGGCAGCGCCACCTGAAGCAGCCGAAGAACCGGATCTGCAGCTTGACGATTTTCCTGAAGTAGGAGAGACGAGTGATTTTTTAATGGAATCTCTCACCCCCCTTCGGGAGGGGATTTCCCAAACAGAGGAAGAAGGAGCGGGTACTGATGCTTCCGACTGGAGTGAAGAGCTTTATACTGTTTCGGAGCCGCCGTCTCCTCAAGAGAGTGAGATAGTCGACCGGAGTGACGAGGTCGCCGAGTTTACCGGAGAGGCGGCATCTGATACAGCGGATCAGGTGGCGGGCACCGATGTTTCCGATCGTATTGAGGCGTTGTTTGAAGCTCCTGTCGCAGGAGCTTCCGAAGAAAGCCCACAAAACGGACTGCATACACAGGAGCCCGACTTTTCCCTGGCCTTCGCAGACGATGAGTTACAAACCCCACACGATGAAATTGTCTTGGAGGAATCATCCGGCTCGGTAATGCAGACTGCAGAGGAGCTGTTTGCACCCGAGGCGACCGCTGAAGAAACAGCCGGGGTACCATCGGAAGAGTCGGTTTTTGAACCGGATATGGTTTCGTCCGATTTTGCGGAGACCATGCAATTTGACAGCAAGCTTTTTGAGCAAATGCTCAATCCTTCCGATCAGGATGTCCAATTTATTGAAGAGGAATCCACCGCTGATAGCGTTGTGGGAGGGCAACCTGCACCGCAGGAGCGCAGTTCTTCTGTGGATCGTTTATCCTCCGATGCATTTGAACATTTTGAGCCCGTTTCCACTGATAGCCGGGACCATGTAGCTGCTGACGATGAGGGAGAAGGCCGATTGGATGAACCGCCGGTCGAAGAACCAACGCTCAATGCGGATAAACAATCGTTCGATCTATCCATCGAAGAACCCCTTGGAAGTACCGGTTTTGAAGTAACGACAGAACAGTTTGAACCTGAAGGCCAGGACCTGATGAATAATGAGGGAATCCCTTCGGACCTTGTGCTCGACCATACCGGTACGTTTGAGTTTGAAACCGACACTGAAAACGAGCGTACACCCGGGCTTATATTAGATGTCAATGAAGGCGATGACGTCTCACCTGTTTCCGGGGTTTCAGGAGAGCAGGACAACGTTGCGGCGGATCTTATCGACGATGTGCCGGTCACCGATAAAGTGCTGAGCGACAACACTGACGTCATCGAAATAGCGCCCAGCGGTGAGGATGTGGTGGAACAGCTTGACCTGCTTTTTCACGATGAGGCGGCCACCGAACGTGGTGCAAGCGATCAGCATGCTGAAGAACGGGAACAAAATGACGTCGGCGTTGACGGTGAGCCGTCGATCGTCGCAGCTCCGTTAAATGAAGAGGATGAAGAGGAAGCCGCTCTCATCGAGACAATGCAAATAACAAGAGACGAACTTCAGGTTGCATCCGATGCGGCCGTTGATGAAGGATTTTTCGAGGTTAAACCTGTCGACGAACCGGATTCCGCCCCGCCGACCCATCCCACCATGGAAGAGCAGATCGACGGACCTCCGGTTATTTCCGGAATGGATGTCAAGGAGCGGTTGGACGATCTGTTTCCTGCACCGAATCTGATGAATCTGTCGCAGGAGAGCGCCTTACTCCCGGATGATGATCAGAACGAGGTAATGGAACAGGTGTCTGAATTCTATACGATAGCCGGCGAAGATGCATCACAGGGAATACCCGCCGAGTTGCCGGAACATATTGCCGAAGTGGAGTTCAATGCAGCTTCGGAAATCGAAGCCGCTGCGAGCGTCGATGCGCCGTCCGGCCGGTTGGGTGATGCGGAGCCGTCGTTGGGGGGCGGAAAAACGGCTCCGCCGCCGGATACCGGTATACTGCCGGAAGTTGAACTTTACGAGGAGTGTGAACCGGCGGCAACATCGCCCGGAGCCGAAGAGGATGCAGCGCCCCAAGCGACGCCGCCCGACGGTCGCGATGATCCGTTCAACATTCCCGACCACGTCGTAACGCCCACGCTCGCCGATATCTACTATCAGCAGGGACAATGTCAACTGGCACTGCGGCTTTACCGGCGTCTCGTTGAACGTGAGCCGGACAATGAACTGCTGGCTGCGCGGGTGCGTGAGATACAATCGGAAATCGAACGGGGCGCTTCGCATCAACCGGTTGTTGAACCGGGACGTCGAAGCGGTCGGACGCACCGGCGCACCAGGGACGCGGCGGGCAGCGCCAGATCTTCATCGGATAAAAAAGACGATACCCGGCCGCTTGCGGGAGTACACCTTAAAAAACAGGTTAAATATGCCGCTCGAAAAGCTCGCAAGCGGAAACCGTAAGGGGGCCGCTGCACCAAGCCGAATGGCGGCTTTGCACCGATTATGTTCGAAAGGATCGTTTTCTTCCATTCTCATCACTGATACGATCGACATCGCATATATCAGCGGATTCTCCTCATCGCATGCAGCACTGCTGGTCAGCAGGAAAAAAAACCGGCTTTTCACCGATTTTAGATATCAGACCGAAGCTCTCTGTTTCTGCAGGCGGCATGCGGAATGGAGTTATAAACCGGTTACTTCATCGATAATCGAAGCAGTGGCGGCTTGTATTACTCCTGGTGATACCGTGGGTTTTCAATCCGACCGGATGACAATTGACGACCTGACTACATTGAAAAAATCGGCGCGCGGAGTCCGTTTCGTCGGTTGCGGCGCAGCAATCACTGAGGTGTTGATGGTGCGGCTGCCGATGGAAATCGCGGCAATGGAGCGGGCTGCACGGATCGGAGATGCAGCGTTTAAACGGCTTCTGGCCGACATCCGCCCGGGTATAACCGAGCACGACCTTGTACGGCAGCTGGAACAACACTGCAGCGATCTCGGCTCGGAGAAACCATCATTTGATCCCATCGCCCTTTTCGGAGCACGTTCGGCGCTTCCTCACGGCAGACCGGGGCATGCCGGGTTGAAACGGGGCCAATTCATCCTCGTCGACTTCGGCTGTATGGTTGACGGCTTTGCCTCCGACATGACCAGAACGGTTGTTTTTGGAAAAGCGAACCGCAGGCAGCGCGAGCTCTATCGGATCGTTCATGACGCTCAGCAAAAGGCTTGTCGGGAAGCGCGCGCCGCCATGGATGCCCGGGCAATTGATGCGCTGGCGAGAGATCCGATAAGCGATGCAGGATACGGCGAACGGTTCGGTCACGCACTTGGTCATGGAATCGGGCGACGGGTCCATGAAGCACCCCGAATCAGCGCCCGGGTCTCGCTTAAGGTGCCTGCCAATGCGGTGATAACGATCGAACCGGGCATTTACCTCCCTGGCTTCGGCGGCATCCGTATCGAGGATATGGCGGTACTGCAAGGGGACGGCGTCCGTTTATTGACGCATTCGCCACGGGGGCTCCTGGAAATATGATTGCCATCAATACCCTCTTGAAATTAATGATTGAGAAGGGTGCTTCCGATCTGCACCTGCGGGTTGGAGTAAACCCCGTTCTGCGGGTAAACGGAGATCTCTTCAAATTACAAACCGACCGGATTACCGTCGAAGAGATGGACCAGGTACTCAGAACACTCATGAAGCCCGAGCAATACGAAACGTTTTTCAACAAGAACGAACTCGATTTCGCTTTCGGGCTTAAAGAGGTGGGCCGGTTCCGCATCAATGCGTTTCGCCAGCGGGGGACGCCCTCGCTGGCGATCCGCTCGATAAAAACGCAGGCTCCGGAATTCACCGAACTCGGATTGCCGGAAGTCATCCTCGACATCGCCATGCACAAGCGGGGCCTCATTCTGGTGACGGGTACCACCGGCAGCGGCAAATCAACCCTGCTCGCGTCAATGATTGAACACATCAACAACAATGTCCCCTGCAATATCGTCACGATCGAAGACCCGATCGAATTTCTCTATAGAGACAAGCGCAGCATCATCGCACAGCGCGAGATCGGACCCGATACGCACAGCTTTGCAAATGCGCTGCGGGCATCGTTCCGGCAGGACCCCGACATTATTCTTATCGGCGAGATCCGCGACCGGGAAACCATTGAGACCGCACTGAGCGCCGCGGATACGGGGCATTTAGTAATGAGTACGCTTCACACCATGAATGCCGTCGAGACCATTTCGCGCATCATATCGTTTTTTCCGCCCCATCAGCACGATCAGATCCGCCTCCTTCTCTCGAGCGTTTTGGTGTCGATCATTTCGCTGCGGCTTCTTCCCCGTAAAGACGGGAGCGGTCGCGTTCCCGCAGCCGAAATCCTCATCAACACCTCCAATATCGCAGAATTGATACTCAAACCCGAGCAGGTGCATATGATTCTGCAGGCAATCGGCGAAGGATTCAGCCAGTATGGTTCACAGACGTTCGACCAGTCGTTGATACGTCTCTATAAGGATGAGTATATTTCACTGCAGGTTGCAAAGCAGTACGCCAGTAATCCCGACGATTTCGATCTTCAGGTGCGGGGTGTACAGGGAACGTCGGACCGCCGGTGGATGATGTGAAGGGCAGTCGACAACCGTATTCCAACCGGATACGGTTGCAGTCACCGCACAAACGATAGTTATTACGGAGCTGTCATGTATGAAAAGTATTCTTTTAATCACCGTCGTTGTATGCGGGGGGATCACCGTTTCGGCCCAACCTGCAGCGAAAGTAACACGCATTGAGGGAAGCGCACAGGTATTGAAAAACGGCACGGCTTCCTGGAAAGTCGCCCGGCTCAACATGGCGTTGCAGGTTAACGATCAACTTAAAAGCGATGCAGAGTCTCTGGTCGAGATCACTTTCCGCCAGGGCGCGATCATGCGATTGGCGGAAAACAGCCTCTGCAGTATTAAAAAAAGCGACGATGCCGCTTCTTCAACGACAGTACCGAGGGGAAAAGTATGGATAAATATGCAAAAGCTCTCCTCATCAGGACATGATTTTGACATCGCAACGCCGACTGCTGTCGCAGCAATCCGCGGTACCGTTTTTCAGATGCAGTCGCTGCCGGATTTGTCGGCGGATGTCGCCGTATTCGATGGAAAAGTGGCGGTAGGCCTCTCTGATGAAGGGAAAAAAAGGGTGCACCTCCCCGATAACAAAATTACTCAGGCCCCTCATGAGGTACCTGGGCCTACGGAAGTCCCCGGTCCCTATGAAGTAACCCTCGATCAGTGGCGTACGATCATTGCCGGACAGCGTATTTCAATCCGTTCTGACGGGACTTATGCAACAACAGACTTCGATCTCAACAAACAGCTTGATGCTTTTATTGAAAAAAATCGCTCCCTTGATGCACAGATCAAAGAAGCACGGTAAAGAGGCGTTACATTACCCCTCTGAACGAATCAGGTAAGATGAAAAAACTCTTCCAGCGTGCTGCATGTATTGCATGCAATAACCAGATTAACAATATCATCAGAACCGATGGGCGATTCCCGATCAGGTCGGCCGCCGAGAAACGGAATCGTTTTTTCAACCCGGGAAACATCGAAAGAGGCGGGATTAATTATATTATCAGGTGTTATTTTCGGGATCATATGTTACTCCCCTTATTCTCATTGCCACATTTGAATAAATGCAATTGTCGTGCCATTATTCAAGAAGCCTTTTGTTTGTTTAATTAGTTGTAACCTAATCATTAAATGGCTTAAAAAAATATAATTTCATTAAAATTGTTATTAAAAATATTTTAGCGATTAAATTACATGGGCTCGTCTTTTGTAATCAGTTTTTTTCGTAAAGCGGACTTTTTGCCCAATCTATGGGAAGGATCTATGAAAGCAATCATATTATTAGCCGGTCTGATCGCCCCTGCGCATTTTATAATAACAGGGTGTGTACCAGCGGTAACTACAAAGGGTGAATCTGTATCGGAATCAATGCCGGCTAAGTCCCGAATAAAAGGACTTGTATGGAAGCCGACAATGACCAGAAACGATCTTGACCTCGAACCGTTGTCGGCGTACGGTTCAATTTCGGTTACGTTGTTATCAGTGAATGATGTACGGGAAGATCCCCGACTGATCGGAAAAGCGTATGAGGATCAAAAGGTGAGAGATACCATTGTCCCCATAGCAACAAAAGTCAATGTGGCCAGATGGTGTGCGAGGGCATTCGAAAATGTATTTCAGGTAATAGGTATCAGGAGCGACGAAAAAAAAGGCACGTTGCAGCTTGAAATCGAAATAACCGAGTTTTCAATTTTTGACGACTTCACTCAAACCGGTACGGCGTCACTGCGAATCAACGCCCGTACCAATGAAGATATGTTGATCTGGGAGGGACAAATAATAGGAACCTCCGATCTCTATGTTCATGCAACCGACTCCGACGGGATTTCGGAGTGCCTCAGTAATACCGTCATGGTAGTCATGTATAACATGTTTACCGACCAGAGCTTTCGCGACGCTGTCGTCAAAGCCTTCGAATGACTATCGATGCCGCTTTATAAACATCCAATTATTTTTTTAGAAGCGCAATGAAGTATATTACCGATCCGGATATCATTGGAGACTGAAAATCCGGTGATATCCTTAAAAAATAGTTGTTTTCCCAGTAGGAGGAATAGTCTAACAGAGGAGGTTTGAAATGGCCCATAAGATCACCGATGCCTGTCTTGCCTGTGGAACCTGTGTCCCAGAATGTCCCGTTGATGCGATCAGCGAAGGTGATCCTATTTATATCATCGATGCCGACAAGTGTACCGATTGCGGCGCATGTGTCGAAGCGTGTCCGGCCGAGGCGATCAAACCGGCGTGAGTTGTACATCGATTCCTCGACGGGGGTTATCCAAAGCGGGGACGAATCTCCATTTCGATATCATCAGCATGTAAAATGCCCTACCGTTTACTACGCCTGCAGAGGGAGGGGGTGAGTTTGGCCGAAGGGGGGTGGTATCGTTCCCGCTTTTCACCGGTCCCCGCTCAGGATCGATCCGAGGATTCCGCCGGTACCGGCGATTCCCGCGGCTCCCCGCGACTCACCACGCTGCGATCCGAGCGCCGCACGCATGCGGTCGGCAAGGCGGGAAAAAGGGAGGCTTTGAAGGAAGATCATACCGGGACCGCGCAGCGTCGCAAGGAAAAGCCCCTCTCCACCGAAAAGCGCATTCTTGAAACCGCTCACCATCTGTATATCATAGCTCACTGCGGGCTGAAAAGCGACGATACATCCGGTATCAATACGGAGGCTCTGACCGCTTTCAAGCTGTTTCTGAACAATAGTGCCGCCGGCGTGAACGAAGGCAAGGCCGTCTCCACTCAATTTCTGTAAAATAAACCCCTCGCCGCCAAAGAACCCGGCCCCCAGCCGCTTGGTAAAGGCAATGTCGATATCGATTCCCTGGGCCGCGCAGAGAAAAGCGTCCTTCTGGCAAAGCA
>JAFGNB010000268.1 GCA_016927235.1 Chitinispirillaceae bacterium
CCCATTTCGGCGGCGGCAGCCACCGGTATACCCATTTTGACCGGTGCCTCGGCTCGCCGACAGGACCCAATTCACAGGCGGCGGTGTTCAGTGCGCTCCTGCAGGTGCACCCGCTTCACGAAGTGGGTATAGGCATCAATCATTTCGCCTATAATCACTCGGTACGAGGCGGCACCATCACCGATGTTCCACAATTGAAAGATCCGCTCGATACGGCGCGGTTTCACGACGCTAAAAAGAAACGGTTTTTAGGTCCGGGGACCGAGTGGCTTCTGCAGCCGGCGTTATATTGGAACTTCAACTGCTTCGGCAGGTTCGCGCTGTATACCGCAGGTATACTCGATCTGCTTGACAAAAAAGAAAGATTTGCAATTACAGCAAGCGGAGGCCTGTATTTTTAAACAGCGGTCTGTACGATTCAAAACGTCTGAGCGTTTGCCGACTGCAGCACCGCGCGGTTCTTTTCGATGCCCATATGCTGCAGAATCCACTTGTACTCCTGGTACCCTCCCGGCAGTCCGGCTCGTACACAGATTTTATTCTGTGCGGCAATAAAATCTTCCTGATAGCGCATGAACGCGGTGGGATCTTCGGTCTTGAACGAATCGGCATACCGGAACGTAAGGGAGTCAAGCAGAGGGTTGCAACCGCTCCACGCTTTCATCCGCTGAGGCGAGATGGACGAATCTGCAGGGGGTATAAAGGGAACGAACGGAGCACTCGCCGGTGGGGCGGTCTGAGTTCCCGGCGGGGCAGGTGTCTGCTCCGCGGGTTTTTCTTTACAAGTAAACGAAAGAACGGCGCACAGAAAGAAAAAGAGACTTGTAAAATATTTCACCCCGGGACTCCTTGTATGCTTTTTACGGATATGAACTAAATTTACTACAATATTATGCCATTAATACATAGAATCGACAATGATACCGAAAAAACATTTGGGGCAGCATTTCCTTATTGCTCCAACCTATGCACGCAGAATCGTTGAGTCACTGCCCTGCTCAAGCGCCGATTCGCTTCTTGAGATCGGGCCCGGCCGAGGGGCATTGAGTATTTTTCTCAAGGAGCGTTTTCCGTATTTTCACAGTGTCGAAATCGATGCTGCGGCAATTGAGGCGCTCATGAAAAAGCTCGGTGACGGCTCTTATACGGTACATCACCATGATGTACTGACTTTCGACTTCGTGCGGGTCGGTTTCCCGCTGCACGTTGTCGGGAATTTACCCTATTCGATCGGTGCACTTATAATAAAGAAGACCCTTTACTACGGTAAGAACATTCGTTCATGCACCTTCATGGTGCAACGTGAGGTCGCTCAGCGGATCGTGGCGCCGCCGTGCAGTTCAACCCGCGGTTTTCTATCGGTATTCTGTTCCTTTTTCGGAAAACCCCGACTGCTGTTCACTGTACCACCCGGCGTATTTTATCCACGTCCGAAGGTCGAGTCGTCAGTGTTCCAAATCCTAATTGACGACGACCCGGCGGAAAAACTTCCACAGGTACAGTGGGAGCCGTTTTTCGCGCTGGTGAGCAGGGGCTTTCAACAGCGGCGTAAGAAGGTGGTGAATGCATTAAGCACCGATAACCAGCAGAAGAAACGGATCGCGGCGATTCTCAAAGCGCACGGCGTCGATGATCAAGCACGTTCGGAAGATCTCGACTGCAGTCAGTGGCTGAAGCTGTATAAGGAAGTATGCTGAAACGCAACGCAACTATTCGGGGATTACTTTTTTTTATGTCGATAGTGGCACCGGTCTTTTCGCAGGGCGTCTACTGGCCGGGCGAGCTAGCCGTTCCGCCAGCCGCCGAAGCAGCGCCCGCCGACGGCGATTCGACGGTAGTGTCGTTATCAAGCCAGATCTCGCTGTACCAGACCTTCAAGGCCCGTAATCGTCTTGATTTGAGAGATCGACTGCCGTGGGGATCATTCGACCAGTCCGTTGATTATCAGTTCTCGCAGCTTAATCCGCAAAGCAGGATTCAATCGGCGGACTTTTCGGGAAGCCTTATTCGCAGGAATGTCCTGGTAACGGGTCTTGACGCCGGATTCGACTGGACGCCCATTGTGTCGTACAGCAGAAGAAAGACCGGAACGATGCAGTCGAGTGCCGATATCGGACCGGTGATCAACCACTCGGTGGCGTCGATTCCCTATTCGCTCCGCGGCGGCCTGTACGGCTATGCATGGAACGATTCGATCGCATCCCTCTTTTCCGCGCCGCTGGACGATTATCACGGAGACCCCGGCGTATACGGCAATTGCAGCATCGGCGACCCCGCACGCGGAATCGGATCACTGCCGATCCATATCGGGATCGACGCAACAGGCCGTGCCATTCGGGGAAATCCCATCGGTCTTTTTTCGGGATCAATCCTCTACGCCGATGACCTGCCGTTTTTCGGGGGAGGCGATTCGCTTTTCCTTCACGCAGGGGATTCGATTACGAACGGTAAAGAACTTTATATCGGCGAATTTGAGGGGAAGTCGCTGTTGAGCAACACATCGTGGCGGATTAATCACGCATTTTCCGCCTCCGGCGGATTTGCAAGCAAGGAACGGTTCGGTATCCAGTCGCAGTTGTATTACCGGTATTACCTCAATTCGATCGCCTATCCTTCGAAAAGCAAAGCGCTTGACGACATCCGCACCGCCGGACATATCCTCGGTCTCGGCGTACGGATTGGGGAAGATCTGTTGCTGTCGTATGACGGCGGTATTGAGTTCATGTGGGAATTTGAAGATTGGCTTTACCGGCAGCATTTTGGTGATGATATTTACGCCACCGGCACCAACAGGGATTCACTCATTGTCAACCAAAGCGACCATTTCTCCGATATCGCCCGGACCGACCATGAGGTCCGTTTGACGTTGCCGTGGGGATTCGGTGCTTGCTATACCCTGTATGCATTCAAAGATTCAAAAAGATATCCCTTTGAATTCATGGACCCCGCTTCTTCGCAGAATCTGAAAAGAAACCAGAATGAAAACGACCGGGTGCAGATCGATCAGAAGGTGTCGCTGAGGTTTGACCGCGATTCGCTCCTGTTTGTCGAAACCTACGGAAGTTACGACATCCTCTACCATTACTATTATCGTTCACAACGGAGCGCAGAAAGCAGACAGACAAGGGAATACCGCATTGGGCTGGATGTTGGCGTTTCGTCGGGACCGTTGGATTTTCGGGAGCACATTTACGCAGATGCGGAGGTTTCCGACTATTATTTTAAAAATGGCGACGGAATCGCCCCGAAAGCCCCTCCCTATGCACGGGATGTGACGTCCACCCTGAGCGGTGAATGGAAGATCCGGGAGAACCGTTTTCACCTGACCGGAAGATGGGTGGAGATGTACCATGACAACGGTTTCTGGTACGGAAACGACTACCGCCCCGACAGCAGCAGGCTGGATCGTGAATACTATGCAATCGAAAGAAAAGGGACGCAGTACTGGCTTGATTTCGCTTTTGATATTTTTCTTCAAAGAGGAAAATTTACTGTAGGTAGTACGTTAAGAGATGTTTTTCAACAGCAATTCGACCGAAGAAGCGATGCCTACGTCGTCAGCGAACTTGATCTCGGCTACGGCATAGAACCGTATGTGCGGTGCTCGTGGCACGGCGATATCGTTTTGCTCAACATGAGAGTGAAACGAATATTCAATACGCAGGATGAAGAGCGATGGAACAGGGAAAAAAACTGGGACCTTTCTTTGTCACTGCAAATGGTATTTTGACGGTATGAGCCTTCCGAAGATCATCCTGACGGCCATCTTGTGTTGCGGTTTCGTCTCCTGCGGCATATTTGCTCCGCGGGAAGATTTTGAGCTGCCCGTGAGCGATGAACGGATAGGTGATCCGTTTAATTTCGCCAGCCTGCTGGACGGTTCGGGGGAACAGTTCTCAAAACTTGACTGGTACGAGTTATTCGACGACAAATTTGAGTATGTCAACGTCCGTCTGGCGAATATCGTCTACGATAAATCGGCCCTGATCAGCCGTCTTTTTTTACAGCACGACATTTTCCCGGGAGTTGCGGTAACCTGGGTGAACAACGAAGGAATTCTCATCACCATCGATATGATTACCTTAAGGAACGTATCCTATGCCGTGGCAATGAAGGAAACGCCGGAAACGCCGCTCTATTCGGGGAACAGCGGTTTCATCATCGTTCGCGGCAACGATAATATATGGCGCATACGTTCATGGACTGATGAACCCTCCGGCGAAGCCTTTTTTTCACCGGCAGCGGAATAGACGTCATATGAACACGCCATCCCTTATTGTAACGGTATGCTGTATCGGACTGGGCCTGCAGTGCGGAAATCCGTTTTTCCCTCCAACCGGGATGCCCGCCGAGCAGACAAGTCAGCGTGCAACGCCGCAGGGTCTCCTCGATCAGCTTATCGAATCATATGAGACGCAGCGAATCGACTTGTTTATCGATCTGCTGCCGGACGACGGATCGTTCCAGTTCTTTATTGCTCCCGATTTTTTTGACGAGTACAAAATAAAATATCAGCAGCTTTCCGAGGCCCGTGACGTGCGGCTCCAATTTATAGGACAGTCCGAGTATTACTATTACTGGACTCAGGACATGGAGGAGGAGCGGCATAAACGGCTTTTTTCAAAAGGGACGAGTATCGAATTTACTGAAAAACCGACGCTTGCAAGCGTTCGAGAATTTACGGACGGCACCGACACTCTTGCCGAGCTGCTTGTCGCCGGCGGCAAGTTTGAATACACATGGTATCCGGATGCCTATACCATAGAGGTTTTTATCGTCGAAATCGCTCAGCAGGTGTTTTTAATCAACAGGGATTCGGAGAACCTCTGGGTGATCCGCAAATGGTACGATTTCAGCAGTGAAGCAGGGCAGTGACGGCGAAGACGGCCCGACCTCACCGTGTGGATTTGAATTGCGCGATCGTTCTGCATGCCTTATCGACTGCTTTTTTCATGAATTCCGGACAGACTTTTTTAACGCTTTGCAGGAGTGTATAATCCTCTTTTTCGAATGTCCCGAGCACCAGTGCGCTGATGAGGTAGGTTGCACCGCCGGCTGCAGTGGCGATGATAAACCCCGGAAATTCTCCATTTTGTATAATAATCAGCTCCATGACGATACCCATGACGATTGTGGCGAACGTGATTTTGAAGATCGATACGAGAGGGTAGCGCAACCGCATGATGGAACAGGTGTAGATAAGACCGCCGGTGGAACCGATGATGGTGGTTATCCCGTAGCAGACGGCCGCACCGGTCGCCCCGTAGCGGCGGATGAGAATCAGGTCGAGGGTGATGTTTATTACCGCGAGCAGGGTGCCGAATTTATAAATAAACGATTGCCGGTCGAAACCGTAGAGCACCGCCGAGGCGGGGTTCGAAAGCGTCGCAACGATCGAGGTGGCGAAGATGATCTGCAGCACCCGCTGCGCGCCGATGAATTCGTGTCCGTAAAGGTAATGGATGATCTGGTACGCCAGGATCATGCCTCCGACGCCGACCGGGAAAGTGACAAACGCAAGATAGCGCGTCGAGAGGAAAAAAAGTCGGCGCATTTTTTTCTTGTCGCCCGAACCGAAATACGATGACATTGCCGGAAAAAGCACGCGCCATAAGGTGGCGGGAAGCACGGACATGAACCGCTGTGCGATGTTGAAGCCGAGGTTGTAAAACCCGATTTCCTGCGAGGAACAGAAACGTCCGAGAAAGAAGTTTTCGCTTTTGTCCCATACGATTTTATCGCAGAGTAAAATGGCGATGACGCTCCGGTTGTATCGCTGGATGCGCTGACGGATTCCGGTTTCGAGGGGCGTATATGCCCGGGGCGCGAGTAGCCCTTCCCGTTTAAGCACAAAAAAATAAAAAATCGCATTAACGAAAGAAAAAAAGAACATGACATACAGCAGGCCGGTGATTCCCTTTCCCGACGCCAGCACGACGATTTTCGCGGCAAACGAGAGGGGGGAGATGATCAAATTCGAGTAGGTAAAGTACTCGAACTTCTGTATGCCTTCGATGGCGGCGGAGAAGATGGCGGTGATCATGCCGGGAAGAAGACCCAAGGCGGCGATGAAGATGAAGAGCGACTCGTTGGGCGAAAAGAAAAAATCGGCGATCTTTGTTTTCAGAATGATGAGCGCTCCCATCGAAATCGTCGTTACCAGCACTTCAATTTTTAACACGTAAACTATAATCGCGGTGAGTTTTCGGCGGTCGCCTTTTCCCTGATATTCGGCGATGAATTTGGTAACCGCATGAACGAGACCCATGCCCATGATCCAGCTGACAGTCCCGGTGAGCCATAGAATGAAGGAAAAAATTCCGTAATCGGTCGGGCCCAGCTGGCGTGCGACCCAGATGGATATTACCCATGAAGTGATCATGACGAAGAAGGAGTTGAAAAGCGTCAGCAGGGAATTTTTTATAAGCTGTGTACCGGATGCGTCGTTCGCCATTCAGGACTCCCGAATCTGTTGATAGAACAGTTCCATGTCGCTGCAGATGCGTTCGGGTGAAACCATCTCCGTTATTCGTTTACGGGCGGCATGGCCGAGACCGGCGATGATGCCGGGATTATCAAGAAGGGAGAGCATGACCGCCTCAAGCGCTTCATCCGAGTCGGGATGTACCAGCAGTCCGCTTTTGCCTTCTTCGATGATCTCCGTGAATCCGCCACACCGTGTCGCGACAACGGCGCAGCCGCTTGCCATCGCTTCGAGGCATGTATACGGAAAATTTTCCCATAGCGACGGGAAAAAGGCAACTTCCGCATCCCCCAAGAGGCGGGCGACGTCATCGAGGCGCGCGGTTTCGATCCATGTCACCGCATCGCCCGCCTTGAGCTCGTCGATCATCGTTCTGATAACGGTTCCGTATTCCTTTCCGGACGCATCGGTGCCGTATGCCCTGCCGACAAGTTTTAACGTCGGTACCCTGCGGAGGCTCCGTACCTTTGCATAGGCGGCGACGAGATGGTGAACGCCCTTCCTTCGTTCGATCCGTCCGGTGTAGATCCATGATTTCCCCGTGGCAGGTCCGAATGACGCAGCCGGCAGGGGGTTGGGGATGACCTTCACCGAACGGATGCGCCATTTTCCTTTCACGATTCCTGCGATCGCCTGTGAAGGCGCGGAAATCCCGTCGGCGCGTTTCGCTGCGCGCCGTTCGAGGAGCGGAAGCAACAGACGGTCTCCCCACGGTTCCCGCAGCATGTCAAGTCGCCTGATCATCTCCCATGGGGTGTGGAGGCGGATGATCAGCCGTTTACCCATTCGAGGTGATACGAAGAGGCCTTCGGCGCCGCATTCGGGAGCCTCGATGATATCGAAGCGATGGTTACCGTTGAGTAATCGGTCGATTTTCCGTCCCGCCGCCATGGCCCATGCGAGACGGTCGAGCGAATGGGGAAAGTGGCGGGTGCAGAAACGACGCAGCGGGTAGGCGTATCGATGCGTCGGCAGAGGGTAGGGGAGCGGAGGAATACGGTGAACAGTAACGCCCCCGCGGCATTCGGTACTTTCCAGAGCACTGAGACTTCGTGCGATCACCGAAACCGAATGACCACGCGCCGCCAAACCTTTGGCGATGTGTTTTGTATAGGTGCCGATCCCGCCGTACCCGGTTTCAGGGGGGTACTCTCCTGAAAGATAAAGAATGTTCATCATGCGATCAACGGTCGCCGGTAATTACCGATTGAAAAAAACTGCAGTGACTGTTGGCGATATTTTCCTTATCGTAAAGCCGTTGAACGGTCGCAAGCGCATTTCTGCCCAGTGAAGAGGCGCGGTCGCGATCGTCGAACAACGTCCGTATATGGGAGACAAGCGTTTCATGATCGTCGGGAGAAAAGAGAAGGCCGTTCTCATTGTGCGTTATGATTTCATTGATCCCGCCGCATGACGTCGCAACAACAGGCAATTCCGCGGCCATCGCTTCCAGAAGCGCATAGGGCGAGTTTTCGAAGAGCGATGGAAACAGAAAAAGCGAGGAGTTGCTGTATAAGGGGAGCAATTTGTTATACGAAAGCGGACCGGGGAACCAGACACGCATCCGTTCTTCCGGTGAGAGAATGCGCTCGATTGCCTGTCGATAATTCGGCGCGTTGCCGATGTCGGTCTCTCCGGCAATGGTAAAGGTGATCATGGTATTGATGGAAAGTATCTTTTTGATGCAATAGAGGAGGATTTCAGCTCCTTTGCGGCGTTCAAAGCGTCCGGAAAAGAGAATATCGAAACGGCGCGGATCACCTGTTGTCCGTCTGATTTTCCGGATCGGTGCGGCATCAAAAGGATTGCGGATGGTCGTGACGGAAGACGGGGGCAATCCATACTGTTCGCATATCCAGTTTTTAAGGGCGCTACTGGGAGATTTAAAGGCGGCCGCACGTCTGACCGCCCTTTTTTCCATTCGGTACCGCTGCCGGTGCAGCCGTGTAGGTTGTATACCGTTATAGAGGTCAACCAGTTCGGCGGGAGTATGGAAGGTGACGCAGTAGGGAATTTTCTTTACCGGTTGATAGCGGCAGGCAAGGCCGCCATATTCCGGAAATTCAACGATGTCAATTCCATCCTTCAGCGCGACTTCGGCAAGCGATGAGGAAAGCGCACGCGATTGCCCCCGTTCCCAAGCAAGAGGATCGCTGCTGAAGCGACTGATTATACGCGTCAGGTAATGGGGGTTTTTTTTAAAACCGAATCGATGAACATGGACAAGCGATGTCCTATCGTTGTCACTGAACCCTGATCGTGTAAAGAGGTGAACCGTATGCCCCCGTTGTGCAAGAAAGAAGGCGAGGGTATGCGTATAGGTTGCAATCCCGCCATGGTCGGAACCGGAGAGGGAGGGATATTCGGAATTCACAAGAGCGATTTTCATCCTCATACCCGGAAAAAAGGTTCTGAGACAAGTAAAAATTATACCATTGAGGGGTATGCCGCGCTACCCATTTGATGGCACTGCCGTGGTGCCGGAAATAAAAGAAAAATAAAAAAAGCCCCCCTGTCGGGAGGCTTTTACAATGGAGTCCGTTCAGAAAACGGCGTCTCTACTCTTCCCATCCTTCTTCATCGGGCGGCTCTTCCGGAACGAGATCCTCTACGGGAAGGGGCGGCGGTTCGGATTTTTTCGGCTCAACTTTTTTCGATTCTTCCTTAGGGGCCGTTTCCCCGGTCTCTTTTTTCGACTCCTTCTTGTCAATTTTTCTTTCCTCGGCTTCGAGCTGCTTTTTCAACTGCTCCAACTCGTTGTCAATCTTCTGATCCTTATCTTTGAATTTTTCAATTTCCTGGGCCTCTTTGATTTGACCGCCAAGTTTCTGCGATTTTGCAAGGGCGTATTCGACGTCCTCTTTGATCGATTCAAAATTACGGGAGAAGAAGGTGACCCGTTCATATTTATCGACATACTTCAGGAACTCGTCAATCTGAGCTTTGAAATCCTTCTGGTGGGTATGGAGACTGTCGATTTGTTTGACGACAATATCGGATTGGCGTGACGTGCCCAGATCGTATGCCTTGCGGGCGACGTCGGTATATTTTCTCCGGAGCGCGTTGTTATCGTCCTGACGAGACATCAGTTCAGCCTGTGAGGGGGCTTGAAACCCATCCAGTTCCTTCGATGCCATCGATAGAAGCGTCGCGGCCTGATTGTAATTTTTTTCCATCATGAAGGCGTACGCCTGCAGGAGGCAGCCTTCGGCTTTCATGACCGGATTATCGGTAGTCGCCGCAAGTTCCTGACCGGCATTTTTACAGTCGTTCCATTGACGCGCCTTAAGAGCGGTCCAGCCGAGGCCGAGAAGCGCGTCGGTATGGAAATAGCTTGTTTTGGGAACCATGCGTAAGGCGGTGACCGCTTTGGCGAGCGGTCCTTCCTGCTTTGTCAGCTCCTCGTAAAAAATGTAACCGATAAACACGTATGATCGGTTGACCATCTCCATTTGTGCGTCGGTCGTCACCCGCGCCTGAATGCAGTTCTCAAGGCTTGAGAGAGCGCCTTCGATATTGTCGGTGGACGCATCGCAGATGGCGGCGCTGTGCTGGGCGAACACATAGTCGGGATGCGTCTCGGGAATCAGGTCGAAAAGCTGTTTTGCTTTTGAAAAGTTACCCTTCTTCATTTCCGTCTCACCCATGTAATAATAGCCGTGATATTTAATCGAATCGGGGACTCCGAGCTTGTTCAACTCGTTGAATTGGGTTTCGACGGCCCCGAAATTCGCATCACGATAGTAAACGCGCATCAGCCCCAGGTCCGCAAACGGGACGGCGGCGCTGCGGGGATAAAGTTCTTTGGTCTTATTGTAGGCCTCTTCGGCGGTTAAACGCATGTCCATCATTTCCTGACAGCTTCCCAGGAAAAAACTGACCCAGTCGTTTTTGAAGAAGTCGGGGTATTCGACAAAGAGCTGGCTGAAAATAAAGAATGCATCCCAGTAATTCCCCTGGGCGTACAGATTGCATGCTTTGATGTAAAGCTCGTTCGGCTGAAGATTCGCGAGACGGGCCATTTTACGCGCGTAGATTTCTTCGCGGTGCTTGCCGATCTCCCCGCGGGCATACATGCTGATGAATGAACCGGGTGTCTTATCCTTTACCTGCGCCATGTAAAGATACTGAACGAGAAAGGAGAGGTCGCGTCCGTTGTTGATCATCGGAATGTTGACGCCGCCGGCCAGGCCAAGGTAGGAAAATGCCTCTTCGGTGATTCCGAACAGACCGTAAATATCGAGAATACGCAGAATCCAGCCGCCGATTTTTCCGTCGAAATTCCATTCTATTTTTGCAGGATTGCCCGCAATAAAATTCGATCCAGCAACCCCTATGTCCCTGATACTGAAGTCGAACGTCGTCACGATCTGGCGTTCGAAGTAATTTGAATTGAGAGAGAAACGGGCCACACGCGAGAGGTCGCTGGCGCCTTTTATAACGGCCAGGTAAAGGGCGTTTTGAAGGCCGGCCCCGAACAGGTGCGTGCCGATCACGGGATGCTGGAGAAGGCGCAGGGTGAGACCGAGATCGGGACTTACGCCAAGACTGGTATGATTGTAGAAAGAGTTCAACAAAAAGTTGATATTTGCACCGAGCGTCAATCCCGACCAGAGATTGTATGCATAGGTCAACATGAAATAATCGGTGTTGTCAGATATTTTTCCGCCGGGAATCGTATCAAAATTTATATCGGTGGGTATATAGCTCTCCCGCAATCCCTGTCGCACCCATGAAAGACCGGCCGACTGGTACAGTCCGATGGGATACACCGCCCCCACTTCAAACGTAATAAATTCATTCAGAATCGAGGTGTAGACTCCGCGTACCGAAAAATAATTTTCCTCATTGATAAATGAGGGATTGGTAAGCGGCGAATTCGCCGAGAAAAGCGTTCGCCAGCGCTGTGTTAAAAGGTATTCTCCCGGAAGTCCGGCAGCGGATGAGAGAAAAAACCGCCCTCCCAGCGACAGGACAATCATCGCACGATAGACTCTTCGAAAGAGGATATGGGACGTTCTGGACATGGTTGTTTTCCTTCAGGTATTAATATGACAAGCGAGCTCCGAGATCTTCGTTATCCGTGCCTTTGGCTGAACAACACTGAGCTGGGTCGGATTTGAAATCCATAATCGTCCTGGGAGCGGTAAAAGCGGGATTAAAGGAGAAGTTACCGTCCGGGATCGGGCGGGGGCTTCTCAAGTTGGAATAAAAATTATTATTCGATACCTGAATACGTTCGGCGTCGGAAAGGATTTTTAATCCGAACCGCTCGTTGTAAGCGACGACATTGTTTTCCATAATAAATTCCGAACTGCCGCCGACGGCGACTCCATGGTTTGAATTGTAGGCGATCGTGTTGTGGTTGATGGTTGCATTGGTTGAACGGACATCCCATCCCTGTATGCCTGAAGCACGGTTGAAAGCAATAATATTATCCTCGATTTTCGGCATATGCCTCACGACGATGATGCCGGTCTGCCAATTCCTGATAATGCGGCAGGAAAGGATTTGATTTCCCGAACCGTTGGAAAATATACCGATCGTGCCGTTTCGGATTTCGAAACCGCATATCGCCGTATTTTTACCAAGCGTTACTACCGTACCGCGGCCGCCTCCGTCGATAATGGCTTGAAAGGTCGAACGGGCCATCAAGGTGACTCCCGGAGCGACAAGAATGTTTTCGCGGTACTTGCCGTTTTCAACCCAGACCGTGTCGCCGATCCGCGCACGCATCATTGCTTCCGAAATTGTTTTTATTCCCATTGAAGGAACTTGGACCGTTGCGGCTGAAACGATTGGCTGTAAAAGAAGACAACAGGTCGTCACAGTGAAAAGGATTTTCCATCCACGATCGACAACAACATGCTTATCCATATACCACTCCCGGTTTATAAGTTGAAATGACATTACC
>JAFGNB010000269.1 GCA_016927235.1 Chitinispirillaceae bacterium
GAGGGAAACAATGTCTACCTCTCGGACCTCAAGGCGGAGTTCGAGGTCTCCGAGCGTCGCTACGAACTTGAAAAGTCGCAGGGCAAAAAGGTGGTAAGTTTTCTTGAATTTTCCTACGATCACGGATCGCTGCTTGAGGAATACGCCCGCCGCGACGACCTGAAGGACTACAATCTTTACAATGCCTACATTTTCGAAATGGGCGTGAAAATACCCTGGATGTCAAACCGCAACGACGACGTCGCCCGGCGGCAGATCGATTTTTTAAACGACCGTGAGGATTATCTGACGCTCCGGAAAGAGATGGCCGCCAAAATAGAAAAGGACACATCCGACCTGAGGGCGTACATCGAACGTTACGAACTCATGACGATACGTGAGACGGAAGCGGATGCCGAGGCTTCCCTGAAAAAATACCTCGAGATGAGCGGCGTCGATCCGCTGGTGCTTCTTTCGATACAGGAGAGCCTCGTCAAAAACGGGATGGAAAAGGAAAAGGTCTATTTCAGCATCCTGCGGAATTACATCTATGTGATGGATATCGCCGGCAGGCTTATTGAAAAACCCTTGCGGAATTTTCTTTCGGCCCGGCATGAGGCGCTGGACCAATGAAAGCAACATCTCGGATTTACGATGCGGAAAATAGAAGATGCTAAACGAGGATTTGTTACCTTTATAGAAGCTACAATGAAAGGCTGAAGCATGTTACGACATACTACCATACGGAAAATCACTCAACGTTACGATGCGTTCTTCCTGCTCGTCGCACTGGTGACGGGCTGCATCGACGGGCCGGCCAAGCCCGGAGAGTTGAACCCAGACCTCCTCGACCTGCGTCTGACTGAAATTCATTACCATCCCCTCGAACTCGACGGGTATATCGACGACAGTCTGGAATTCATCGAGATAAAAAATACCGGGAGCGCAACGCTCGACATCGGATCGCTCCGGTTCACCGGTGGTGTCGACTACTCGTTCCCATCGGGCGCCAGACTCGCCCCGGATGATTTTTACGTGATCGCCTCGAGCGCGAAAGCGTTCGAACAGCGCTACGGTTTCAGCCCCGACGGCGTCTACTCCGGCCAGCTCAAAAACAGCGGGGAGACCATCGAATTGAAGGACGCCGCGTCGCTTGAGGCCATTTTTTCCCAGACGTATTCGGACAGCGGCAAATGGCCCGGTTCCGCCGACGGCGACGGATACTCACTCGTTCCCGTTAACCAGAATCCGGGCAGAAATGAAACGGGCTCCGATTTTTGGCGCGCCTCGACCAGGATTCACGGATCGCCGGGCGCCGATGACGAACTCAAAGCCGTCGATTCATCGTTGTTCGATTTGAGAATAACGGAAATCAACTACCATCCCGATTATCCCGACACTGCCGGCGAGGACAGTCTGGAATTCATCGAACTGAAAAATGCCGGTGTGAAAACACTCGATCTGAGCGGCGTCGCGATCGTCAGCGGCGTCGATTACAAATTCGCGGCCGGCGTCACGCTGGAGCCGGGCGCTCTCATCGTGCTTGCGTCGAGCCCGACCTGGTTCAGGGAACGATACGGTTTCGATCCTTTCGATCATTATGACGGACAATTGAAAAACAGCAGTGAAACCATTACGGTCCGCGACCGAAAAGCAGCGGTGGATCTGATCTCCATTACCTACGGCGACGGCAATCCGTGGCCGAACGAACCTGACGGTGAAGGACGCACCCTGGTGCCGATACACGCCAACCCGGCTCGTGAGGAGCAGGACGATCCGGCGGCCTGGCGCGCCTCCTTCAGAATTCACGGGTCCCCGGGTGAAGATGACCCGGAAGCCGTCCTGGTCAATGAAATCCTGTCGCATACCGATGAGCCGCAGGTTGATGCCATAGAGCTTTACAATCCCAATAAGGCCGACATCGATCTGGGCGGATGGTATCTGTCGGACGATGAAACCAATCCCATCAAGTTCCGTATCCCCGACGGCACAAACATCAAAGCCGAAGATTACCTGGTCTTTACCGCGAACGATTTCAACAAAGACACGACATTCTCGTCGTTCGGGCTTGGAGAGAACGGCGACGACGCCGTCCTTTCATCCGACACGACCGGTTGCATGGGATACTGCCACGGTTTCAGTTTCGGAGCGCTCGAACGGGGGATTTCCTTCGGAAGATACATCGTCCCGTCAACCGGGAACGAGGTGTTCGTCCCGCTTGCCAACGTGACGCTTGGTGAACCGAATTCCGCGCCGCTGGTCGGCCCGCTCGTGATAAGCGAGATCATGTACCAGGCCGGTGACGGTTCCGCCGACTATCTTGAAATCACCAACATCGGCAATCAGGAAGTGCCGCTCTACGACCGGCAGAATCCCGACAATACCTGGCGCATACAAATCGATGACCTGTTTTATTCATTCCCCGGGGAAAAATCGGTCAAATCCGGCGAGTCGGTGGTTGTCATTTGCGGGTCGACGGACACCGGGGATTTCAGAAGCGGTTACGGCATTGCCGCGGCGGTGCAGCTTTTCACCTTCAATAACTCTCTCCCCGATATCTCCGCCAAGGTGGAACTGGAAAAACCGATGGAGCCGGAGAAGGACAGTACGGGAGCGTTGATCCCAACGGAAACCGCATACATGGAATATGATAAAATTTCATATAAAGATCAGTCGCCCTGGCCCGCGGGAGCGAAGGGAACGGGTTCCTCGCTGACCCGTATTGAAAATGATACATTCGGCAATGATCCGGCCAACTGGGCCGCTGCCTCGCCGACACCGGGTAAGGTGGAGTGAAAAGCGGGATGGTCTGAGGGGACATGTCCAGCCACCCCATGCCGAAATGGATTTATTCGAGAGGCTTATTAATCGGGCACAGGTGCCGACCGGCATGATAATGCCTGCAATCGGTTTACCTTATCCGATGTTTATCAGGGCTTAATTCTTCTCCTGCAGTCATTTTCATTACGGCGGAAAATAGTAGATCGCCAAAATCGTATTGATACGTAAGCGATAGAACAGGCTCTAGCCGTCGATTGACCATGATACACGCCATTAAAAACTTCAATAAGGTATTCAGG
Source organism: Chitinispirillaceae bacterium (assembly GCA_016927235.1). Lineage (GTDB taxonomy): Bacteria > Fibrobacterota > Chitinivibrionia > Chitinivibrionales > Chitinispirillaceae > JAFGNB01. The sequence continues at coordinate 3,060 of JAFGNB010000269.1, forward strand.
AAATATCCCGTGGCATTCGGCGTCATCCTGTCGTCGGTAATCCTGTTCGCGGATTTTCTGACGGGGCCCGTCATCCGCATTCCCCTGCTCGATATCATTCCGGTTACCCTCATGGCGTGGCTGGGGCACTCGGCCCTGGCATACGCGGTTGCTTTTTTATTTTCATTCGCAAGAATCCTTTTTGCCTACCTGTGGCCGGGGAGCGATGTCCTCCATGTTGAAATAGTCAACGCCTTGCTGGAAGTGTGCGCGTTGTCCCTGTATGCCTTAATTTTCTCGAAGGCACGGACGATGTTGAAGGTCATAGCGCTGCAGCGCGAGGACATACGACATTTTCATGATTTCACGGAGACATTCGGCGCCACCATGCAGGGCAGGGCGGTTTCTCCGGGAATAGCTGAAGGCACGGCCATGATTTATAAGCCCCTTGTACCGGCAGGCTCTGATGATGTTCGTATTAAAAGAAAAGATGTGGAAGCGGAGGAACTTCGCATCGATCGCGCCATCTCCGCCGCCCTTGCCGAATTGAAACATTTCCGCAAACAACTCGAGACGTGCGGTTCTCACAAAGATATGGCCTTTCTGGATGTCAGGATCGCGATGCTTGGCGATGCTTCGCTGGCACGGGAATGCCGCGGGATCGTTTCGACGCAGTTGCGCAGTGCCGAAGGCGCGGTACAATCGGAAATTTCGCGCATGGAACTGGCGTTTCAGAAGCATGAAAAAGCATTCATGCGCGCCCGCGCCTCCGACATCCGGGAACTCGGCCTCCTGTTGCTGAAAAATCTCCGTGCTCCGGAAAACAGTCATCCTCACGCTCTTTCGTCGTTGCAGCCGAAAACGATCATCGTTGCCGACGACCTGTTTTTATACGATGCGCTCAGGATGGATCTTGCCAATGTCGCCGCGATAGTCACCGAGAAAACAGGTCCGGCCTCCCATGTCGCGATGCTGGCCCGGGCCAGGGGCATACCCGCGGTTTGCGACATTTTCGGCGCAACGAACCGGTTTCAAACGGGCGTTACCTTGCTGGTTGACGGGAACGAGGGCAGCGTGATGGTGGGTCCGACGGGAATGCAGGCCGAACGCGTCACTTTAC
>JAFGNB010000270.1 GCA_016927235.1 Chitinispirillaceae bacterium
GGCGGTCTGCGATTACTTCAAAGCCGCGCTCAAAGCGGCCGCCGACGTCAATCTCGCGGAACTCGCCAAATACGCCTACCCCGTCGGCAACAATCCGTCGGCGAATTCTCCGTGGGGACACAACGTCATGCAGCCGCTCTATGCCTGCGCGCCGCTCCTCCACTGGCGTTTTGCCGATGATCAGAAATACTTCGACGGTGCCTGCGACATGCTTAATTATATTCTAGGGCTTAACCCTCTGGGCATCTGTTTCGTCACCAGCCTTGGCTTCAACCGGATTCACAATCCTCATGACCGGGAAAGCGCATATACAGCGGGTAAGGGCTGGGGGCCCAAACCAGGCATCACCATATTCGGCCCCGGAATCGTTTCCAGTTACGGCAGCGCCGATCTGGAAACATTTCCGGAAATAGGTTCCCTTCCGTCCGAACGTAAATTCGGCGATGATATGGCCTCCATCTGTACGGCTGAATTCACCATTTTCGAGACCATGTCTCACTATGCGCTTTTTACGGTGCTTTCAAACGGCGGAACCTGGGATGAGACGGACGATCCTTTCGCAACCCAGCAGGTGGGCATCAAGGGGGCGGTTCGCGACAATAGTACGCGGAGCGGTTTGACTCAACCGGAAATCCATATTTCGAACTGCAGGCTGCGGATATCATTCCCGGTGAAGCCGGAGGGGCGGCTCTCCGGCGGATTGTTTATGCTGAACGGGAAAAAACTGCTTGGATTTACCGTTGGTACGCCCATTGATCTACAAAACAGCGTTTCCGTGCGGATTGACGCTGTTTCACTGCGGAAAATCGCAGGCGCCCTGCTTATCTGCAGGCTCACCGCCGACAATGGGAAAACGTTTTCACGCCTCATTGTTTTTAATAAATGAGGGATGCGGGGGTGTAAAAAGCACCCTCGCTGTAACCGACCTGCTTAACCGCTCCCCGGTGATCAGGTCTCCCATGAATAATTTCCCTGCATGACGGTGCAATTCGTATATTGGTAACATGTCTTGTTCCAACCACCCGATGGGGAGCCAGCTCGAATGAAAGAGGTGGTAAACGAAATTCTGGCAGCCGAAAAAAAAGTTGAAGAGAAACTTGCCGAAGCGCGACGGAAAGCGGCGCTGATCAGGCAGGAGAGTGAAAAAGAGGCATCGGCCATCGTATCCGCCGCACGGGAGAAGGCGCAGCAGCTCATCGAAAAGAAGAGTGCCGCGGCGCGTAACGAGGCGGAATCAATCCGTAAAAAAGCTTTTGAGGATGCCGGGTCGGAAAACCGGCAGCTTCTGGAGAAATGCCGGGATACCATGGACGCACTCGTCGACGAGATCGCTTCACTCGTCATGGCCTCCGACCAGATTCACCCCGAGGGTTAATGTTCACCGACGCCGGAAAATACGCACTTATCAATGCAAAGCTGCGCGCCAGAATCAGCACCCTTCTTTCCGAAGACTATTTCGCCAATTTGCTTAAATGCCCTTCGCTCACCGAAATGTTCAATTTTTTACGCAACGGTCCCTTCTCGGACCTGTCGGCAATTTACGAGCGTACCGGCGACCTCAAGACGGTCGAAATGGAACTTTTCAGAAAGGAGGCGGTTTTATTTATCGATATCGAACCGCACCTTCCGACCGATGTGCTCCCGCTCACGCGCGCCTTTACCGCCGGATACGAAATCGAAAACCTGAAAAACGCGCTGCGTCTTTTTTTCGACCGTAGCTTTCGGAAACGATCGATCGAGGATTCCGTTCACTATCTGCTCCGTACGGCCCTTCTTCATTCAATTCCGTTCGATGCCGTTATCAACAGCGGTTCATTCGACGAAATCGTGGAATTGCTCTCACACACTCCCTACGGTTCCCTTATCCGAAACGAAATCGCCAGAGTTGATAAAATGCAGTCCCTCTTTCCCATGACGGTCGCTCTCGACCGTTATTATTACCAACACCTTCTTGACGAGGCCGTGAACCTTGCTCCGCGCGACAAACTTATCGCCCTCCGGCTCATCGGCATCGAGATCGATCTGCAGAACATCAACTGGATAATACGGTTCCGTACGTTTTACAATCTGTCGTTCGATGCGATCGCCGATATTATCATTCCCGGCGGTCTCACCGTCAAGGGGAACACCCTGCAGGATGTCTATCGCTCACAGCAGATTACCGCTCCCCTCCAGGCCATGCTGCGGAAAAGCTATCCGGGAATCGCCTCCCTCATGTCGGAGCAACCGCAGGAACAATCGCCGCGTCTTACCCTTGTCGAACGGATACTCGAACAGATCATGCTCGAGGAGGTCCGCCGCATCATGTGCGGGTATCCGTTTACCGTCGGTATCGTCATCGCTTATTTTATATTGAAACGGCTTGAGATCAAGCGGATCAGGACCGTTCTCAACGCCGGCCTCTACCATATCAGCAGGGAACGGACGGCAAGCCTGTTGTAATATGTTTACCGAATCGATGCTACGGCTATTCGCGATCATCCTCGAACGGGACGCCGAAAAAGTCACCGAAACGCTGCTCGACATCGGCGCCATGCAGTTCATTTCGATCAACGCGCTTGACGCCTTCGCCGACGGCTCCTACCGGGACGTTTCCGGCCAATCAACGGAAACGATCTCCCGTTTGACCGAATCACGTAAGAGGATCGAGAATTTTCTCGGATTAATCAACGTCGTTCCCGCCATCCCTCCATCGTTGGATGTATCGCACGTCGGCCGCTATGACCTCAATGAAGAGAACCGACGCATCGACGACCTTGCCGCCGAACTGCATCAGGTCCGCGAGCGGCAGCGTTCCATCCAGAACGATATCCTGAAATATGAGGAAATTCAGCGGCAGATCGATCTTTACGGATCGGCCTTGCCTTCCGGTTCCGTCCGGGAACACCTCTCTTATGTATCGATACGTCTCGGTTCCCTGCCGTCCGACCGCGCATCCGTACTGCAGGAGCGTCTGCGTGAAACCCCCTCCGTAATGGTACCGATGGGTGAAAAGGAGGGACGCAGCCACCTGATTATCATTGCCATGAAACGGGACCGCGAGCGCGTCGACGTTTGCCTCACCGAGTGCGGCTGGACGTCCGTCGAGCTCTCTCCCGATGCACGTGGAGAAAAGAATGAGGCTGCCGCGGCGGTCGATGAAAAATTGCAGCATCTCCTGGAGGAGCAGCGCGTACTTCAGGAAAAAAGCAAGGCGATCGTTACCGGAAAACGAGACACGCTCGTTCAATCCTGGATACGGCTGAGAATCGATGAATTGCACGTCAAGGTACGATCGTCATTTAAACGCTCGGCGCGCTCCGTGCTTTTTTCCGGTTGGCTGCCCGCCGATCAGCGGAAAAATATCGAGGATGCCCTGCGCACGACCACTGACGGCAGATGCCATATCGAATGGTTTACTCCAGGGAAAGTCTCCGACCTGCGGGAAGAGCAGCAGCATCCTCCGGTAAAACTCCACAACCCGGCCGTGCTCGCCCCGTTTCAGATGCTCGTAACCAATTTCGGCATTCCGGAATACGGCACCATCGACCCCACGCCGTTTGTCGTCGTTACCTACCTGGTTATGTTCGGTCTGATGTTCGCCGATATCGGCCAGGGGGCAATCGTCGCGCTGCTAGGGATAGCCGGTACGGTGTGGCTGAAAAAAAACCGGACGCAGCGCGCGCTTGCGGCACTGCTTATCTGGCTGGGGGGTTCATCGATGCTTTTCGGCGGGCTCTTCGGATCCGTGTTCGGCTTTACAATAGTAAAGCCGTTCTGGTTCGATTTCCACGGCATCGTCACCGGCCGGGCTCATCCGTCGGCGGGTATTCGTTCGATCTACGACATTCTCGGCATCACCGTCGGATTCGGCATTGTCGTCATCTGCTGCGGCCTGCTCTTCAACTGGATCAACCTGGTGCGAAAACATCGATGGATGGAGCTGATTTTCGACAAAGGAGGAGTCCTCGGCGGATGGATATACGGCGGCGGCATTTACTGCGGATGGTACATGGTACGCCACGATTACCGTACACTCCCCGGCTTCGCGTTTCTTCTGGCGCTGCTCGGCTTGCCGGCGATATTGCTTTTCTGTAAAGGGCCCCTCCATGCACGGAAAAAAAGGACTTCCCCGTCCCTGACGCTGCTCTTCCATTTTATCATGGAATGGGTGGTCGAACTGCTCGAAATTTTCAGCGGTTATCTGGCGAATACCCTGTCGTTCATGCGCGTGGCGGGACTGGGCATCGCGCATGTAAGCCTTATGGTCGCGTTTTTCACCATGGCCGACATGGTGCGGGGAAACGGGACAGGCATTACCGCGTCGATCATGGCGGTACTGCTCCTTATCGCGGGTAACATCATGGTAATCGCCCTCGAAGGACTCTCCGCCGGAATCCAGGCGCTCCGTCTTAACTACTACGAATTTTTCACGAAATTTTTTCACGGCACCGGAAAACTGTTCAGTCCGATCGGTTTACGGGAACAATAATATCTTTAAAGGAGGTTAAATGAAAAACGCCGCCCATACATTAAAACGACGCATTGTCCAAAGCCTTATCGTGCTTTCATCGGTTCTGGCCATCAGTGCAACGATTTTTTCA
>JAFGNB010000271.1 GCA_016927235.1 Chitinispirillaceae bacterium
AAAGTCAATCAGACCGAGGCGCTCAAACTCGAATGCACCTACTTCGTCGAATGCGTGAAAACGGGAAAAAAGCCGTTCAACGACGGCGTAGCGGGCCTGCAGGTGGTCAGGATGCTCGAAGCGTGCGATACATCGCTGAAAAACGAAAGCAGGATGGTGTACCTATGAGTAATGAAAGTTTCAATTGTATTGCTCCCGATGTCGTTCTCGGCAGCAATGTCAAACTCTCGAAGTTCATCAATCTTTACGGCTGTGCGATCGGCGACGACACCAAAATCGGTGCCTTCGTCGAGATACAGAAAAACGCATTTGTCGGCAGCAACTGCAAGGTGTCGAGCCATACCTTTGTCTGTGAAGGGGTGACCATCGAGGACGAGGTGTTCGTCGGCCACGGCGTCATGTTCATCAACGATAGAATGCCGCGGTCGACCACCAACGGAAAGCTGCAGACCGAGGCCGACTGGAAGGTGGTACCGACCCGTGTTAAAAAAGGCGCCTCAATCGGCTCCGGAGCGACCATCATGTGCGGCATTACCATCGGGGAAAACGCCATGGTCGGCGCCGGAAGCATGGTGCTCAAGGATGTCGCGGCGAATACCGTCGTTGCGGGTAATCCGGCACGGGTAGTGAGGAGGCTGGAGGGGGGGGAGGAGTCGGAAGAAGGGAAGACAGGAGTCAGGATGAAGAATCCTCCCATACGGCACTAGTTCCAAATCAGAGGAAATTGAACGCTGGATTAATTTTGGGGCGCGGGGAGGGCGCCGGTACCATGGAGAGACGCAGGAGTGTGCGTCTTAAACTGTTTATGATGAAAAAATTTTCATCTCCGCCGCCGGTTAATTGATGAAATGCAGTCATTTATGGTAAGATAAAAGACTATTTCTACTTGATCCATCCCTTTATCATGATATGCTTTAAAAAGGGTGGAAGATAGTATTTTTTATCAGTAATAGGGGGGCGTAAAGCTTTCCTAAAGGAGTTTTTTTTTGCGTCCTCCCGGACGCCATGGGGGGAAGGTGCGCCCGGTTTCAGTGGCAAGAAGTCTTGAATCGAAATAAAATAAATACATTCATGCTTATTCGCTGCGGTTCCCGATCTTCCTTGTTGTTCGATCCTGAAAGGTAATGGGTCTATGGATGCTATTCATGTGACGATGACGCTTTCCTAAATTATGCGTGATCATTAAAAAGTGTATTTCTTGTTGGGGTGGAAATACTTTGTGTGCGATGATAATGCAGAAAAATAAAACAATTTGGATAGATCTGGACAACACACCGCACGTGGTGTTTTTCAAACCAATCATCAGAGAATTGGAATCACGAGGATACCATATTGTTGTGAGCGCACGAGATTGTTTTCAAGTTTGTGGTCTAGCTGATCTTGTGGGCATCAAATATAGTCGAATCGGTAAACATTACGGGAAAAACAAATTGATTAAAGGCGTTGGCCTGATTATTCGTTCGGTGCAGATGATTCCATTCGCATTAAAAGTTAAACCATTATTGGCATTGTCCCATGGTTCGCGTTCTCAACTGCTTCTTTCAAAATTCCTTCGATTAAAATCCATCGTAATTTATGATTATGAGCATTCAAAAGAGTTGTGGATAACAAAGCCTACCTGGCATTTTGCGCCGAAAGTGGTTACGGATGAATTAAAAGTCGGTACAGTCGAAGGATATTATTCATACCCTGGTATAAAAGAGGATGTCTACGTACCGGATTTTGTGCCAGACGAATCATTACGGAGACAATTCGGCATCTCACGTGAAGATATCATGGTTACCATTCGTCCTCCGGCAACCGAGGCGCATTACCATAATCCCGAAGCGGAACAACTACTTCGCACTGTCATTAAGCATCTTATTGCCAGTTCTGAAACACGAATCATCATGCTGCCGCGGAATGATCGTCAGAAAGAAACTATTGTACGGGAATGGCATACCCTGTTTGCCGATAAAAAAATACGAATTCCTTTGCAGGTTGTAGACGGATTGAATCTGATATGGAATTCCGATCTGGTTATTAGCGGAGGCGGGACCATGAACCGTGAGGCCGCAGCACTGCTGGTTCCGGTTTACAGCATCTTCAGAGGGCCTTTAGGCAGCGTCGATCGTTACCTGGAACAGGAAAAACGTCTTTTTATGCTTAGAAGCGAGGAGGAAGTTGTAAAGAAGATCATTATCAGACAGCGTGACCGTTCCGGGGATGATTTTAAAAAGCAGAAACGCGAAGCTTGTAATGTCATCATTAATAATATTGTTTTTCTTTGCGATACAATGTTTAAATCAAATTATCAACAGTAGAACATCAAAGTGACTTCACCGGCAGTTACAAATATATCAGACCGTGAATATCCGGAATATGACGCCTTTATCGGCGATCATCCGTATAAGTGGATTTGCGCCACATCGAGATGGTTTCAGGTTCTGGAAAAAACCTTTCCGCACATCAAGAGCAGCATTTTAGCGGCTAGAAACGTTCAAGACGGCGCAATCGAAGACGCACTCCCTCTTTGTAACGTTAGAAGTATCTTGACCGGTAATCGACTGATAAGCATTCCTTTTGCCACCATATCGGACCCGCTGGTGACCGACCCGGACGGAATCGATTTCTTCCTGCCGGCATTGAAGGAAACAATGGCGGCGACGCGATCAGCCTATGCCGAGATCCGCACGGCTTTCAATAAAGAATCCATCGCGCGCAATACGGCATTCAAATGTTCATCGGTGTATAAATATCATTTCCTGACCCTTGAACGCCCGATCGATGATATTTACAAGGCGCTTCACCGTACCTGCGTCCGACAGAACATCTCCCGCGCCGTGAAATCTGGCCTGGAGATACGTCGTGCCGGAAACATCGACGACGTCAGAATTTTTTACCGGTTATATTACGGGACGAGAAAGGACCTTCTTCTTCCTTCGATGCCGTTATCGTTTTTCGAGTCGATCTGGAGTTTACTGTCGCCGATCGGAGCGGTTTCTTTTCTCATTGCGGAACTGTACGGCAAACCGGTAGCATCGGTCATGCTTTTCAAATTTAACCGTCGGGTTTCCGGGGAAGCAATGGGTTGGGACACCTCGTATATAAATATAAGGCCGGTAGCATTTCTTTATTGGGAAGCAATCAAAATGGCTCATTCGGAAGGGTATGACGTTTTTGATTTCGGCAGAACCGATCCATCCAACGTTTCGCTCATGGAATTCAAGAACCGGTGGGGGACCGAGGTATCAGATTTGACAAGTTATATTTTTCCCGCCGCCGCCGTACATAATCGGTTGCGTAAATCCGGTGCGGCCTTTTCCCTGCTCCGTAAATTCATTTTTCGCAGTCCCGATTCCCTGTATCGATTGATCAGTGCGCTTTGCTACCGGCATTTGGGATAAGCGGCCGTTGATTCGTGAACCCCATCCGCCAACGGCGCCGACGACGAAACGGAATTTTATGCAGACTGATTTATCAAACGCGAACCATAGCCATTTACCCTCTAAGGGTATGCTAGGGCACGAGGCATACCGCTATGGAGTATGAGCATGAATTCGTCAATCCGGTCGGGGCGACTCAATGGGACGAGTTTGTCGCCGGTTCGGAGAACTATTCTTTTTTCCATTCATCGCTTTGGGCGAAAACGCTTGTCGACACCTATGGATTCTTACCGTTTTATTATCTCGGGAAAACCGGAGGCAAACCGGTCGCCGCCATACCCCTCATGGAGGTTGCGAACATCTTCGGACAAAAACACGGCGTTTCCCTGCCTTTTTCCGATTTCTGTTTACCCATATATAGCGACAAGCCGGCATTCGATGCGGCGTTCGAATCCGTTAAGGGTCTGGCGAAAAAGAGAAAATGGAGATCTATCTCACTACGAGGGAATGCTCCGTTCACTATTGATGAAAAAAAAACCTCCTTCTGTTTCCGGCATATCGTGCCGCTGCAATCTGATGTAGACGGCCTTTTCGCCAAATTGAAGGGGAAAACGAGGGTGCATATACGGAAGGCGATAAAGTCCGGTGTAACGGTGACTTTCGATACTTCATTCGATGCGATGGAGATGTTTTACCGGTTGAATTGCCGCACGCGGAAAAGGCACGGATTGCCCCCTCAGCCGTTTTCTTTCTTTAAGAATTTCCATCGCATTCTCATTGCGTCCGGTCATGGAGAAATAGCGCTTGGTACATATGATAACCGGGTGATTTGTACCGACATCTTTCTGCACTCCGGAACGGCCGCATACTATAAATACGGTGCCTCGGATGCGGCATTCAACCGTACAGGATCGAATTATCTTATTCTATGGGAAGCGATTAAAAAATATAATGATCTCGGCTATGAGAAATTATGTCTTGGAAGGACCGAAGCAAGTCATTCGGGACTCTTGCAATTCAAGGCGGGCTGGGGAGCCGAACAGTATACCGTAAGGACTTACATATTCGATGTCGCTCGCGATAAATTCATCAGGACCGACTTGAAGACCTCCGGGATCCATAATGCGTTTTTTTCACGGATGCCTGTATCACTACTAAGACTTCTTGGAACTCTTTTTTACAGATATATGGGATAAAACAGGGGTGAATATGAACAATCAGCTTACTGCACTTTTTTACGTTGTTAAACCGATCATACCGCGTTCCATACAGATTCTGTTACGTCGCCGTCTGGCCGCACGAATTCGAATGAAAAACCGTTCGACATGGCCGATCCTCGAAAGTGCCTCAGAAATCCCCGTGGGCTGGAAGGGCTGGCCTGAAAAAAAGCAATTCGCGTTTGTGCTCTCGCACGACGTGGATACGCAAACCGGGCATGACAGGTGCCGGAAGCTCATGGACCTCGATGAATCCCTCGGAATACGATCAACGTTCAATATCGTTCCCGAGAGATATCGGGTGTCCGAGGGGCTGATCGCAGAAATCAAGGCGCGCGGGTTCGGGCTGGGTGTCCACGGGCTCAATCACAACGGGAAGCTCTTCGATTCGTATGAATCTTTTATCAAGCAGGCGGCGAAAATAAACACCTATATCCGTTCGTGGGGAACCAGGAGTTTCTCCTCCCCATCGATGCACCACAGGCTTGAATGGATGCATCATCTTGACATAATAACATCAACTTCCACCTTCGATACCGACCCGTTCGAACCGCAACCCGATGCGATCGGAACCATTTTTCCTTTTTTCGTTAAAAACGATCCGTCGAAGGAAGGCTTTCTCGAGATGCCTTCCACACTTCCCCAGGATTTTACCCTTTTTGTCATTCTGGGAGAGAAAGGCATTGATATCTGGAAAGAGAAAATCGCATGGATTGCGTCACATAACGGCATGGCCCTACTCAATACCCATCCCGATTACATGAATTTTTCAAACGCTCCTTTTCACCGCATTGAAGAGTATCCCGTGCAATTGTACCGGGATTTCATTATTCATCTTACGACGACCTATACCGGACTATTTTGGAATGCGCTTCCGCATGAAGTCGCGGAATGGGTGTCATCCGATACGAGGAAATCATCATGAAATCGACTAAGATAAAAATCTGGATCGACCTCGACAATTCCCCGCATGTCCCATTTTTCAAACCAATTATCGGTGAGCTGGAGAAAAGAAACCATGAGATCATTATAACCGTGCGGGAAGCATTCCAGGTTGTCAGGCTGGCCGAACTGCACGGAATGAGGTTCAAGAAATGCGGCGTTCACTACGGTAAAAACATGTTTATGAAACTGGCCGGACTGTTGATAAGAACCGCACAGCTGGCGCCGTATATCATGAAAATGCGCCCCCGGTTTTCGATTTCACACGGTTCCCGAAGCCTGATCATCCTTTCGAAAATACTTGGGATTCCGTCGCTGACGATCGACGACTACGAATATTCCACCATTATCAAGAGCGACTGGCTCCTCATTCCCGAAGTGATTCCGAAAAGTAAATTCACGATTGATGCGTCGAGGGTCTTCACCTATCCGGGGATCAAGGAAGACGTGTATGTGCCGCTTTTCAGGCCCGACGATTCTATCAGGAATGAATTCGGATTCAGCGAAAATGCCGTCGTAGTCACCATCCGGCCTCCGGCAACGGAAGCGCATTACCATAATCCTGAGAGTGAAGAACTGCTCAAGGAAGTGGTATGTCATGTGGGTAACCACGATTCGGCCCGGATAATAATGGTTGCGCGCAGCGGCGTGCAAAAAAAAGCGATCGGCGCCATGTTCGAAAAATATATCGCTTCGGGAATCATGATTATGCCTGACAAGGTTTTTGAGGGGCTGAATCTTATCTGGTATTCCGACCTGATCGTCAGCGGCGGAGGCACGATGAACCGCGAGGCGGCCGCCCTGCGGGTTCCGGTGTACAGCATCTTCAGGGGGAGAATCGGTGCGGTTGATCGTTACCTTGAAAGCCGGAACCTTCTCCATTTGATACATTCGAAGGAAGAGGTCAAGAAGATCAGAGTGGAAAAACGTTCTCGATCCTCAAACCCGCAAAGTGGGGATTCGGCGGCATTATCGACAATTGTCGCGACGATCGACAAACTGGCCTCTAAAGTTTATTTCTGAAATACCCGAAATGAAGACTCCCTGCTCAAGGCACAGGGTTTCAGGCAGCCGCGGGAGCGTCGAAAGCTGAAGGCCATGGGAAGAAAAGGGCGGCGTGCAATCAAATAAAAAGCCGGCCATCTTGCGGCGCGCACTGAATTGAACTGCATCGAATTAATTGCTATGGTATCAATCGGCAACGATCACGACGCGGCGGAGCAGTCCGTGCGGAATTCCATCGAACGGTTCGAACGCTGGCTTGACAGACACGGCTACGCCGGCCATGACCCCTATGACCTCTGGGGCACCGGATACGGCGTTTTTTCACGGCGGCTTTTCTATTGTAACAAGTATCTCGGGCTGGGCTTCATCGCGCCGATACTATTAATGGATTACCTGATTCCTTCGGCACGTTGCATTTTCACGAGGAAGGAGCGGTTCGCGACCGCCGACGCACAGCTTGTCATGGCGTTTCTTAACCTCTACCGCCTCACCCATGACGAACGTTACCTGACAAAATCGTTAAACCTCGCCGAAGAACTTCTATCATACAGCATTCCGGGTTACTCGGGATATTGCTGGGGATATCCGTTCGACTGGGAACACTCAAGCGGATTCTGGAAAAAAAACACCCCTTACATCACCGCGACGCCGTATTGCTTCGAAGCATTTTTCGACCTTTTCGACAGTACCGGAAATTCCCGGTATCTGGATATCGCCGCCTCCGTCGCCCGGTTCGTCGCCATGGATCTCAACGACACTCCCACCTCCGCAACCGCATCCGCCGGAAGCTACTCGCCGCTCGATGAGAGCAAGGTCGTCAATGCCAGCGCCTACCGTGCGATGGTGCTTCTGGAGGCATCGTCCCGTTTTGATGATCAATCCTATCGTGACAAGGGGACAAGGAACCTCAATTTCATACTTGAAAATCAGAACAACGACGGCTCATGGCTCTATGCGATTGATCTTGCCAAGAATGCTTTCATCGACCATTTCCATACCTGTTTCGTACTGAAGAATCTGTATAAAATCAACAGACGACTGAAATCGGTAAGAGTCGGCGAAGCGTTACAGTCGGGCTGGAATTTTTATTCCCGGAACCTGTTTTACGACGACGGAACTCCACGATCTTTCGCGATCGAACCCAGAAGGCAGATCGTGGCCGTCGATATGTATAATTACGCCGAGGCGATCACCCTCGGCAGCCTGCTGCGAAAAGAAATTCCCGAGGCATACGAACACGCCGAAAAACTGGCGATGCAATTGATCGAATCGTTTCAACTGCCCGACGGTCATTTTGTCACCAAGGTCTTCATCGGCGGCTTCAGACACACGTTTCCGTTCCTTCGATGGTCCCAGGCACAACTTTTTTATGCATTAACCAATTTTCTACACACAAATAATCAACCGTGAAAAAAGACAACTCTCGACTGCTCGCCAAAGTTCTGGTCAGACTCCTGCTCGACCTGCACTATTTTTCGACTATGGTGCTCAAAAAAATTGTCAGAAAAAAGAAATTGCCGGGCGGCACTCCCAGGACCCTCCTTCTGACGGGGACCTTTTTTTCGGAAAACTGGATAATGAATCATCTCGTTCCACTGTCGCTCAGTGATTGCTGCGGTATGCTGCGCATAGTGACGGTGTTTCCGATTCCGCCGTCCCCCAAAGTAGTCGTCATTTATCCGCCCCGTATATTACGTAAAGTGTTGAGCGATGTTCCCGCCCGGCTGGTCACGTTTCTGTGCATCGGCCTATTCACGCGGCCCGACATCGTCGGAGGTTTTCATTTGTTGCTTAATGGCTTGGTCGCGGCCTTTCTCGCGGGTCTTACCGGCGCGCGGTCGATCTATTTCTGCGGCGGCGGCCCCCGTGAAGTGCTTGACGGGGGAATTTACGGCAGCACCCTTTTCGGCAAGTTGAAAACCCCCGATCATATCATTGAACGAAAACTCATCCGCAGCATTAATCTGTTCGATGCCGTAATCACCATGGGGCATAATGCCGTCCGCTTTTTCCGGGAACACAAGGTAAACGCGCCGTTTGAAGTCATTCCCGGCGGAATAGACTCGTCACGGTATGTAAAAAGGGAAAACAGAAAAAAATACGATCTTATTTTCGTCGGGCGGTTTGACGGAGTAAAAAGAATCGACCTCTTCCTCGAAACGGTGCGTCTGCTGAAGGCGGCTTTATTATCTGTAAAAGCCGTACTTGTCGGGTATGGCGAACTCGAGCAGGAAATGAAAACCCTGGCGGAAAAAATCGATGTTGAAGAGAATGTGATTTTCGCGGGTTATCAGAAAAACATTATTGAATGGCTGAACGATTCGAGAATCTTCGTGCTCACTTCCGATTCGGAGGGGCTTTCCCTGGCGTTGATGGAGGCGTTGATGTGCGGGCTTCCCTGCGTGGTATCGGATGTAGGGGAACTGGGCGAATTGGTGAAGAACGGCGTCAACGGCTATCTGGTCGGGGAAAGAACGCCCGGGGAATTCTCCGGGCGTATTTCAGCGTTATTATCCGACAAGAAACTGGAAGCGCTATTTTCGAAGGCCGCGCGTGAATCCGCCATGCGTTTCGACATCCACGAGACGAAAAAAAAATGGGATTCCCTGCTGCCGAAACTGTAAGAAACCGGGCATCGCACTGCGGCGATGTGTTCTCCGGTTGGAAACCGACCTTTACAAAAATTAAACAGAATTCCAACCGGCGCGGGGGCACCCGGCGGTACGGCATATCGATATGAAAGGAATCTGAATTTGCCGATCAGATATTTTTTGATAAACAATGAGTCCCGATTCTAAAATTAACACAGCATGAAATGAAGAAGCGTCGATTCCGATTCGCATGGAAAAAGGCGGTTGGAGGGCATACGTTGATCCGGAGTGTCACTTTTTCCGTTCAAGGGAGTTGCCATGGTAACGGGATTATCAATTAAGAAAGCGGGACTGTTTCTGTCATGTCTGTTTCTTGGCTATCAGGGTTTCGGCAAATCCCTCGAATTCAAAAGGAACGGAACCGTTAAAGCAGGTCCGGTGTGGAATGCACCCATCGGTATTCCTGACCCCGGTTTCGGTATTAATCAGTCAATTGCCGATTATCACGGCAAAAAATACGATTACGACGGAGACGGGACTCCGGACGGCCCGTATTTCGATAACGGCACCGACAGCATGTATACTCATTACGTCAACCCGTCCTCCGGGGCTTCAACGGACAAATCCAACCCCTACGGTACGAAAACCGCACCGAGAAAGACTTTCCCGGACAGTACGCAGGTGCATCCCGGCGCAATTATATTTATCCGTGGTGCAGTGGCGATAAGCGGAGCCGATTTCAGATATTGCGGTTCCGATTCCGCGCCAATATATCTGCGCGGAAAAGATACCGCGACATCAATCGTTACATCCTCCCGTTCGATATATTACTACGGACATTATGTCATAACCGAAAGGTTAAAAATCACCAACGGAACGGGGAACCCGTATGTCGATATAGTCATGGATCCAGCGACCGATGAAACCACGGGCCATATCCATCATCTCACCTTCCGCGACTGCAAGATCGCGGGGATTTTTACCATCGGTCACTATCAGCCTATTTCAAACTACTGTCACCATATCCTGGTTTACAGGAATGAAATCTACGGTGATTTCGATTGTAACGGCGTCGAACGCCGGCAGTCCGATGAGACATCGGGAATCGGGTTCGAAGGGAACTGCCGATATGTGTGGGTACTGGAAAACGAGATTCACCATTATCCCGAAGATTTGACGGGCGGGGCGCATGCCGCAAATTACACCGCCCATCATCTTTATTTGGGCAGAAACACGCTGCACCACAGCGGCAGCCAGGCGTTCGACATAAAAGAGGCTTCGCACGTGGTTTTTTCCCAGAATGTCGCATATCACTTTCACGGCGAGAACTACGATACCGAAGGCAACGGGGTCGTGATCCATTACGGGCCCGACAAATCCACGCGGAACGTATGGATCATCTTCAACATGTTCAGCGACATAACCGATGCCGGTATCCAGGTCGGGGGCGCGGTCAGCTCTCCGACCTACCTCATCGGCAACATCATCTACAACGTCCGCAACGCGGCCAAAGAGGGATACGGCATCGTCTCATGGCAGTGCGACGGTATGGTCAACTGCGTCAATAACACTATTTACGATTGCGATGTGGGGATCGCCTCGCTCGGTTCGTCCCATTTCACTATCGAAAATAACATTCTCGCATGCACACGTTACAATTACCTGCAGATCGAAAGCGGAGATTTCAAGGCGTCGACCGTAAGCAACAATATCTATTTCAGCCATACGGCGCCGGCGTTCGCGTGCGGCGACATCAGGACCTATGCGCAACTGGTTGCCGCCAAGGGCGCCGCCGGCAGCTCGACGCAATGGCCCGGATTTGCCGATACTGCGGCGAAAAACTTCACGATTCTCGACGAGTCTCCCGCCATCGGTAATGGAAAATTAAGCACCGTTTATGCAACTTTCGTTGATTCAATTCCCGAGGGGGGCAGTATTTCAATGGATTACCTCGGGCGTATCCGTCAGGCCGATTCGTGGGACATCGGAGCATTTCAATACTCCTCCTTCAAGGCGATCAACAGACAGGGGTTTCACCACACGCCACTGAAAGATATGTTTTATGTATTTACCAAGGATGCCCGCCTTACCATAGTCAATAACGCAATGACATCGTTCGATATGTTGTTGTCGCTGGTGGACCTCAAAGGAAGAACGCTTGGGGAAAAAAAAGGATTGATCCATCCGGGTTCCAATTCGATATACTTTGCCGATATGACCAACAAGGAGCGCAATTTTCGCGCCGGATCCTACGTGATCAAATTTAAAAAAGAAGATGATGTTTTCAGTAAAAGTTTGTCATTGACAAACTAGCCTGAATAGTTCTTCCGGCCTCCGCATCTCCATAGCAACACTGCCCCTGCCGAGGGTTCCTGCCGGGTGACATCGATGAAATGAAATCACCGCGCCGCCCGTATGACGTCGCATCCCGCAACATTCGCCGAAACCGCCGTTGATAGTTCCGGCCGAACGAAAGGATGCGGATTAAACAACGGCTCAATAACATCCCTGAATGAGAAAACCGATATATAGAAGGCAATCGCCGTGTCGATAAGAGTTCTTGCGTGCATCGCCTACGTGGCGTTTTTTTCGCTGCGAGCCATACGGGGCAAGTGGTTTGAAGCCCTTTGCTCCGCCATCGTTCTTATGGCGGTGATGCAACACCCGGACATGCCGAAAAGCCTCGGCAACATTCAGGGATTGAATTTGTGGAACATCTTGATTTTTTTCGTGATCGTCTCATGGATCAAATGGCGCGGCTATGAAGGGTTGACATGGGACTTTCCGAAAAACATTCAACTGCTTCTGATAGTTTACGGAGCGGCTATTTTCATTAGTTTCCTGCGCATGTTTTTCAACCGGACGTATTATCTTGACGACGAGACTTCCATGTCGCTGATAAGCGAACATGTGGTCAATTGCTACAAATGGATGATCCCCGCAATCATCTATTACGACGGATGCAGGACGAGAAAAAGGATCTACCTGGCATTGTTCTCTATAATTCTGTTTTTCTTCCTGCTCGACCTGCAGGTCATAAAATGCCTGCCGCTGAGCACCATAACGCTTTCCGGCGAAGAATTGAACCGCAAAGCCTCAAAACTGCTGCAGTCGAGAGTCGGCTTCAACCGCGTCAACCTTTCGATGATGCTGGGCGGCGCAAGCTGGATGACGTTTTTCGCCGTTCCCCTAGTACGGAAACGACTGCATAAAGCGGGTTTGATTTTCACTGCGGTTTTAATCGTTTTCGGACAGGCGCTTACCGGCGGAAGAACGGGATATGTAACCTGGGGAATGATCGGGCTGCTCATCAGCATTCTCCGCTACAGAAAATTCCTTTTCCTGCTGCCGTTGATTGTCGCCGCAGTGATAACATTCGTTCCGTCGGTGCGGGATCGGATGCTTATGGGAATCGGTGCAGACTCGAAAACACCGGACGGTCAGATCGATCAGTATGAGATGACTTCCGGAAGAAACCTCGCCTGGCCTCTCGTCATCGAAAAAATCAAGAAAAAGCCGTTGTTCGGTTACGGAAAACTGGCGATGATTCGAACCGGCGTGGCGGAGTATCTTTTAACTGAACTGGGGGAGGCTTTCCCTCATCCCCACAATGCATACTTCGAGATTCTGTTCGATGCGGGATGGCTCGGTTTTTTCATGGTCATTCCTTTTTACCTCACGACCGTTTTTTATTCCGCCCGTTTGCTGCTCGTAAAAGACGATTATCTCTTCACCTCGATAGGGGGTGCGACATTTTCACTGGTCATGGCGCTGTTGATCGCTTCGGTGGGGAGTCAGACATTCTACCCGCGGGAGGGATCGATCGGGATGTGGGCTGCAATCGGGATAATGTTGCGGGTGAACCGTTTTTTCATCGATAAAAAGCAGACCGGAATCAATCTTCTCGAGGAAAACGTGGAAAACGCCGAGACAGATTTGCCGTTGGGTACAGCTCATGTCTGAAAAAAGGAAGATCCGCATACGGCCTGTTCCCCATCCCTTTCGGGCAATGCTCGCGATCTGCAGCGATCTCGACGAGACTCCCGACGGTAAAACCTATTTCGACATAGTGCGGTTTTTCAATTCCCGAGGAAGCACCCCACTCGGAGACGGCGTCGATCTGGAAGTCGGCAACAGCATCTATTTCGACATGCCGGCAGGCCATTTTTCCTACTGGAATACGGATGACACGTATCGATCGATGATACGCGCATGCATCCAAAGCGGCCATATCGATTGTCTCCATTCATTCGGCGATCTTGCCGCGACCCGTTTTCACGCAGAACGTGCTCTCAGTGAGCTGGAGCGAAACAACTACCGTTTGAAAGTGTGGGCTGATCATGCCGTCGCCCCCACGAATTTCGGCCATGACATCATGAAAGGGCACGGCGACGATCCGCATCATCCCGCATACCATGCCGATCTCACCTATAAACACGGAATCAGATATGTATGGCGCGGAAGGGTAACCAGCGTTATCGGGCAAAATACCAATTTGAGCCTCAGGGGTATATTCAACGTCCGTCATCCGGTAAAATCGGCCGATACTCTCCTGCGGGAATCGTTGAAAAGAGCGCTCGGCATGGCCCGCAATAAAAAATATCTGCTTCACGCAAGCAACGATATCATGAGAAAAGTTACCTTGCTCGACGGCACTTCGGTCCACGAGTTCATGAGGTGCAATCCCCACTGGGGCGGAGTGAGCTGCGGCGACCGCGGCGACCGGATCGATCAGGTGATAACGAGAAAATTTCTTGACCGTCTGGCGGGCAGGGGAGGGAGCTGCATACTCTATACCCATCTCGGAAAAAGCGGAAGCAAGCCTTTTTTCGATAAACGGGTCGTTTCGGCATTCAGGCTTCTGTCGGAATACCATCATAACGGCAGAATTCTCGTCACCACCACCGGAAGGCTGCTCGATTATACGATGCTGATCGACCTGTTGAACGAAGCCCTCGAAAGCAATACGGGAAAAATATCCGACGAAACTTCCTTCGTGAGCTCGGTCGGACAGTGTGCACGCGACATCGGCTGCCGGGTTCATGGATTGACAATTGATTTACCGGCAGGATTGTCGGGTGAGCACATCATCGGAAACGGCTGTTTTTCAAACCTGACAATGAAGAGAGTTGAGATCGACGGCCGAGTCCGCCTGGCAACGGAATGGCCGCGACTGCAGCTTCCCGATATCGGATAAGGAATTCCGGATGACCGCCGCCGGTTTTTTGCCTCGGACACCCGGATACTACGGAATCATTCAGACAGGAGAACCGTTGCGATGAGACGACTCAGACTCGCCTACATCCTCGCCGCGAGCCATTCGGGCTCCACGCTCCTCGCGATGCTGCTCGGAAGCCATCCCGAAGCCTGTACCGTCGGCGAATTGAAACTGACGATCCGCGAAAACCTCGACCGGTACCGGTGCTCGTGCGGGGATCCGATAATGAAATGCGCGTTCTGGACCGAAATCGTTTCCGCCATGAAACGCAAGGGCGTCGATTTTGCTCTTGACAGGGCGGGGACGAACATGCTCGATTCGGAAAACACCTATATCAACTTTTTTCTCAAACCCCTTCACCGGAACCGCTTCATGGAAATGCTGCGCGACCTGGCGCTGGCCCTTTCGACGGAGTGGCGAAAGCATTATCATGAGGTGAGGTCGCGGAACCGGGCTCTGATCGGAACCTTCCTTGAAACAACCAACGCAAAGATCGTCATCGATTCCTCAAAAGTCGGTTTACGCCTGAAGTATCTTCTCAAGGATCCGGAACTCGACATCAGCGTCATACGGCTAATACGGGATGGAAGGGGTGTCGCGCTTGCCTACATGGACCCTCTGAATTTCGCCGATGCGTCGAATCCCGAACGGCGTGCGGGGGGGTTCGGAGGGACCAGAGACGGCGAAAAACTTTCCATGACAAAGGCCGCGCACGAGTGGCGGAGAAGTAATGAGGAGGCGGAGGCGCTTACGGCCGCCGTCGACCGCAAGAAAGTGATTGAAGTCCGGTACGAAAAGCTTTGCGGCGACGTCGAGGCGGAAACGGCAAGGATTTTCGACTTTCTTGAATTATCCCGTGACAAGCATTCAGGAGATTTCCGAAGCATCCGTCAGCACGTCATCGGAAACGGCATGCGTCTGGACTCGAACGCCGGAATCGCCTGCGACGAACGATGGAAATCCGTTTTGTCGGCACGGGATATCAGTGAATTCGAATCGGTGGCGGGATCGTTGAATAAACGTTACGGGTATCGGTAGTAATGAAAATCGTTTTATCCTCTTTAACCTTTTGTCTATAATCAGCGAAATGATCGTTGTTTCGTTCCTGATCAGGCACTACAAATGATTGACAATTAGGCTGCCCTGAAATAGATTAAGTACACTACCATCCCATAGGATTTCAGAAAAGTTGACATAACGGCTGGCCACGTGCCATGTTGAAGTTCCTTAACACTTAACATGGAG
>JAFGNB010000021.1 GCA_016927235.1 Chitinispirillaceae bacterium
AAGAATGAGGGGGTGGTGGTTACTCCCACACCACCCGGTACGCGCCGATTGGCGTCGATGATACGGCCTGCTTGCGAAGTCTTCGTAAGCGGGTGGCTGAAGGTTCATGAACTTGGATTGCCGTGAGGAGGACCTCTTCCTCGGTCTCGCTTGCCAAGACATCCGGTTCTATGCCACGGTGGTGATATTCGCCGATCCGGTCGCTTACTCCCCGCATCTGCAGAAAGGTTATCTGCATTCCGGGACGGTCGCGACGGAAGATTTTAATCTGTCCGATTCCCTTTCCGAAAGAGCGGCCGCCCACGAGCGTCGCATCCGCGCAATCTTTCAGGGCGGCGATCAGTATTTCCGAAGCGCTTGCCGAGTTGTGGTCCATCAGAACGGTGAACCGTTTGTCTTTCAGTTCGAGCCGGGCAATGGAATCCGTTTCCCAGGCATGCCAGTTGATGGTGCGCGCGGCCCTTTTTTCGTCGTCGTATTCCCGTTCCCTGGCCATGATGTATGATTTACCTTTGGGAATAAACGCGTCGATAATGGATTTTGTCTCATCGATGTCACCGCCGCCATCGCCCCGCAGATCGACGATTACGATGGGAAACGGCCATACTCCCAGAAGAATGTCAAGGAATTGCTTATATGTCACGCCCGTGGTAAATGAATGAATCGAAATGCGGACCGTTGAATCGGTGAGCGTATCCAGGAGAACATCAGGAGATCGGGAGGAGGCGAGTTGACTTGTACCGCTTCCCGAAATAAATTCCCCGGTACCCCCGGGGTAAAACGACATTACCCCGTAGAGGGTATAGTGTTCCCCATAAAGCGTATCCCCCACCGCCCTCATCATCTTCGCGGGGTCGGAATAAACAAACGGGTCGGCCGGGATTCTTCCTTTGTAAATTGAACTGTCCTGATAAATGCTGTAGGCTTCAAGATACTGCCAGACGCTCTCCTGCTCGCTGTAACGGGTATCGGTTTCGTCGACGACCGGGCTGATGCATGCGACAAGGAGCGCCGCGGCCGTCGAAACGACAATGTAGACGAAACGGAGATTTCCCCTCCTACCTTTCATTTTTTGTATCCTTCCCGGCGTTTCTAAGAGATTCGATCGCCGACCGGTAGTTATTGCCGCCGAAGATGTAACTTCCCGATACCAGAATATCCACCCCCGCCTCGAAACTCAGTGCCGCCGTTTCCGCGTTGATTCCGCCGTCGATTTCGATACTGAAGTCAAGGTTCGCGAGTCTCCGCCGATTGGTCAGTGCACGCACTTTTTCGAGTACTTCCCGCATGAACGGCTGCCCGCCGAAACCCGCGTACACCGACATGATCAGCACGAGGTCGACTTTGTCAAGATATCGGTCGAACAGGCTGATCGGTTTATCGGGATTGACCGTGACCCCAACGTTCACTCCTCGTGCGCGAATGGTTTCGAATACGTTGGGGAGGTTCGCGACGGCATCCGCATGGACGGTCAGGTTATCGGCTCCCGCATCGCAGAACTGCGCGATATAGTTTTCGGGTGCGGCGATCATGAGATGAACGTCGAGCGGGATCGAGACGCACTTTTTAACCGCCGATACGACCATCGGTCCGAAGCTGATGTTGGGCACGAAGACACCGTCCATGATATCGCAGTGGATACGGTCCGCCCCGCCGTCCTGTGCGCTCTTTACCTCCCTTTCAAGGTGGCGGAAATCGGCGGCAAGGATCGACGGCGCGATTTCGATTCGTCTTTCTTTCACTGCCGCTCCATGAAACGTCTGAACCGGCATCGGCGATTGGTTTTATGGTAATTTTTCACCCTGCCGCCGCGCCCTTAATGAGCTGAAGGGCGATTTCGTTGCGCTGGATCTGGTTCGTCCCTTCGTAAATCTGGGTGATTTTGGCGTCGCGCATCCGTTTTTCCATGGGATATTCGCGCATGTATCCGTAGCCGCCCATGACCTGCAGGGCATCCACCGTCACCGACATGGCGACGTCGGAGCATTTCAGTTTTGACATCGCGGCTTCTTTAGCGAACCGTTTTTCGCCGGAATCGATGGTACGGGCGGTTGCATACAGCAGCGCGCGCGCCGCTTCGATTTCGGTCGCCATGTCGGCGAGCAGGTGCTGGACGGCCTGGAACGAGGAGATCGGTACTCCTGACTGTATACGTTGCCGTGAATAAGCGACCGCATCATCGAGGGCTCCGGCGGCGATGCCGAGCGCCTGCGCACCTACCCCCGGACGGGAACTGTTGAGTGTGGTAATCGTTATGACGGCGCCCATACCCTCTTTACTTAGAAGGTTTTCTTTCGGGACGCGACAGTCCTGAAAAACAAGTTCCGTCGTGCTTGACGCCCTTATTCCCATTTTATCTTCATGCTTACCGAATGAAAACCCGGGAGCTCCCTTTTCGACGATGAAGGCGCTCACGCCCCGCGCCCCGCGATTGGGATTGGTGATCGCCAGCACCGTATAGATCTCGGCGTTTTCACCATTGGTGATCCACTGCTTGGTGCCGTTGAGCACGTAGTGATCGCCGTCAAGTTTCGCCGTGGCTTTCATCATACCGATCGCGTCGGAGCCGGCGTTGGCTTCAGTCAGTCCGAAGGCTGCCAGCTTTTTGCCGGCGGCGATGTCCGGCAGGTACTTCCGTTTTTGCTCCTCACTCCCGAAGAGAAGGAGGGGAAAAGTACCGAGGGCCGTTGCCGCCATGGCAAGCGAGATACCGCCACAGACTTTGGAAAGCTCCTCGACCGCGAGACAGAGTTCGAAGACTCCGCCGCCGAATCCGCCGTAACTCTGAGGAATATACAGTCCGCACAAATCGGCCGAAGCCATGGCTTCGACGACATCCCACGGAAAAATACCCTCATGATCGTATCTTTCACGCACCGGCATGATCTTCTTCTGCGCGATTTCACGCGCCGTTTCAATAATCATCTGCTGTTCTTCAGTGAGAAACCAGTTCATGGTGTGACGCTCCTTTACAACGAGAAATAATAAGCTCTTTGCTGTAGTGTTCTATCGCCTGCTGGGCCGCATGCTGCTGGGCATTCTTTTTATTCGGCCCGACTCCCTTTCCGAGGACGACGCCGGCAATCTCAATCTGCACCGTAAATTCCTTCGCATGATCGGGACCGGTGGCCTCGATGGTTATGTACCGCGGAATGCCGAAGCCGTCGCTCTGTGAAAGCTCCAGTATCTTGCTTTTATAATTGACATGCCGCTCATCCTGCAGAAA
>JAFGNB010000272.1 GCA_016927235.1 Chitinispirillaceae bacterium
GGAGAGGATTTGAACCTCCGGTAGAGTTGCCCCTACGCAGGTTTAGCAAACCTGTGCCTTAAGCCAGCTCGGCCACCCCTCCAGAGCTGAGAATTTTTAAATATACACTTTCTCTTTTTTCAGGACAAGATCAATAGAAGCGACCATTTTGTTAAGGGTAAAATTTACACGGTTAAAAGACGGGTTAAGAAGAATCCCCGTTACTCTTTTTTCGTGCATTTATTTTGATTAATAGATATAATTACTTGAAAAGTATTATTTTAATAAGTTTAACAGTGCCTGACACGGGTCGGAGGGGGGGGAGCGATTCGATTTAAAATCAACACGTTAAAGGGAGCGCTCATGATACCCATCCACCAACCTCTTTTTCTATGGCTGCTTCTTCATCAGGTGTCCTATGCAAAGTAAGGATTTCAGGGGGACCTATTATCGATATCTTCGTTATTTTCTTGCCAAGGATGAAACAACCGCCACATCGTACGATAAGTATATGGCGCTCGCCTATGCCGTGAGGAGCGAGCTGACCGATCACTGGATTGAGACGCAGAAACGATACTTCAACCGGAACGTTCGACGCGTCTACATACTGTCGATGGAGTATATTTTCGGCAAGAGTCTTCGGAACAATATAATAAATCTTGGAATTCAGGAGCCTATCGAGAAGGCGGTTCCCTCGCTCGGGTTTTCCCTCGACGACGTGTATCAGCAGGAAGATAATTGTGAACTGGGAAATTCCGGAAAAGGCAGAATGGCGGTCTGCTATCTCGATTCAATGGCAACGCTGGGAATACCGGCAATGGGATACGGGCTTCGGTATGATTATGCGCAATTCCAGCAGGATATCCAGAACGGCGTACAGTCGGAACGCCCTTACGATTGGCTTCATCGCGGCCACCCATGGGAAATAATCCGTCCCGAATACTCCTGCGCCGTGAATTTTTCAGGCGAATGCATTCCGGTTGAAGCGGGAAAGAGCATGGGTCCCCATCGCTGGAGCGCCGGTGAACAGGTGTATGCCGTTCCTTACGATGTTCCGATCGTAGGGTATCGTAACCGCGTCGTGAATACGCTTCGTCTCTGGTCGGCGCGCGCGTCCGAAGAGTTTCTTCCCGACTACGCCAATCACCAGGACTATGTACGGGCATGTGAGGAAAAATCGCAGCTCGGACGCATCACCAAGGTGCTTTTCCCCCAGGAGGATGTGCGCCGTTCGACCGATTTACGCATGAAACAGCAGTATTTTTTCATCTGCGCGACGCTTCAGGACATCACTAGACGGTATAAAGTCAACAACGCCGATTTTCTGGAATTCGACAAACGGGTAACCATTCATCTGAATGGAAGTCGATGCGCTCTTGCGATTCCCGAATTGATGCGTATCCTAATCGATGTCGAGAAGGTGCCGTGGGATCGCGCCTGGCAGATAACGAGCAACGTTTTTTCATACACCAGTCATGCGATGTCGCAGGACCACATCGAGAGCTGGCCCGTATACAAGGTTGCCCAGCTTCTTCCGCGTCATATGCAGATCCTGTTCGACATCAACCAGATCCACCTTGATACGATCCGGAGTACGTTCAGTTCAGACCCGGACGTCATACGGGAGCTCTCCCTGATCGAAGAGGGCGAGGTGAAAAGAATACGCCTGGCGAATCTTGCCGCGCTCGGCTCTTTTTCCGTTAACGGCGTATCGCGGGTGCAGACGGAGAGCCTTTGCAAGAAGCTCTTTCCCGTCCATACGAGGTTTTTCGCCCATAAATTCAGGAATATCACCGCGGGTGCGGCGCATCGCCGCTGGCTGTTGTGCGCGAATCCCGGTCTTGCATCACTCATATCTGAAACCATCGGCACCTCGTGGACAACCGATGCGCGACACCTTGAGCGGCTGGAACAGTCGATCAACAACCGTTCATTCCTGCATAAACTGACCGATATTAAACTCGACGCCAAACGCCGGCTCGGTCGGCATATCGAAGCGGTTTCCGGCTGCCGTGTCGATGAACTCGCGCTGTTCGATATCCAGATCGGTATGGTGCACCCGTCGAAGCGTCTGGTGCTTCATCTGTTCCATATTCTCAACGACTACCTCCGCCTGAGAGCGGGCGGTACCGTCGGAACGCCGCGGGTCCACCTTTTTGCCGGAAAAGCATCACCGTCGGATGTGCTGGCGAAACAGATCATCCATTTAATCAATATCGTTGCCGCCATCGTCAACAACGATGCGGAGATAAGCAGATACATCAAAGTGGTCTTTCTTCCCAACATGGAGATGAGCGAAGCGGAACGGATCATACCGGCGGCCGATCTTTCGGAACAGCTCTCCACGCCGAATTTCGTCGCATCGGGTACCTTCAACATGAAATTCGCCTTCAATGGAGCATTGACAATTGCGAGCAGGGGCGGAACCAACGTCGAACTCGTGGAACGGCTCGGGGAGGAAGCGATATATCCGTTCGGAAAATCCCTTGACGAACTTGAGACGCTGCACGTCTATAAACCGTACGAGTTGACTGAAGCGGACCTCCGGCTCAAGGCGATATTCACCTTTTTCGATGAGGTGTTGCCGTCGGTTCCCGGAGGAAGCGCCGTGTATCCGCTCCTCGCTTCCTTGCGCGATTCCGACCGGTTTTTTGTGATACTTGATTTCGATGATTACATCCGGCAGCAGGAGCGCGTCGCCGCGGCGTATATCGACCAGTGGACGTGGAGTCAGCACTCTCTGCAGGCAATCGCCCGGAGCGGGTTATTTACAAGCGACCGGACCGTTCTCGATTACGCGCATGATATCTGGAAAGTGTCGCCCCAATGAGAAAGGAGACACGTTTAAACGGAATCCCCGTCGTATCGGGATGGGGCGCGGGAAGCGCTTATTTCGTGGGCCGTGCCGTTCAGCAGACCTCGACGGTTTCTATTTCGCGCCAGGATATCGGCGATGAAATCATGCGTTTCAACGAGATACGGGAGATGGCGCGCAAGGATTACCGGCAGTATATTTCCGAGCTCAGCAGCAACACGTCGATCGACACGTCGATACTTAATATCTACGAGCATATTCTTGACGATCCTGCATTTATCGGCCAGGTCGTCGAGACCGTCACTACAAAACTCTACGATCTTGAAACCAGCATCAGGGTGGTCTCGAACGAGTTCATCAAGCGCTTCGATGCGGCCGGGACCGCGTATTTCAAGGAACGCAGCAGCGACATGGTTGAAGTATGCGAGAAACTGATCTCCTTTCTTCACCGGGACGACGGACGGATGAAAACATTTCTCGAACCGGTGGTACTCGTTGTGCTGCGTACGTTTACCCCTACCGATATCCTTTCGTACGACAAGAGTAAAATAGAGGCGGTGGTCACGACAAGCGGCGGAAAAACCTCCCATGCGGCGATTCTTGCCCGATCCTATTCGATACCGGTCGTTTCGGGAATACCCAATCTTACCGATCATATCAGGCCGGGAGACCAGGTGCTCGTCGATGCGGAGAAGGGGCACGTTTTCGTACGGCCGACGGCGACCGTCAGATCACGGTACAAACGGCTGGCATCCGATGCCGCCGCGTTTGAACGTCTCAAGACCAAGTGGCGCCGTCCGGTATACACCCATGACGGTATCCAGATCGACGTGCTGGCGAATATCTCGCTGCCGGAGGATGCCGATGAGGCGCGCGAATGCGGTGCCGATGGAATCGGCCTTGTACGCACGGAATATCTTCTTTCGAACAGAAAAGAGATGCCGTCGGAGCAAATACAGTATAAATATTACCGGAGCATTCTCGAAAAGGCGAATAAAAAGCCTTGCGTGATACGGCTTATGGACATCGGGGGAGATAAGATTCCCAAATTCTTCGATATGCCGTTCGAATTCAATCCCTTTATGGGGTGGCGCGCCATAAGGATCTTTCTTGAACAGAGGGACCTTTTCGAAACGCAGGTGGCGGCCATCATACGCGCAGGCGAGAAACATGATTACGCGATAATGATACCGATGGTGACGACCCTGCAGGAGTGGCTTGACGCAAAGGCGGTCATCGCGTCGGTTGCCGCGAAGCTTTCGATGAAAATGCCCCGGTGCGGTGTCCTGTTCGAAGTGCCGCTGGCGATACTGGAAATGGAAACCTTCATGAAGGAGATCGATTTCGCTTCGATAGGCACCAACGATCTCATTCAGTATTTAAGCGCCGCAGACCGCAATAACGCAAAGGTCAACTATCTTTACAACCCCGTCGAACCCGCGTTCATACGGATCGTCAGAAATGCGATCAAATGCGCGAACGACAACGGGATGCCGCTTTCGATCTGCGGTGAGATGGCCGGCAACTGGATGCATACCGCATTGCTGGTCGGGCTCGGACTGCGGCGTTTCAGCGTGATCCCGCGCACGATCCCGATCATCAAGGAAATAATCGCGAATATCAGTTCAGCAAAGGCGGCTGAGAGCGTCTCGCACATCGACGCGATTTCCGGTACCCCCGAGGCGCAATGGCTCGCGAACCTCAATCGACGGCTTCTCGGCGATGTGCTTGAACGGCTGCCGGTCGAGGTGGAAGTCTGATTCGCCGCGAAGCGGCCTGTGGCCGTAGTTGTTGATTCCCCTTTCGTACTTCTCCCGAACCTCCGCCGTTAGCACTTACCTATTTCGAACCAATGACAAAACAATGATAACTAAAATGGTGAAGATTATGGCGGGTAGAAATCTTTTTATGGAAAATTGGGTATATAGGCGAGCTATGAAGATATTCCTTAATACTTTATAAATCAGTATGTTACTAACCTCATTCTTTGCCAGTTAACTACAATGATCCGACGATAGGGTCCGATGAGGGAAGAGGGTTATTCAATTTCTAGAAAAGGAAAATTTGTGGGACGAAGAGGATGCTTGAATCTGGCGGTTATGGTTATGGCTGCTTGCGCCCGGCCAATACTCGGACAATGTGCTGCTATTGATGCGGTCACCTCCGCCTCATTTAGAATAACGGGGGGGGAGGCGTGCAGCACATATGCCAACCTCAATTGGACTTTCAGGCGTAGCAACGGCGAGATGAACATTGAATGGGGTACGACGACTTCCTACGGAACACAGAAAAGCATTTACCCCACCAGCCCGGTTCATTTACCGAATTTAACACCCAACACGACCTATTTCTACCATGTGTGGGGAATTTACAGAAGTCGAACCTACGAATATACCACATCGTCGTTTAAAACCTCTGGCGGTGCACCTGCCAATAAACCGCCGGTGATAACGAGTGCACCCGCGGTAGCCTGTACGACGGGGAAGACGTTAACCTATACGGTCAAAGCGACCGATGCGGACAACGATAAGGTGACGTTCACAATACGCGGGCAGCCGTCATGGATTACCTTTTCGAGTCCGGTGCTTACTCTCAAACCCGTTTCCGGGAGCGTAAATTCGACGGTAATAGTCACCGCGTCGGATGGTAAGGGCGGCTTGGATACGCTGAATTTGGCGGTTACTGTAGTGATAGGCACATCGGTTACGGCAACCACAACCGCCTCGAAAACGTTTACTTTACGCTTCGGAAGAGGTCGTATAACAGTGTCCGACGCATCCGATGGAATCGTCGGTGTATCACTCTATTCTCTTGACGGTTCAAGAATCATTGGCAGCAAAGTGGGCACCGGAAGAAAAGTCGGAGACGAAAAAATCATTCCCGTCGACCTTGTGCCGGGGATCTATATACTGCGGGTACAAAACTCGGGTTACTCACGCATGCATACATTCAACAGAGGAGAATAATACCCGACTTTTGCATCGGCGATTCGATGCAACGATTCAAAGTATCGCCCCTGTTACCGTTTCGATCGGTTGAAGCGACGGGGAGGGGTTACCACATCTTCGCCGCCAGCTTCATCTCCTTGCCGACCGCCGGGAGTTCGCACTTTTCCGGCCATCCCTTCGTCCATCATCTGACGAAGAGTTTTATCTAGCCCAAGTTCGACATTTAACGAGGTTAAATTGAGGATACTGTGAGATTTCGCCGTTTTTTGGGTACCGGAATCTTCCAGGTTCCGTCATTTTCAGATTTTGTGGAGAGGACGGCGTTCGCCAGTTCCACGAAAGCTTCTTCGATACCGCTACCGGCCTCATCAATCACCCTGCCTCTCAGAATCTGGGAGTGAGCCGGGAAAAGGATAGCCGATACAACTACCAGCATACCAATAGGCCCTATGTTTTTTATTGTATTAAATTCCATCATTGCCCTATTCTACTTCTTTGCACTGCCTCATGCCGGCAGTCTGCGCCATGTTCCACGGCCGACAAACAATCCTTATGAAAAAATCGAAAATCGTGACGCAAGCCGTGTGGAGCCGCAAGAGAGCCGGACGACATACGTTCCCCTGGCAGCGGAAGCACCCCGGCCGTCTCTCAGGTCCCATGAGAGCTGGTTGTTACTACCCGATACCTTGTGAGTCAACTTTCGCACCAGCGCTCCCCGCGCGTCGAAAATCTCTATCGCCGCCTCCCGGCCGATATGACTGTCGGGCAGATTGACGTCGAGGAAAACGATTCCGCTCCCGATAATCGGATGCGCAGACATGCCGACTTTTACGGCGCGGCGGCCGACGGATGCCGGGGACCCTGCCTGCGTTGTAATGGCGACATCGTTGATCATTTTCATGAGTTCCATTTTCGATTCGTCGATAACGCCGATGGTGTAGGTGGGGGTCAGGCCCGACACATTCATTCCC
>JAFGNB010000022.1 GCA_016927235.1 Chitinispirillaceae bacterium
AGTCCGTATTCGCGGGCCCGTCGGATAAGTTCCTCATCCGGTGAAGCGAACATGTCGAGCGGCAGGTCGTTGCCGGAGGCCGTCACGGCGAGTGCAGCGAATTCACGTGTGGCGAGCCGGTTCGCCGCGAGGTCGAGGACATCGACGAATCGCTGCGTATATTTCCGTACTTCTTCGGACGAGCCTTCGGGCCGCCGCAGGGGCGCGCTGAGCGAAACGATGCGGGTATAATCGTCTTCGCTCCGGTCAACCGCGCGGGTTCCAAGACCGAAGACGAGCCGCAGCATCCCGGCACGGGGGTCGATCTCGCCGCTCCAGACGTAAGGGTTGAACGAGAACCCGACCCCGGCGATCTGGGGATAGAAATCGGTGCCGTAGAAGGATCCCGACACCCGCTGCACCAGCAGCGCCATCTGCTCGTCTTTATCCAGAAGCCCCCAGTGGGCGCGGTAGGAAAGCGCCTCCCTGCCGAGCGTGCTTGCGTAGACCGTACGTACGGCATTCATGAACGATTCAAGGCGCTGCTGCGGCGTGCCCTGATTGGCGCAGAAGACGCTTTCGTACTTTCCGCTGAAGGAGTTGCCGAACGCGTCCTCGAGAAGGCTTGACGAGCGGACAATGATCGGCGACTGGCCGAAGTAGTTGAGCATCTCGATGAACTGCTCCCGGATATCGTCGGGGAAGGTACCTCCGAGCAGCCGATGGCGCGCCTCTTGGGCGCTGTCGAAAAAGGCGGTGCCGTCGCGGCATGTGCGGCGCACCCACCAGCAGTTGTTGAGGATGAGGTAGGTGTAATAGACGTCGCTTCCGATATAGAAAGAATCGAGCGCGCTGAGACGTTCGTGCCATCGTGCGTCGTTTTTCCGCAGGATAGCCCGCGCCACGAGCATCCCTGCCGATTTTCCGCCGATCAGCCCGGTGCCGATCATCCGCTTGCCGATGTCGACAAGGTCGGAAAGATCGAAATACCGCTCCGCGAGTTGGATAAGCCGCGGATCGCGGGTTGCCGCCATTCGCAGCAGCCGCTTGAAAAGGGGTGTGTCGTTGCCCGCAGCCCGTCCGTCACGCCGCGCCGATTCGATCTCCTCCTGCGCTTTCGAGAAGGTGCGTGTCCACACGTCGAAACGGTGCACGGAAAAATCGAGCCACTGCTGCGGCGCCGAGGCAAGCACCTCTGAAATCACGCCGCTGCTCTTTACCGGGGAAAATGCGCCGCTCTCCTCCCACCGGTGGAGCATGTACATGGTATCGGAATGTCGTTTGTATACTTTCAGCGGATGGATGAAAAGCCGGTTGCGGTTGCGGTAGACGTCGATCACCACCTGCGCCGTGCTGTGGATGGCGTTGATGGCAAGGCCGGTGTGGAGGTGCTTGATTAACCCGAAAAAGGTGGCGGTCTCGTAATCGTAGAGATAGGGGCAGGCGAGCATGAAAAAGTTGCCGAGCATGCGATCGCTGTACCAGTCGGCGGCGAGTTCCGAGAGGGAATCGAAAACATAGCAGGCGCCGATGCCGAAATGTTCTATCTTGTCGAAAATTTCATCGATAAAATTTTCAAATCCGTCTTCCGGGTGGAGTTGAAAGATCTCCGCTTTTACATCATCAGGGAGAAGCTGTTGGTGGTCGGCAAACCGGAAGTAGATCAGGTTTCGTTTTTCAGCATAGGCGGTACGGCAGAAAGGATGTACGAAAGGAATGTAATCGGCAACCGAATCCACCTGCCAGACGATGTTGTCGCCCGGCCGCACGCCGCGCAATACTTCATCCACCCCGGGGATCCCGGTGCTGAGCAGGGTATAGACTTTTTCCATACTAATCCCGGAAATGAACTGTCGCAGCGTGGAGGTAGTGCTGATAAAAAATACCTCACGGGAGAGGGAGTGACAAGGAGGAGACTGCTCCCTTAACTCTTGCTGGGGCACACAGCCGCTTCCTGCGCTTCTCCCCCTCTGCCGTAACCACCCGGACGGCACTGTCGTTTTCATTTGCCGTCGGACATATATTTTATGAGCAACTCGTATGCCACAATCATATTGCCGATCTCTATTGACGATCCCGATAGCAATCGGTTGCTGAGCGCCGGGTATGCCGCAGCAACAAAATCGTAGTGGCCGTGACAATTTTGTGCCATCGGATACGTGAAACCGCGGTTTTGCACTCTAATTACGGATTTTCAGTGGCATGAGGATTGCATTTTCATAGATCGGGGAATTGTCACCATAGAGCAGAGGAGGGTTCATGTGCGGTATCGCCTGTATCCTCGATTTTCACAGCAATCCTGCTGAATTGCGCGAACGCGCCGTTTCCATGGCGCGGTTGCTGCGGCACCGCGGTCCCGACTGGACCGGCGTTTTTTCCGATGAAAACGCCGTGCTGGCCCATGAGCGGCTTTCCATCGTTGATGTGGAACACGGGGCCCAGCCACTGGTGAACCGTGACGGCGACATTGCGCTTGCAGTAAACGGTGAGATTTACAACCACAAGATACTCCGCAACGAATTTCCCGATTACCCGTTCAGGACATCGTCGGATTGCGAACCCATTATCCCACTGTACGAGAAATACGGCAGCGGTTTTCTCGAACGACTCAGCGGTATTTTCGCCTTTATCCTTTACGACAAACGGACGGACGATTTCCTCATTGCCCGCGACCCCGTCGGCGTCGTCCCGCTCTACACGGGACGCGACGAACACGGCAGTCTCCATGTCGCTTCCGAAATGAAGGCGCTTATCGGTTTCTGCCGGACCATCGAAGATTTCCCGCCCGGCCACTATTTGACAAGGCGGCGGAAACAGACGAAGCGGTATTATCGCCCCGGCTGGCATGATTACCATGAGGTAAAAAACGCTCCTCTTGACAGTATGCGGCTAAAAAAGGCGCTTGAAGCCGCAGTGCACCGGCAGCTCATGTCGGATGTACCCTACGGCGTTCTCATTTCCGGAGGACTGGACTCTTCGATCATCTCCGCAATCGTGCAGCGCTGTGCCCGCACGCGCATCGAGGAGGACGACGCGGTCGAAGCCTGGTGGCCCCGTCTCCATTCATTCTGCATCGGACTCGAGGGCTCGCCCGATATTGCACACGCCAGAAAAGTTGCCGAGGCCATAGGCACGGTCCATCATGAATTCATTTTTACCATTCAGGAGGGACTCGATGCGCTCCGCGACGTCGTCTACCATATCGAAACCTACGACGTCACCACCATCCGGGCCTCGACGCCCATGTACCTCATGATGCGCAAGATCAAGGCAATGGGCATCAAGATGGTGCTTTCGGGCGAAGGGGCCGATGAGGTTTTCGGCGGGTACCTCTATTTTCATAAGGCGCCCTGTGCGAGGGAGTTTCATGAGGAGACGGTCCGCAAACTCGACATGCTTCATAAATACGATTGCCTGCGGGCCAACAAGTCCGCGGCGGCATGGGGCGTCGAAGTGCGCGTGCCCTTTCTCGACCGGGAGTTTCTCGACGTCGCCATGGCGTTCGATCCCGCCGAAAAAATGGTGGGCCCCGGCAGGATGGAGAAATATCCCCTTCGGAAAGCGTTCGAAGGGTATCTGCCCGATGAGATCCTCTGGCGGCAGAAGGAGCAGTTTTCCGACGGTGTGGGGTATGGCTGGATCACCATGCTCAAGGCAACTGCCGAACAGCGGATAACCGATACGCAGATGAAAAACGCCGTTGACCGGTTTCCGTTCAACACCCCCCTCACCAAGGAGGCGTATTACTACCGCGAGATTTTCGCGTCGCTGTTCCCCGGCGAATCCGCTGCTGCCTGCGTGCCGGGAGGCCCGAGCATCGCCTGCAGCACCCCGACGGCAATCGCATGGGACAAGAGTTTCGCGCGGAATGCCGACCCCTCGGGAAGGGCAATGGCGGGGGTCCATTTCAATGCTGTTTGAAAAGGTATGATGGTCTCTCCACTCATCCTTCCCCTCTCACCGAAACGCTCGCCCCTACAAACCCCTTGAACAGCGGGTGGGGGTCGATGGGCCGCGACTTGAATTCCGGGTGAAACTGTACGCCGATGAACCATGGGTGGCCGGGGATTTCAACGGTTTCGACCAGCAGGCCGTCGGGCGATATGCCCGCGAGCGTCATTCCCGCCTCTTCAAATTGTTTGCGATAGTCGTTGTTGAATTCGAAGCGGTGGCGATGCCGCTCGCTGATCTGCTCTTTTCCGTACATCTTCCGGATGAGGGAGCCCTTGGCCAGGGTGCAGGGAAACGCACCGAGCCGCATTGTGCCGCCGAGGTTCATGATGCGTTTCTGCTC
>JAFGNB010000273.1 GCA_016927235.1 Chitinispirillaceae bacterium
CTCGCTTTCCGCGAGCGCAGCCTGCACCTGCGGCGTTATGTTGATGTAGTCGCGGCGGTGCGGCGTCGTAAAGGTGAGGATTGTACGGTACGATTTCATAGGCCGAGCTCCTTGATGCGCGGTGCAAGCGTCGCGGCCAGCGCTTCGGATCCCTTTTTCCCCAGGAGCGCGAACATATTTTTTTTGTACGCCTCCACCCCCGGCTGGTCGAAGGGGTTAACACGCAACATATATCCCGAAAGCGCGATCGCCTTTTCGAAGAAATAGAAAAGCTGCCCCAGCGTAAGGGCGCTGCGGTCGTCGACGGTGAGCACCGCCGAGGGAACGCCGCCGTCGATATGGGCGAGCAGCGTTCCGCGGAAGGCCGCCCGGTTGATCTTTTCGAATGATTTATTGGCAAGATAATTAAGCTCGTCTTTATTATCGTCGAATGACGGTATCTTCCTGTTCTCGTTGGTTTTCCCCAACACCATGAAGGTTTCGAAAACATTGCGTATTCCCTGCTGCATCCACTGGCCGAGTGAATGCAGGTCGGTGGTATAGTCAAGCGTCGCCGGAAAGATGCCGGTGTTGTTCTTCCCTTCGCTTTCGCCGGCGAGCTGTTTCCACCATTCGCCGACAAAATGGAAGTGCGGCTGGAAATTGGCAAGCACCTCGGTGGTGTATCCTTTTCTGAAAAGGATGTTCCTGATGGCCGCATAACGCCCGGCCATATTATCACCGACGGTATGTCCCTTGCAGAACGACACGGCATCCGCTGCGCCGGTAATGAGGTCGTTGATATCAAATCCGGTGAATGCTATGGGAAAAAGACCGACGGGCGTAAGCACGGAGAATCTTCCGCCGACATCATCGGGAATGGGGAAAGTGGCGTATCCCTCGTCATTTGCAAGTTGACGCAGAGCACCCTTGCGGGAATCGGTGGTGGCGATGATTCGCGATGCGGCCTCTTTACGGCCGTAGCGCTTCTCCATCCACTGGCGTATGATCCGAAACGCTATGCCGGGCTCGGTGGTGGTGCCGCTTTTCGAGATGACATTCACGGCAACCGACCGCTCTTCTACCAGATCAAGTAAATCGGCGATATAATCGGAGTTGATCGAATGGCCGGCGAAAAAGACCTGCTTTTCGCGCAGGGCTTCAAACGACGGGGAAAGGAACTCAATCGCCGCCTTTGCGCCGAGGTACGACCCCCCGATTCCTATACAAATAAGAACGTCGGCATTGTCGCGGATCTCGGTCGCCTTCGCTTTAATTGCGGCAAGAGTGTTTTTTTCGGTTTTTTTAGGGAGATTGAGCCACCCCAGGAAATCGTTGCCGGGACCGCTCCTTTTGGCGAGCGCCGTTTCGGCTGCGGCGACCGCTTCATTGAATTGCTGCAATTCCGAGTCACTGACGATGGAGTTGAGAAGGTCGCTATTGTAATTGATTTTTGCTTTAACCATGGACCCTTCCTTTAAGAGTACTATGAAGTGGCAATCAACCGTTAATTGTTATTAATCAGCCTGTCCGGGACCGGCGTTCCTCCTTCAGAGAAACCGCTGCACGAGCCCCTTTTCGCGGGACATCGGGCGCGCGATCGACATCATGATGACGCCGTTTCTGAATAGGGTGACCGTTCCGGTGGATTCCGAAATGGTAATCGCCAGGGCGTTGGTGCAGGCGGAAATTCCGGCGGCCGCCACGTGCCGCGAACCGTATCCGCCGGGAAGCGCCGGAACGTCGTCGACGGCGGGAGGTTTGAGGTAACTTCCGGCGGAAAGCACGATGCCGTCGCCGGTGATGATGAATGCGCCGTCGATACTGGCGAACTCCTTAATGGTTTCATCGAGTCCGGGATCGATGATGTTCCGTTCCGCCTCGCTGTACCCGCGGAAGGGATTGATGATGAGCTGCCTGACGTGTGCATTGACCGAGTTGGTGTCACCGAGGACGAAAATCGTCCCGAGCGGCTTGCCTTCACGGCCTTCGACGGCGATCTCTCCGGCCAGCCCGATCACCCGTTCCAGCACCTCGGGCTTTACATCCTGAGGAACGATGTTCTGGGCGGCGGTGAAAAAGAATTCGTATTCCATGTCGATGTCGATCGCGACGATCGTATCGAAGGTGCCGTTCTTCGAATTGCCGGAAATGCAGACGATCCGGTCTTCACGGCCGATAAGGGTCCGTGAAAGCGCGAGAAGGATGCCGATTTTTATCTGGCCGGTGCGTGAGGCGGGAATGGCGGGTGCCTGAAGGACGCCGGCGACTTTTTTCCCTGCATCGATATCGAACCGGGTTTTATTGCTGGTGACCATGATGACCTTCGGTTTCGATTTGAAAAGCTCGAGGAATTCATTGTCCCTTACGGTGTCGGCGAACACCATAATGGCGCTTGCCTTGATTTCACGGGCGAGGTTTATCGCCGTGGAGACGAGCGGATTGCCGTATTTGATTTTTACGTTTTTCGGCGTTTTATCATCGGCTGCGCCGCTTTTTAAAGTCTGGATCATCAGCCGCATATCAAGAGGCCCTTCAAAGCCGAGAATCTCCTTCTGGACCTCTTCGAGTTTGAAAAAGGCTGCGATTTCGGCGAGCAGCTGCAGTTGACGGCCGCTGTCATCGTCGCGTGAGATGAGAAGCACCAGAATATGGGCCAGCGCGCCGCGTGCGGCATC
>JAFGNB010000274.1 GCA_016927235.1 Chitinispirillaceae bacterium
CGTAGTGGTCGTCCCGAAAATGACGACAATCATGGCCCGGTTTGCCGCAAAGGTGCTGAAGGAGAAACCGGTGCTGCTGCCGATGGTGGCGGTCGGAGACGAGGAAGCGATTAACCCTTCATGGAAAACGGCCCGGCAGGGGATTGAACTGTTTTCACTGTTGCTGGAAAGTATGCATCAGCAGCCGGCGGGTGACCGGTGAAAGCAGATCGACCGCTTCAGCCTTCGCGCGGGGGCGTGGAAAAGAGATTTAAAAGTCGCCCGAAGGGCTTTTCAAGTCGCCCTGAGAGCTTTATAAATCGCCCTGTATTGTCTGCTTCCTTAAATGGCTCGTTATCAGTCCGAATAGTATTTTAATACTCATGAAAATAAGGGATATTTCACGATAGAAGAGTCTCTCCATGACGCGGAACAATGAAGATAAAATCGAGCATCTTCGGGAAAAGAGGCGAGAGTGGTACCAGAAGAACCGCAAACGTATTTTGGAAGGAAGGAAAAGCGCCGAATACAGAGAATATCAACGGATATACCATAAAATATGGGTATTTGATAACAGGGAAAAATGGAATGAGTATCAACGGGTCTGGCGAAAAAGACAGGCTGCGAGGAAATAGCGTCATGGCTTATTGTAAAAACAGTCTGTTGCGTAGGGGGGGCACCGTCATGCTCGATGAGAATCGTCGGTGCGATTATTGCAATTATTATACGGATTATTCTAACAAATTTTTCATTTTGGAAGACTTTTTTCG
The DNA here is from genome assembly GCA_016927235.1 of Chitinispirillaceae bacterium. Lineage (GTDB taxonomy): Bacteria > Fibrobacterota > Chitinivibrionia > Chitinivibrionales > Chitinispirillaceae > JAFGNB01. The sequence goes on from JAFGNB010000274.1 coordinate 750, forward strand.
TTGGTTTTTACAGAATGGTAAAATCGTTTGAGCGATTACCATATCACTGCTGTCGATAAGCTGAACGTTGTGCACCCTTACTGCGGCAGGGGATCGTTTAATGTGAAGGTGTTTCTTTTTAAGCGACATTCTGCCCCACGTCTGGAGGTAGAAGTGGGTCGTGCTGAGTGCCGCGTATTTTTTTTCGTGAAACTCCCAGTCTTTTATTAACAGGCTCCAGCGTCGCGAATCGGTGCCGAAAGTCAAAGAAACGCCGGGATCGTCGAAGGCCAGTTTTTTAAGGTACATATGGCGCAGGTCGGTTTTCGATGCGTCGTAACTGATGCAGGAAAAGGCGGTGCCTGCTTGTATGGTTTTCGCCCACACGGCCTTGAACAGCATCATGAGCACGTTGACCGCTTCCATCTTGTCGAGATCAAATGAACGCCGGCAGCGGTAGATTTCGGTGACGGCGCCGTAGGGGACGAATCGCCTGATGGTAAAAGACCTTTTTGTGCCGTCCCGTGTGACAATTGAGGCGTATTCGACCGGAAGCTTCGTGCCGGTCGTTTTAAAGACAACCTGAATGCACCCGACGATATTCCGCTGTCTGTTGAAGACGAGAAACGTTGACGTGTTGCACCAGTACAGTCGCCGGTCGCACTCTATCTGCTGCTGTCGATCCGGCATATCGGCAGGATAGCAGAAGGCAATAAACTTCTGGTGGATCGGTTCTGGCATTTTATCTGCAGGAAATTCTTCGAGATGGAATTGCTGATGATCGAAACTGACGGGGGAACCGACGGTCGGCCGGGAGAATCCCGCGCAGAAGCAACTGAATGCGTTCCACATTTCCCGCGGCAGAAAATGTAGTACGGGATTGATCAGCTGGTGAACGAGTGATCGCTTAAACAATCTACCTCCCATCGATATTGATGTTATGTTAATGGAAGGTTGATGTGTATGACGATTAACCGGTTAAGCAAGCAATCATAATAGCCTTTTTCATGTTCATTTTATAATTTGACCTACTATCCTCTCTACAATCCTATTCACAATTAATATATAGCATAAATGTTGACGAGATGCAAGTATTGGTTTTACGATAATAACAGGTAAAATATTACAGCTGCTTTTTCAGCGGGATTTCCTGGCGGCTGCAGCGGGAAATTCAAGCGTAAAGATGGTTCCTTCTCCGGGGTGGGATTCAACGTATATTTCACCTTTATGCGCTTTCATGATACCGTAGACTACCGATAAGCCGAGGCCCGTTCCCTCGGTCTTTTTTTTGGTCGAAAAGAAGGGGTCGAATATTTTTTCGATAATGTCGGGCGGGATGCCGGTGCCGGTATCTTCCACCTGTACGCGGATCAGGTTGTTGTTTTCGCCCGCCTTTTTTACCCGGAGCGTAACGGCGCCTTTACGCGGTCCGATGGCGTCGCGGGCATTGACGCAGAGGTTGACTATGGATTGATGGATTTTGCCCGGGTCGCCGAGAATAAGGTGCGGCTCGTCGGGAAATTCCGATGTAAGGGTGATTGTTTTCGGCATCGCACCGTACATCATATTCTTTACCTCTCCGGCGATGCCGACGACATCGAAAACGACCGATTCACGCGTATCGCCACGACTGAAGGCGAGCAGATTCTTGACGAGGTCGTGCGCCCGCAGGCACGAACGCTCGATCAATGCGGCATAACTCTTGATTTTCTCGTCGGTCGACCTGTCCGCAATCATCCTGCTGAATCCGTGGATCGAGCCGAGCATGTTGCCGAAATCGTGCGCCATCCCGCCGGCGAGCTGCCCGAGCACATCCATCCGCTGCGATTTGATGAGCTGCTCGTTGAGCCGTTTGGTCTCGGTGACGTCGACACCGATTCCGGAAATGCCGGCAAGGTTGTCGTCGGAGTCATGGATATGGTAGGTATTGAGCGCAATGCATTTCCAGATGCCGTCCTTTGTCTTGAAATGAACCTCCTGCAGGCGTGTGGGGTGGGCGAGAAGATTTTGTAAGAGATAATCCACATTGTAATCGGCCTCGGGAGCGATCAATTGTTTGAAATGCATTTCTTTCAGTTCCTCTTCGGTATACCCGGACTGCTCGGTCATGGCCGGATTTGCATAGAGGAACCTTCCGTCCATATCCACGGCGATGATAATCGCCGGTGAATTCTCATAGAGCGAACGGTACCGGTTTTCAGCGGCCGAAAGTTGACGTTTGATTTTCCGGGTTTCGGTAATGTCGCGGATACTTATAACGTAGCCGGGGGGATAGTGCTCGCCGGTTACCCAGATGATACTTGTTTGGCCGATATGTCGTTCGCCGTTACGTGAGGTGACAATAAATTCCGCTTCGATTGGAACAAGCGGTTGATTGCGGCAATTTATACAGAGGGTATTGTAGGTATCAATCGTGGAGGATTCTTGCAGGATGCTTTCGAACGGTTTCCCCCTGACTTCATTTTCAGGTAATCCGATAAGCCGGCAGAAGGCGTTGTTGGTAAAAGTAATGGTCCGGTCTGCGTTCAACCAGATAATGCCTTCACCCATGCTGTCCATGATGTGCGAATAGAAATCCTTCATCGAGAGGATTTCCTGGTATTGCTTCTGGAGGGTCTGGTGGTTTTCCTCGAGGTGGGTGATGACTGAGTGCTGGTCGCGGATGGAATAAATAAAAAGATATTTAATCTTTTGCAGCACCGTATCAGCCGTTTTCCATTTTATATTGTACACACACGGCAGTGTCCCTCCGCTGCGAACCGAGCATGATACCTCCGTAAGCCTTGCCTTGCGGGACCTTTTCATTTTTGCTATCGCGTAGGTCCAGCCGCGATTGAAGTCGCACATCTGAATGGAATATTGTTGTGGATCAACCGGCTGGAAGATGATATTGATTTCGTTTTTCGAGACAATTTCTGCGGTACACACAAGATTCTTGTTGGAATACTGCTGCGTGTATTTGGCAAGATAACGAAACAGGAGCTTGGTGGGTGCTATTTTTAAAAAGAGAGGAAAAAATGCACTGACCTCATTTTCAAGGATTTCCTGGGCGACTTCAGCTATTATACCCGCTTTATTGCCCAATGCAGCCTCCAGATTTTTAGCCAGAGAAGTCCAGGTTGCCGATGAGGTCCATTCACGGGGATCGTTTATCCGTTCGCTGGATACCGGTATGCCTTTGGTAATATCGGGCAGATTCTTTTTCTGTGCATATTTGATAAGAAGGCTTGTCGTATAGCAGGAAACAGTGGGTTCTTCATGTGCCATGATAATCGGTCTTGCTACGATTTCGTTCCGAACCTTCGCTCCCACTCGCAATTAAGTTCGGCAGGAAGCTTCCGGGAGAACGATTCAAGACGTTTAACGATATTATCGACGACGCGATAGTAATAGCCGAGGTAGAACGCCAGCGCCAGTTTGTTTCGATTATGCCGGAAGGCGAGGAATGACCGCAGCATATAGTTCCAATAGTTCAGGCAGTAGCTGGCGGCGATCCCCTGAGTGATAAAGCTTTTTAGGATACGTGAAAACAGGAGATTGACCTGTAACGATCCTTTTTTCCCGGGCAGTACAAAAGCGTCATTCCATCCTGCAGCCCATGCGAGGCAACGATTAAAGTACTCTTCCGGCCCGTAGATCGCTTTAGTAAAATTGACGTAATATCCGTATAATTCGCTTGGAGGCTGCCGGAAGATGACGTTCGAACGGAATGATTTGGTGAGAGCGTCCCGGTCTGGGCTGATCCGGTTTTCGGCGAGCAGCTTTTTATGGAGTCTGGTGCCGGGAAACGCCAGCAGCAGTGAAGCGCCTACCAGAGGAATTTTCGATTGCCTCACGAATTCGATCTGTTTTTGGATAGTGATCGTTGAGTCATTGTCGAAACCGATGATCATACCGGCGAAGATCCCCATACCCGCTTGCTGCAGCTTGCCTATCTTCGCCGCCATGTCGGTTGAAAGGTTCTGCTGTTTATGTACCGATGCGAGGGATGTTTGGTCTACGGATTCAATACCAATAAACAGCATATTCAAACCTATTCTTACCATGAGTTCGACGATGTCGTTGTGGTCGGCGACTTCCAACGAACATTGACAGAAAAAATCGAAGGGATAGTCATTTTCCTTTTGCCATTCTTCAATCGCACAAAGGAGGTCGATCAATTTCATTTTTATTCCCGGATTATCGATATTTCCCATGAAATTGTCATCGATAATGTAAATCGATTTTCGTTCGCCCAGGAGCAATACTGCATCAAGTTCGTCGATGACCTGTCGTGTCTTCTTTCGTTGGTGTTTCCCGTAGAGAGGAACCTCTTGGCAGAAATCACAGCAATGATGGCAGCCGCGTGAAGTTTGGAGCGACAGGTTGAAATAGTGGCGAGGGTTGATGAGATCGTAACGCGGTATCCTGTTTTTCGTGATGTCGGGGTGTCCTGCCGCCTGATAGAGTGGACGTAAGGTACCATGCCGCATATCGTGTGAAAGGACCTCAGCTACCGTTTCACCGGATTCTCGGTGGGATACCTCGATGCTTTCGATTTCTCCGATTACCTTCGTGGTATTTTCGCCGTTGAATACGTGCGGCAATGTTGAAGTAAGCGGGCCGCCGATAATGACCGGCTTATCAAATCGATTTGCCATCTGGATAATGTGTTCCGCCGATTTCCGTTGCATGATATTGGATGAAATCATGATGAAATCTGCGTGTATAATTTGTTTCGCAGACAGTCCGTCTATCCCTATGTCAATTAATGAGAAATTCCACTCATTTCCCAGTGCTGATGCGACATAGATCAAAGGCAACGGAAAGAATTGGCCCTTTAAGCCGAAGATATCATTTAATGGATTGAAATCATAGTAACCGGCATCGCTTTCCGGCCATATCAGAAGAACTTTATTCCCTTTATTCATAATCCCTTATGTCTAAAAGTATACACTATCATTATGTAATAACAATGTCTATTAAAAGCCACATCTTTTTATCGAACCGAAGTCCGCAGGCATTCAGATTATTACTTGGAACGCCGCTTGAACATTAATGAGAAATGCGGGTGAGGTAGGCCCGTTACCGGTGAAGCTTGATCAGAGGAACGACTCTTGTATAATGGTATATCAGCAACCGGCGTTTATCTCACCGCCAGATCATCGTACCGCCGCATCATCTCACTGTCGTCGTTCAGGTATCGCACTTTATACTGCCCCTCGCGGACGAGGTCCTCGGCGATGAGCCGTTTTTTCAGGAGTTCGTAGGAGTTTGGCTGCAGTTCAATCAGGTCCGGGCCGTGAAGACGCCGTGAACCCCGTTTTGTCGCATATTCGGGATTGTAATATTTGAGGCGTGAATCGACCGATGCGAGAAAGAGCATTTTCCGCTTATGGTCGGCATCAGCGGGAAATTCTGCGTACAACCGGTATTTGAACGCGCTTCGGTCACAGAACATCGTATAAAACCCGATGTCGAGGCCGCTTGTTTTCGAGGCCTCCTCGACGGAACGAATCACCTGGACCTCCGACAGTTTTTCTCCTGTCAAACTTGTCACGCCTTCGCCCTTCTGTATGAATTCGACGAGCGGGAACTGACGGTAAAAACCGGTAACACGGATGATGTCGTTGATGTTGTACCGGTAAAGGCCGCTGCCGTTGCTGAAGAGAAGGTAATACGATTTGCCGATCTCCAGTTCATGCGACTGAAGAACTGACGGTGCACCCAACGGCTGGGATGATGCCTCAATGAATTCGAACAGATAGAGATGCGCAAGAAGCAGCGAATAATTCCAATCATTACCGAGAACGATACCGGCGCGGGCCTCGCTCGCCTGGTATCCGAATTCCCGCAGGACCGTGTTTTTCGGATAAAAACCGGCGATTTTAGGCAATATCAGGCTGCAATTACCCTGTTTCCAGGTATTGATACAGACCAGGTCGGGCCAATAGTGCAGCGGTAAAAGATGTCCCTCATGTGTCTGGAAGATCGATTCGAGTTGGCGTGCGCGCTGCGGATCGGGCGGGAATTGTTTGAGCACCCCGGAACGTTCGGCGGGATCGATCTCGTTGGCCGCATCGGTCCGCAACGTTCCGTCGTGAATATCTTTTATGATATCCGCTCCATGGTCGAGAGCCGTACGGTGAAACTGGAGCAGGGTCGAAGGGTTGACCGTAATGATATAGGATATCGTGGTGGAAAGCGCGCAGCGCATCATGGCGTAATATTTCATTTGGTAATCTTTCATGCATATGATGGGGTAGGGTACCGCATAGAGGTCCCGAAGAATTTTCGGAATATTGCGGTAAATGACGCCTGAAATAGATCCGAAAGGCGTTCCGTCTGCAACGTGTCCTTCAACGGCGGGAGAAACGGCAGAGAGATTCTGGCCGTGAAAGAGCCGTGGGTTGTCGCGTAAACAGGTGTAAAACCAGATGCGGCTGATATCGTTGTACGTTTTTTCAAAATAGGTCGGAGAAACCGGAATCAGTTTCGGTTTTTCGGTGGTTCCGCTGGTGGTGTTGTAAAAAAGCGGTTTCCCGCGGACGAGCACATCCGGTTCCCCATGACACATACGGTCGATGTAGGGACGATGCCCTTCAAAATCACGGATCGGAACGGCGCTTTGGTAGTCGGCGATTGTTTTAACGGTGCTGAAATGGTGTTCCCTGCCGAAGACCGTATCGCGTGCCTGCTCGATGATCGAGGAAAGAACCCTGTTTTGCGCGGTTTTGACGTCATTGCTGGCACGGTCGAGTTTTTTAAGGAGCGGCACCCCCGCGGCCGACAACAGCACTTTTTTAACTACGGGAGATCGCAGTAATGATTTCATATGAATAAATTTAGTTTCCGGAAGCGTGTAATGATATGTTTTTTTCATGGTGAATTTGGAAACGGAAGCTGCCATGAATTGCGATTTTTAAAGGCCTTTTTAGGGAACCACCGGCCGGTTTGCGGGGGTTGTAATATGGGGGATGCGAAGGGAAACCTATCGTATCCCCGTATCTTTCCTTCCCTCTTTTTTCCATAAGTGATATAATCACAAGGTTGGCATGGATATCAACGCATCATACACTCTTCTGGATAAGATCCTAGCGCTGAAGAAAAGTCCTCTTTTCGCGACGGTCTCGACGAGCGAGTTGCGCGCCGTCGCGTGGGTTGCGGAGGAACTTCATTTCAAACCCGGCGAGTTGATTGTCAAGGAGGATGATATCGGCGATGCGCTCTTTCTGATCCGCAATGGATCGGTACGGGTGACGAAGCATGCCGGTGCGGGCTGCACCGTCGATCTGGCATCCATGGGGGCGGGAGAGTGTTTCGGGGAGATGGCGGCTATCGACGAGGAGGTGCGGTCGGCGACGGTCACGGCGCGGCAGGAGAGCGTCGTGTTGCGAATAAGTAAAAATGACCTTCTTGACGTCTTGCGCGACAATCCGCAGATCGGCATCGAATTACTGCGTATTTTCGTTAAACGGCTTCGCCGTGCGAACAGCCGGATCGAGGCGCTCTCACTGACATCGGCCGAGGGGTCATGAATGGAACCCCGGGTGGTGCATATCATCTCGGCACTGGTGAGCGGGGCGGCGTTCGTCGGATGCACGCCGCGACCCCAGATACGCGCGCTCATCAGTATGATGGCGGATCAGGAGGTTTACTTTAAGAATGAAGTGGTTCCGGCGTTCGAGAATAAATACCCTTCGGTCGTCGAGGTGATCCATTACGGCAGCACCGACAGCATCGAGGAGATCATGCGACGGCGGGCGGGAACTATATCACTTGTCAAAGTACCTTTCGACAAAGCGGGACCGCTTATGCGCAAGGGATTGTTTGCACCCCTCAATTCGGTGCTCACGGGGGACGAACTTAAAAGATTCACGGATGCGTACCTTCTTACGTCGCTGGGTGCGATGAATGGAAAGCAGTACCTCGTTCCCCGGAAATTCGAGACGCGCATCATGGTATATTGTAAAAGCAAGGTCGCCGACGCCGTCGCGTCATGGCGGACATGGAAGGACTCCATCGATGCGGTGCTGAAGCACTATAACGGATACGGACTGCCTTCGACCTACCTGCTGGAGGATGATCCGGAGCGGTGGGACTATTATGATATCTTCGTTGTGGGGTGGATATGGGGGCATACCCTTTACAATGGAAAGGTTCAACCGCGGATCGGTCATCGCGGAAAGCGGTATTCGGGCACCACACAGCGGGTCATCGATCGGATATTCCAGCTCGGGGGCGACAGCGGTGCCGTGCTGTCGATGCGGGGGGACGCCGTTGTCGATGCGATCTGCTGGGAGGCGGTATATACGTCGGCGGGAATATACAGTGAAAAAATGTGGAGTGAACGATGGGGCGGTTCCGATATTTGGCAGCAGTTTAATTCCGGAGATGTTTTTCTCGCCTTCATGACGCAACTCGACTGTTTTTTCCTTCACGGAACGGGAAGCGATAACCTTGAGGGGTATTTCCGGCGTCCGGAAGATATGGGGGTTGCGACCATGCCGCGTGCATGTTCGATACCGCTCGATGCGGCGGGAATCCCGCGTTTGGGCAGCAAGGCGGTCACCACCGGCGGGTGGTGGTGGGCGATCCCCGCCGACGCACCCTATCCGGCACTTGGAGTTGCACTCACCTCCTTTATTACCGGCACCACCGCACAGATACAGGAGTGCACGCGTTTCGGTATGATTCCGGTACGAAAGGATATCCTCAGCGACATGTCGATGATGTTCGGCGGCGGATGGATCTCGAACGTCTATGAAGTATCATTCAAGCAACTGGTGGAAAACGGCTATACGGTACTGCCGGGGAGCAGCAACTTCGATGAGGTCGGGCGGTTGTACCTCGATCTTATCGACGAAGTCGTTGTGAACCGGCACTGGGCGGCGGAGGGAGTATACCCGCAGCACGACTATATTCGTGGAGTCATAACCGACGTGTATCAACCGAAGATTGCGCAGACCCGGCCGACCCTGCCGTAACGGGCGGACGGGAGGCGCCAAGCAAGGAATATCAATCGTATGGATGACCGCAACGCAGAATTGTCCGATGTACAGAAGGCGTATCGTGACGATCCGGAAAACCGCCCTGCGGCGTTGAACCTGGCACAGCGCTACTGCGACCTGGGATGGTTCAATGAGGCGATTGAAATATATCAGGCGGCGCTTGAACGCGATCCGGATGATACCGTGATCCTGCTCGAGTACGGTAATACCGCTTTTAAAAAAGGTGATTTTACCAACGCAGTACAACTGTTCGGCCGTCTGACGGCACGCCGTCCCGAACGGATCGAGGGATGGAACAATCTCGGTATTGCCCTGACAAACTGTAATGATTCCGAAGGCGCCCGGGAGGCGTTCCAGCGCGTATTGGAGATCGAACCGGAGAACCCCGGGGCGCTTCTGAATATGGGCAATTATTATTTCGGCAAGCATGATTACGGCAAGGCGGACGTCTATTACGAACGCGCGTGTGCGGTGCAGGCCGATTTTCCCGATGCGTGGTTCAATAGGGGTAATACGTATATCGAATTGAAGCACTACGAGGATGCCCGAATCGCTTTTGAAAAGGCATTGCATTACCGGCGGGAATTTTCCTCGGCACTCAAGAACCTCGGTTGGGTATACGAACATGACGGCCGTCTTGACGAGGCCGCGCAGCGTTATTCGGAGGCGATTCTCATCAACAAGGCGGACGCGGAACTTTATGTCAATCTCGGGAACGTTCAGATACGCCGGGAAAAGTTCGATGAAGCGAAGAAGTGCTTTCTCAAGGCGGTACGGCTTTCTCCGAACAACCTGCAGGGCTGGCTGGGACTGCGCGGTTACGCACTGGCAAAAGGCGATGTCGGGACGTTCATGCGTGCGACCTTGGCGGTACTGCCCCGGTTAAGCGATGAGATGCTCGCGCAGAGCATCGCCGTGCTCCATAACCTACACCAGATTGATAAAGCGGATGAGCTGCTGGCGCAGGCGGACCGCTTCGGCCGCTGCGGCGACCTGCTCGACCTGCAACGGCTGCTGCTCTATCAGCGCAAGGGAACGTGCCCGGAAAAGGTCAGGGCGATTGCGGACCGGATCGCGGGCCTGACCGATCCTCCCGATGCGATTCATAGAGGCCTGGCGAGGTATTATTTGCTCACGAAAGAGTATGAGCAGGTGATTGTCCGTATCGGACAAATGAAAAAAAAGGACGCGACGGCATACGGTATTCTCTGGCGTGCGATGCTGGGACAGGGAAACATGGCCGAGGTAAAACGGGAGATACGGCGGTATATGACCGGCCATCCCGATAGTTATGATTCCTATTTTCTGCTTGCCGATATCGAGGCGAGACGGGGAAATATGAAACGGGCGGAAACGCTGCTTGTTCACGCTTTGGACCGTGGATTCAATGACAGGGAAGAGATCCGCGCAAACAGCGTCCTGAATGATATTTTTGAATCGATGACCGGAAAACAGTTGATTGCCGATGCTTGATAAATAATTCCGTTGTGTATCAATTCTCAATTTATCGAAAGGCGGTTCCTATGCGACGTAATGAACGAATGAACGAATCCCTGTTCGGGATTGAAAACAGTTCCATCGATCCGAACCGGTTTTATTCCATCCTTCTCGATGCACGTGCGGCTTCGGTTTCGGAGAATATGTGCGATATCGCCGAAAAACTGCTTACCGGCGAGAAGGAAAATGCCAAGGGGGCTCTGGAACACCTCTGGCGGCTGAAAAAGAACCTTTTTTCGGGGAAAAACGGCACACTCGATTTGCTTATCAATTATTACCAGGAAAAGATGGACATACTGCGCGGAAAGGAGGAACACCTCAAAAAGGTAAGCCTCGATTCGAGAACCCTGCTTGAGGAGAAACGGAAAAAGGACGAAGAGGTTGCAACTGTAAAGCAGCAGGTGGCCGACTGCACCAAGGAACTCTCCGAACTCACCGAAAAATTCGACAAACTTAAAATAAAAGAACAGGAACTTACTCTGATCGAACATCAATTGCGCGAGGAGCTCAACCGGAATGAAAATGAAATCGTCAATGGACTTTATGAAATAATCCTGACACAGCAGGAAGCGGCGGTGGAAGGAGCGGTTACGGCGGCGTCAGGCCAACCATCCGACGCACCGACGGAGCTACCGCCTCCGCTTCTCACCGCCGCCGACAAACTGACGTCTTTGCAGCCCGATACCGCCTCTGGCACCGCCGTTTTTGAACCTCCGGTTATCCCCGCGCCGCCTGAGAAAAAGGCGGTCTCCGGAAATGAAAATGACGGTGATGAGGTCCCGCTCCAGGAGGAGACCTGTCCTCCGCCGCAAAGGACCGACCCGCTGCCGTTTCCCAAATCGGTCGTGAAAACGACCGGAGGAAGGGTCATCGGAGAGTACTATTACGACGGAAAGGTTTACAAGAACGAACGACACTATATTTTCAACGCCGAATTTTTCGGTGAGGAGCTCATACATTATGCCCGTCAGTTAAAAAAGAAATTCGAACTCTCCATTTATACCGAAATGCTGCAGATGATCCAGGACGCGGCAAAACGCATTACCGATAACAAACGTTTGCATTTTGAGGTTGCCACGAACGAGATTCTCAATGAAAAGAGCGTCAAGCGGCTATGGCAGGATGCGAAGCTGCGGTCGATCGAAGAGGTTGAACGGTTCGGTGCACGTTTACGGGCAAAGATTGCGGCGCTGGGAAACAATTACGTCGGTATTCTCAAGGAGCAGATGGAGCGGTGTATCGAGAAATACTGAGAACGGCAGGTTTTCAGGTAAAGCAAGCCGGGTCACAAAGCGGTTTCGTTATTATTATC
>JAFGNB010000275.1 GCA_016927235.1 Chitinispirillaceae bacterium
TATCCGGGAATATCAGCTTCAGGCGGCGGAAAGCTACCTCGGAAATCCCGACGCGCCCGGAGGAAGCGGCGTTGTCGTGCTGCCCTGCGGCGCCGGCAAGACGATTGTGGGCCTCTATGCGATGAGCCTGCTCAAACGCCGCACGCTCATTCTGGTGACCAATGTGACCGCAGTACACCAGTGGCGGCGCGAGCTCCTTGACAAGACGTTTTTGACGAACGATGAAATCGGCGAGTACAGCGGTGAAGACAAGTCCATTAAACCGGTAACGATCGCGACCTATCAGATCCTCACCTATCGCCGGAAAAAAAGCGAATCGTTTCTCCATTACGGAATTTTCAACCGGGAGAATTGGGGACTCATCATCTACGATGAAGTGCACCTGCTCCCGGCGCCGGTCTTCAGGTTTACCGCCGAACTCCAGGCGCGGCGCCGGCTGGGGCTCACCGCCACGCTGATCCGTGAAGACGGCCGCGAAACGGACGTCTTCACCCTGATCGGACCTAAAAAATTCGACGTGCCCTGGAAGGACCTCGAACGGCAGGGATGGATCGCTTCGGCGCGGTGCGTCGAAATACGGGTCGATCTGCCGCTTGCCGAGAAAATGCGCTACCTCTCGCTTCCCCCGCGCCAACAAATCCGGCTGGCCTACGAAAATCCCGACAAGATCCCCGTGGTGCGCGAACTGCTGCAACGGCACCGCGCCGATCAGGTGCTGGTGATCGGGCAGTACCTCTCGCAGCTCGACCGCTTCGCCGACGAGTTCGACGTCCCGATCATCACGGGGGCTACTCCGAGCGGTAAACGGGACGAACTCTACGACGCCTTCAGGGCAGGCGACGTTTCGACACTCATCCTTTCAAAGGTGGGAAATTTCGCCGTTGATCTTCCCGATGCCAATGTGGCGATTCAGATCAGCGGTTCGTTCGGATCGCGTCAGGAGGAGGCGCAGCGCCTCGGCAGGATCCTCCGCCCGAAGCCTTCGGGTGAACAGGCGGTGTTTTATTCGGTGGTCACCCGCGAATCGAAAGAACTTGATTTTGCGATGAACCGCCAGCTTTTTCTCACTGAACAGGGGTACCGTTACGAAATACGGTACCGCGAACGGTAAGGTGCCGCTGTTTCGTCGGAGCGGAAATGCGTTGATTTACGCCTCCGGCCCTTGTATTTTACCGTTTATCCATCTGTCGTAAAGTTTTTCAGGAACATGCTATGGAAAAAAGAAGAAAAGCGGCTATCATTCCAGTGATCGTTGCATTTCTTGCGGACGCCTTTTTTCTCCGATGCGGAGAACGGCGGGTCACGTCCGACTGGGCCGTTGTTTTCCCTCAGGAGGCCGTGACGAAGGTGCTCGCCGAGGGGAAGGTCGTACGCGGCAGAACGGTACCGTTTGCCCTGATGAAAAGCGGCATTATCGATGAGGTCAGGGTTGAGGAAGGCGCCCGGGTGCTATCGGGCGATACGCTGATGATTATCGACAACGAAGAAGAGACGAATGTTGTTGCGCAGCGGAGCGTCGACGTGGCGATCGCCCGGATCAACCTTGATAAATTAAAGAGTATCGAATACCGGCAGGCGCAGGAGCGCCTCAGCCAGGCGAAGATTCTCGAGGAGCTGGCGGCAAAACAACGAGTCCGCGGCGATACGCTTTTTCTGCAGGGATCCATCATGCAATCCGAACTCGATGAACTGAAAAAGGAGCACGAGCTCAGACACTCGCAACGTCTGATTGCGGAAACCGAAGTCGCATCCGTCACGACATCCGAACTGCAGCTTCGGCAGTCTCGTTTGACGAAGGCGCAGCTTCTGCTGCAGGAAGCGACGATAGCGCTTTCCCGTACGATCCTCGTCGCCCCTGCCGACGGTAAAGTGGCGGCTCTTCTGCGCGCCAAAGGCGAGTTCACCGCGGCGGGCGGTCCGCTGCTGCATTTTCAGCCTTCCGATACGGTGCTGGCCGTTGAAATGCGGCTTGAAGAGGGTACGGCTGCGACCATATGCAGCGGTCAGCGTGCACACATCGTGACGGCGGGCGGAGCGCCCCGGACGATTGAAGCGGTCGTCAAAAAAAAAGCCGGCCGGGCGGAGGGGAGACGCGATTCGTTCACGGTGATCCTTGGCGATATCAGTTCCCCGGACATCGTCCTTCGAACCGGCCAGACGGTGTCGGTGCAGATCGTTACACGCCGCATCCCGGACGCCATCGTCATCGACAAACGCTTTCATGCGTCGCTCCACGACGGTGATTACGTCTATCTGAAAAAAGGGGACCGGGCGCATCAATGCCCGGTACTGCTCGCCGACATCGGCGACGGGCGCAGTATCGTGCGCAAGGGGCTTGCGGCGGGCGATACGGTCCTTGCGGCGAAAGCACTGTCGGATCGTGCAATCGTTGCGTTGGCGGAAAAAAAGCGGATACGGGGCCCCGTTCCAACTGAGCGTTGACACTACGACCCCTGCTTGGTATATTTAGCACATTAATTTATGATCTCCACCCCGATACCCTCACTCCTTCAGAGAGGACCGACCATGCTTCGAAAAACCGTCATAATTTCACTATGGATCGCAGCGCTGTCGCCGTATTTCACTGTTTTCGGGCAAAATAAAGCCCCGCAGGCTCCCACGGCAGGCCTCGGCAGCCTGATTCCCATGATGCTGGTCATGTTCGCCGTGGTTTACTTCCTCATGATCCGTCCGGAGCAGAAGAAACAGAAACAGCGTCAGACGATGCTGCAGGCGATAAAAAAAGGCGACCGGGTCCTCACCACCGCAGGAATACTCGGCACGGTCGGAACAGTGAAAGAGGCCACCGTCATGGTAAAAATCGCCGAAAACACCGTTGTGGAGTTCACCAAAAGTGCGGTCAGCTCAATTGTCAACAAAGACGGCTCCGAAAAACAGGCCACGACCGAGATTGAACAAAAATGACCGCGGTGCATGAGATCAGGATTTACGGCGACCCGGTCCTTCGGAAGACCGCTCGCGCCGTCGAGACCTTCGATGAACAACTCGGCCGGTTTATCGACAAAATGACGGAAACCATGCTGGTCAAAGACGGCGTCGGCCTTGCCGCCAATCAGGTGGGAGAAACGCTGAGGATCGCGGTGATCGACACCACCGCCGGCGAGAAACCGCCGATAGTATTTGTAAATCCAATCATTACGGCGGCATCGGATGAAACGGCGGAGGCCGATGAAGGGTGTCTCAGCCTGCCGGGGATCACCCTCCAGGTCAAACGCCACCTGCAGATGTCGGTGTCGGCGCATGACCGCGGCGGCAACCCGTTTACGATCGAACAGGCGTCGGGGCTGCTCGCGCGGGCGCTGCAGCACGAGATCGACCACCTTGACGGCGTGCTGATTATCGATCGTGTTTCCGCTTTGCAAAGGGCCATGATCAGGGGCAAACTTAAGAAACTGGCGAAAACGGGAAGTGTCGACGGATAATCATCACCCCATGCTCCTTGCGCCGCTGACCGCCGCCCTGATCGGTGCGGCCTGCACCATTCCCACATCCGTCAGGACGCCACCCCCCGCAACGCACGACCGCACGCCGGAAGGCGCGGCAGTCGCCGGCGTTAAGGACACGGGGCGGCGTGCGGACGGTATCGATTTCGCCGATGCGTTCGATACCTCGGCCGCCGCGGCCCCTTCCGTCGGGGATTCCCTGATGCCGCCCACTCCCCGGGTGAAAAATATAGCCCCCGATTCCCTGAAGCCTTCACCGTTCACGGTTCCTTCGAAGCGGGTGCGCATCGCCTTGACGCAGGGGGTCAAGAGATCGGTGGTCTACTCGGTGGGAACCGTAAGTGTGCGGAGCGACCGTCCGAAAAAAAAACCGCACCATTGCCGCGGCAGAATAGCCCTGGAAATGAAACCGGGGAGAAAAAACGTGACGGTCACCGCCGGACGGGAGCAGTTCGAAGCCGTTTTACCCTGTACGCTCCTCTCGGAAAAGGAGTACAACTTTTTCGAGATCGGTGACACCACCTACCGGGGGGCGCTGATTATTGTCCCCGGAAAGCCGGGTACCTTTATTTTAGTTAATTATCTCGACATCGAGGAGTATCTTCGCGGCGTGGTGCCGATCGAGATGGGAAAGCGGTCGCGTGAAGAGATCGAGGCGCTCAAAGCCCAGGCGGTCGCCGCCCGAACCTATGCATACCGCCGGATCATCGAACACTCCGCCGCACCTTTCGATATGGTTGCCACGACGGAGGATCAGATGTACGGAGGTGTTGATGCGGAATACCGTACTTCAGACATGGCGATACGATCAACCGCCGACCTCATTATGGTATGGGGCGACAGCATCATCCATGCCTATTACCATTCGACCTGCGGCGGGACGACAGCGGATGTTAACGAGGCATGGGGAAAGCCGCAGCGCCCTTATTTGCGGTCAATAACGGATCGCGACGAGTCGGGAAAAGCCTTCTGCCGTAATTCGGCCTATTTTACCTGGGAAGAGAAGTGGCCGTGGAAACAGTTTTCGGGCATCGTGCTGCGCTCTCTGCAGAAACTCTTTCCGCGCACACAATTTAAGGGGGTGGTTACCGACCTTCTGGTGGAAGAACGGTTCTCCTGCGGGAGGGTCAAACGGGTTGTGATCACCGGGAGCGGCTGGGCGCAGGAGTGCGGCGGAGATCGGGTCAGGTTTATCCTGCGCAGGGGCACTGCCGGAAATCCGATTCTGAGAAGTTCAAATTTCGTTGTGGTTTCGCCTAACCGGAACACCGTAATCCTCAGCGGCAGGGGGTACGGCCACGGCGTTGGCATGTGCCAGATGGGAGCGGTGGGAAGGGCACAGGCCGGGCAGAATTTTATAACCATCCTTAAATCCTACTACAACGGTGTCTCTATTGTCCTCGCGACTCTTGCCGAAACAAAGATACAATAACGGCGAAGATCCTGTGACGGCGTTGTCGTAACGGTTCGGTTGCACAATAAAAATCGATGAATCATCTGTTCGGGAGGATTACGCGGGAATCACCGGCAGCGTGTGGGCTTCGCCACGTTCATGAAAACCGTTCTCATAAGAGAACAGTTTTTTTAAACATTAACCTATTATTATGGATATATTAAAAGCAGCGCTATATTTTAATAATAATTGATTTCCAGCCGCCATAAGTGAAAAGAGCATGGTGAATCTTTTTGAATATCAGAATTACCGTGATTATTTAAAAGCCTATTACAATGAGCAAAAGGCTACTAAAAAATCCTTTTCCTACCGTTCATTTTCCAAAAAGGCGGGAATCCAAGCTCCCTCTTTTTTATTCTATGTGATTGAAGGAAAAAGGAATCTTACGAAAAACAGCCTCCTGAAAATTTCAGGGGCCATCGGTCATACCCGTGAAGAGGCCGATTATTTCGAAAATCTCGTTTTTTTCAACCAGGCGGATAATATTCACGAAAAGTGCCTCTATTACAGCCGGATCGTCGAGGTGCGCAAGCCTTTCGATATACGGATTATTCCACTCGACCGGTATGAATATTACAGCGTCTGGTACCACAGTGTCATCCGTGAAGTCGTGACCTTTTTCGAATTCAAGGATAACTATGCGACGCTGGGCGCAGCGCTTATACCTCCGATTTCCCCCAAACAGGCCCGAGAATCGATTGCCCTGCTCGAAAAACTGGGATTCATTGAGCGCGACCAGGAGGGGCTTTTTCATCAGACCAGCAACGTCATCGGAGTTCATCCCGCTCCCACGGATTCCTTCATAATAGAGAAATTTCAGATGGAGATGCTGCAGGTCGCTCTCCAGTCGTACGAGCAGATTCCCATTTACGACCGTATGTCCTCATCGACGACGTTTTCCATCTCTGA
>JAFGNB010000023.1 GCA_016927235.1 Chitinispirillaceae bacterium
ACCACTGCGAACAGGATGAAAGTCGCACCCGGCGTATACAGGGTCGTTGCCGATTCTTGCTTTCTTCACCTCAAGATACCTATTTTAATCAGGAACGGTGGGCTGTTCATCGAGTCATTATGAGAGTATAAAACCGGTAACAGGAGATTGCAGATTATGAAGAAGGCACTACTATTACTCCTTCTTGCTTCCATTTCCATACCCGCACAATTGCCGCATACATTCAATGCGGGAGATTCGGCAAAAGCGGGTGAGGTGAACGATAACTTCAATTACCTTATGGGACGAATCGACACACTTGTAAAAGAAAATGCGCGTCTTGAAGCCCGGCTCGATACCGTGAAAAGTACATCCGCACTCCCCATCGGATCGATTATCGCGGTTATGAAACAGATTGATACGTCAAACGGCGTATGGGTCCCGGCCGACGGCAGGACCGCCACAACGGAGTATTTTCAGGCTACCGGCAAGGCCGATGTGCCGGATCTGCGGGGACTCTTTTTACGCGGACTGAATGCGGGAAGGGAGGACGACAGGGAAGATCCCGAAGGAGTGGGAAGAACCGCAGGAGATTATCAAGCCGATACGCTCAAAAGCCATACGCACCTCGAGGACCTGGCGACGGGAAACGGGGGATTATTCAGCGGCGGAAGTTACGGGGAATCAATGACGAAATCGACGAGCCCAACAGGCGGCGCCGAGACCCGGCCGAGAAACGCCGCCGTTTACTGGTATGTCAAGGTTAAATGAAAGCCGGGGGAACATATCAGTACAATATTTGCCGCTGGTTGCGAACCGGCGGCGTCGAAAGTATGACATTTTTTTCAGCAAAAGGCGGATTTCATGAGTACAACCTATATCGCTGAAGATAACGACGACATGGTTCTCATAGCATTGAAACACGGTTTCAGAAACTGGAAAACCCTGTACGAACATCCGGAAAACAAGAAGCTGCGGGAGAAAAGGCCCGACCCGTTTTCGTTATATAAAGGCGATGAGGTGTTCATTCCCGATAAAGAGCCCCAAAAATTCACCTGTGAAACGGATAAAAAGCATCAATTCACGTTGATGACGCCGAAAGTGCCCATTAATCTCTATCTTGAAGACGGCGATCAGGAACCCTATGCTGAAGTAAAATGTGAAATATGGTTTGAAAATGAAAAGGTTAATAAAGAAGATTTAAAAACCGACGATAAGGGGCTCCTCAGCACCGAAGTTCCGGTAATATATAAAGATAAAAATGTCCGGGAGGTCGAGATGCGCGTATGGCAGAACAAGGAAGAAGAGAGCGATCCGGAGGCGTATGAGACCTACACTCTGCAGATAGGCCATCTTGATCCCATCGACACGATAGAGGGTATTCAGGACCGTCTAGACAATCTCGGATTTGATTGCGGGGATGAACACGGAACTTTCGGTCCTCTGACAAAGTCGGCCGTTGAGCGGTTTCTGCTGTCGAAGGCTGAAGAAAGTAAAGATACATCCTGGATCAAGGATATTAATTTGGATAAGTTTAAGAGAAATTCCGAGGAAGCCAAAAAAGATGAAAACATCGCAAAGCTTCAAGAAAGATTGTTGGAACTTCATGATTGTAAGAAGTGAATGTTATTTGGAATTTCAAAATCATTCATTCCATGAAAATCTGAAGAGGAAATAACAATGGCGACTCAAGTTCCTTTTTTTCAGTTGGCGAAGGCAACATGGGAGTTATTTGGGAAAGCATTTAATGATCCAAGCAGTTTTACAGATAGGATGGAAAAATTTACCGGAGTAAAAGAGCCGGACAGGAAATTTGCAATAAAGTTTATTCAAACAATTTATCTTAATAGTGAATCAAGGTTTATGGAAGTGAAGAATGAGAAAAATTGGAATGATAAAATCATCAATCAAGGATTTATTCCTACTGATTCATTTAAAAATGAAGTCGCAAAATCGGCAAATAGTAATATGAAAAAAAATATTAAAATATACCAAACGACCTCTACAGAAACAGATGAGAAAGATCGATTTGGACGTAAAAAAAAAGTGAAGGGTGGTGAAGTTGAAATAACCGATAGATTAGAAATCAATGAATATTATAACAAATTAAAAGAAGTAAGAATGGAATTTAAACCGGCTGACCTAAAACCTGAAAATCTTGATATAAACATTTTATACAAATTTTTCGTTTTCTGCTTCATGCAATTTTACGCAAAATTTACATTCAAGCAATATGACGGCGCCGGAAAACCATGGGAAGACATTCCCGATAAACAACCAAAAAAGGATGGTGAAAGCTATTGGGTATTTCGCTGTGACTCAAGAGAGCCTAAAGTGATTTTTAAAGAGGGTTTCAAGGTGGCAGTAGAGTCATTTCCAAAACTGAAACCTGTAAACGATGCCATCAAAGAATTGGAAAAAAGTCTGGGAGGAGATAATGGAAATAAAATCTGGTACCGTTATGGCCAGCAGGATCTGTGTACCGAAACCGGCATATCAATAGCTCCTCATTTCAGAGATGTCCTCGTTTTTCCACTTTATCACAATGAGTGGAAGCTTCCAGATGGAGAAAAAGCGGCATATTTCTTTAATAATGCGCCCGAGCAAAAATCGAAAAAATTTTCTATATGGGGGGGAGGGAGCCGTTTACGTTGTAACATCTTTTATTCGCCGCCGGGCAAGAAGACCTATGTCTATATTATGAAAATCGAGGGCTCTAAAATCAACGATACTGCCGGACTGCAGGGAGCTGACGTATGGCCTGAATTGGGAACACGGTCTATCAGTATAGATAGAATAAAAGCATGTATTGAGATAATCCGTTGGCCAAACAATGCTATAGAAGGCTGGCTCGTTTATAAAAAAACTCATATTAGTAAAGATTATAATCCTCCGGATACGATTAAGGAAATGATAAGGAAGATAATCAAAGACCGGCTTCATACCTATAAATGGACAAACAACGGTGGTGAAGTCAAGAAAGTGTAGGTAATTGAAAATGCCAGATGGTGGCAACCGATTAATTTATACCCCGGCTTTTTCTTGCCGCCTCTTTACCTTCTTGCCGCTATTGAATGCACATCGTAGGAGCAAAGTAACAATCCCGTCCTCTATAGAAAACAATCACTTGCCCCCCTCCTTTGCCAATGCGCCTTCGTCATACTCGGGAAAAAAAACTTCACACGATCCGGGAGCCAATCCCTCGAGCTTGATGTAACCATTGTCGAGCGAGCCTTTTTTTTCCGTCCCTGCCGAATCGGTGACAATGTAATCCGCTTTTTTGACCGGCGCCCCCTCTTCATCGGCCAGCTCGATTTCGATCCAGTGGTCGTCGGTTTTCTGCTCTTCAGCAGGTGAAGGTCCTGGTGCGGATGCAGCCGGGGCGGCAGAGGTCCACGCCCCTTCGTCATACTCGGGAAAGACAACTTCACACGGTCCGGGCGCCAACCCCTCGAGCTTGATGTGACCTTTATCGAGAACTCCTTTTTTTTCCGTACCAGCCGAATCGGTGATAATATATTCTGCTTTTTCTATTGGATTTCCCTCATCATCCACCAGCTCGATCTCGATACAGTGACCCAATTTCCGCCACGGTATATCGGCCCGTTGGGTATACTTGCTTCGGGCTCCCGCCTCGAAGCTCAGTTTGAGGCCTTCACCCCGTTTCTGCGGATCCTCAACAACCCATTCAGCGGATGCTTTACCGGACTTGTTGCTCCCTTTGACGGTCGCTATCCGGAGCGGCGTCGATTCTGTAACATCATAGATATCGAAGGAGACCGGTGCACCTTCAGGGTAATTTTTAATATCGGCAAGGAGCCTGATGGTATCGCCCACGAGCGGCAACTCGGGATCGCCCCCCCCGGCGGCCTCTTCGACGGGCTCCCACCTCGGATTGGCGATATCGAGCTTCCCGGTAATCACTTCGATCTCATCGGTAAGCGCAACCGCCTCGCCGCTCGCTTCCTGTTGCGGTTGAAGGTTCGGTGTATGGCAGGGCCACAACAGAAACTCGCTGTGGTGGACGGCAATCATCTTACCGGGATAGATCCTGCCGGAAAAGAGACGTTTGCACGGCCGGGTGATGCATCGTTTGCACACCGGGTGCTCGGGAAAGGGGATATCTTTTCCGAACAGCATGGGGTTCCTTTCGATGACGGCGGCGACGATGAGATGGTAATTTTGAAAAAAATCGATGCTGCAACGCGCCGGAATCGGCAGTTTTAATCAAACTGCCTGCGGTGGGGAGTCAGCGCCAGACCGCTTTGTCCCAGACCATCTCATCCCACCGGGAAACAAGGGCGTTTATGGAAAGCAGCGCCTCTTTGCTCCATACCGTGTCAACGCTGTTGGCGACCCGGGCGTAATAGGCGTACCCGTCCATATCCAACGAGGCGCTTTCGATTAAAAGCGTATCGCCCGTAGCGCCGTCAATGGCAGTTGAATCGCGAAACCATTGAATCGTCGGCGTCGGATTGCCCGATACTTCAATGAAAAACAGCACGGATTCACCCTCGAAAACAGCACCGTCGCGCGGCTCTTCGGCGATCACCACCGGTATGCTCATGACGTACAGCGTGTCGTAGGAATTCTTGACGATATCGCTGTGGCAGTACCCCGTTATCTGAATGGGGAGATCGCCGGGAACGTTCGGTAGTGTTGCAACGGATAAGGTTTCGGTGATTTCCGTGTAGAGTGAATCGTACTCCTCCCCGATGGTGATTCGAAGGGAATCGATCAGATGGGACAATTCAACCGCCACATCGAACTTGAGCGTATCGCCGATCGTCAGGCTGTCGCTTGTTGTATCGGCGGGGAGTATGATGAGTCGAACGTTTTCAGGATTGTGCATCGGATCATCCGGGAGTGAGCAGTAAAAGGCGATGAAGCAGGGACAAAGGGCAGCGGCGGCAAACAGTCGAGAGAACCCATGAAGAAGGTGCTTTTTACGGATCATACGGAGACCTCGGTTTCTATTTCACTTTTATGTACCAGTAGACGGCGACGTTTCTGGGACGGGTTTCGGCGCCGCCGGTGGAACTGGAAGAAGTGGTTGAATGGCCGCGATCAGTATTATCTAATACCCCCCATGTTCCACTATTTGTAGCGCCTGAGACAAACTGCATCCGTGAATGATTATGGCTTTTAAACGCATCCGCCTGAGAGGAACCGGCTTCTCTCTCCCCATCAGGATCGGACAAGGTGCCGCTTCGATCGCTGTTTATCCCTCTGAGAAAAACGCCCCGCAAATCGGGTATGTTTGATTTCCCCGTAGCCGCAAAAAACTCCGCGCTTGCGGTACTGCTGTCCGCCAGTATCCATAAGGTTGAATCGCCCGGGAAAAACTGCCTAAACTTCTCGGGATTCAACATGGAGCCGATAATGGTTCCAATCGGCAGATGCACGGTATTTTTTATTTTCACCATTGAGTCGCTGAGCGATTGAGTGACGTCCGCCAGACTGTCGATTTTCGTCATCTCCTCCTTGATGCTCCGGAGTTCGGCAATCGAATCGACCAGCATTTCGCTGACATCCGCCAGACTGTCGATTCTGGATTCAGCCTGCCTGATGACCTGCAGCAGGTAGGTAAAATTCTCGTTAACGGCATCCGCACGCGCCGTATCGCCCGACTTGAAGGTGAAAGGAAGGGTGTCGCCCCCGTTTTCCGCAGCAAAAATAGTGAGGGGAAGGATCATTCCGACGAGGAGAAGTGTGAGCTTCATCTGGTCCCCTTATTCGTAGGCGTCTTATGTATAGTTTAAAATAACTACCCCAATGTACTCGTGTCAATTGAAACGAATGAAAGGCGGGTGATTCGGTGAACATCCAATTGTGTTGCCCCTCTTCGAATACCCGACAGCCATAAGGCGGGAAATAGGATTTGTACGCATTGATCGTTATGGAGGCATATATCTTCGGATTCTAACCCAAGTTCGACACTTAACGAGGTTAAATTGATAATACTGTGAGATTTCGCTGTTGTCTCGACAACTTTTTCCATCGCGCTGTGTTCATACAAGTGTTCCGCTATGTGCAGTTCACTCGATGGATGGTAAAAGCGACTGATGGTGAGTATCTTGAATATGGTCAGCCATTGGCCGGCTCCCCGTTGCCTGAAAAAATCGTCAAGCCCCACCTTGCCGAAAAGCTTGTTCCCCAGCCACACCCCGCCAAATTCCCGCTGCCGTTCCGTCCGGGTCTTCTTCGGCTCAATTTCAAGTTTATCCGGCAACTCCTCAGGGGACAAAAAATTCGTCTGGTAACTATCGCACCTCTCTGCCGCAAGCGCCATCGCCTTCGCCTGTTTACGGGTAATGTCGCCAATATAACCGACGATGCGTTGGCGAACGCCTTTTTCTGTCCGGTATGATTCGCAGAGCGCCCAGTAGCAGTGGTCTTTACCTCCGGACTTCTTGTTGAGATGACGAAGAAACATGTATATAAACAAATATATGCAATTGTCAATTTCAAGGGGGTTTGTCTTCACTACAGCGACTTTCAGGATAAAAACCGCTTTCACCGATCGGAATCGCCAGAAAAAATCTGAAAATCGGCTATTGTTGTCGGACTTGGG
>JAFGNB010000276.1 GCA_016927235.1 Chitinispirillaceae bacterium
ACTCACATTAATTCACTGCAGGCAGACTCCGCCACCCTCCCACGGCGGAGTTTTTTTTTGCATTTTTCAATTATAATGCGATGGAAATGAAAATGTACTGTTTTTTGCCGGTTTTTATCGCCGCACGAAACCCTCTTCCGAATGGTATATTTACAATTTCGTTGATATAACCGATAGACCGCCTCCATCCCTCTTTTTTGGGAAAAGAGAATACGCCGCCATGATTAAAAAATCATCGAAACTCGACAATGTCCTCTACGATATCCGCGGGCCGATCATTGAAGAGGCGCAACGGCTCGAGGAGGAGGGGCACCGGATTCTCAAACTCAATACCGGCAATCCGGCGCCCTTCGGACTTCTGGCTCCCGACGAGGTGATCCATGACATGAAGGTCAATCTGCAGACGACCCAGGGATACTGCGATTCAAAGGGGCTGTTTACGGCGCGGAAGGCGATCATGCAGTATTGTCAGCAAAAGAGTATCCCGGGGGTCGACGTCGAGGACATCTACCTCAGTAATGGCGCGAGCGAGGCGATTCAGATGTCGATGCAGGCGCTGCTTGAGGCCGGTGATGAGATACTGATTCCCTCTCCCGATTATCCGCTCTGGACTGCATCGGTTAATCTGTCGGGAGGCAAGGCAGTGCACTACCGCTGCGACGAGGCGTCGAACTGGTATCCCGATATCGCCGACCTCAAAAAGAAGATCACCCGACGGACCCGCGGCATGGTGATCATCAACCCGAACAACCCGACCGGCGCGCTCTATCCCGTGGACATCCTGCAGAGGATGGTTGATATCGCCCGGCGGCATAACCTCATCGTTTTTTCCGATGAGATTTACGATAAGATCGTTTACGACGATGCAACGCATGTGTCAACCGCTTCGCTTGCCGACGACCTGCTCTTCATCACGTTCAACGGTTTGTCAAAGGCGTACCGCATCGCAGGGTTCCGTGTCGGATGGATGATCGTCAGCGGCAGCAAGGAGAACGCCGGGGATTATATCAACGGGCTTACCATGCTCGCGTCGATGCGGCTCTGCAGCAATGTTCCCGGTCAATCGATCATTCAGACGGCGCTCGGGGGGTACCAGAGCATTGAGGAGCTGACGAAGCCGGGCGGCAGGCTGCGCGAGCAGCGCGATGTCTGCCACGAGCTGGTCAACGCTGTCGACGGGCTTTCATGCACGAAACCGCAGGCGGCTTTTTACTGTTTTCCGAAGATCGATATGAAACGGTTCGGGATCAACAGCGATGAGACGCTGGTGCTGGATCTTCTGCGCAGCGAGAAAATACTGCTCGTTCATGGGACCGGCTTCAACTGGCCCGATCACGACCATTTCCGCATCGTCTTTCTTCCTTGCATTGACGAGTTGAGAGACGCCATGGCCCGCATCGGGCGCTTCCTCGCGACCTACCATCAGAATCAGGCATAAAACACAGGCTTGGGTTTAAAATGCAGGGACGGCCGCGGATGTTGCGGCCGTATGAGGTGCATCTATGCGCCTTTTTCCGCAAGATACTTTTCAACGGTGACGGCGCATTTGGTAATCGAGGTGATATTCGGAAATTCCGATTCGGGGATCGATATGCCGAACTTTTTCTCCATGGTTGCCAGTACTTCAAGCAGCGCCATGGAATCAAGACCCATATCGTCGATAAAAAGCGCATCGTCGGTGATTTTCGCCTGATCGAGATCCATATCCTCGGCGATATCGGTTATCAGTTCGCGTATGGCCGTCTTTATTGCTTCTTGATTCATGAAAAAGCTCCTCATGCTGTCGAGGGGTGATAAAACGATATGTTATTCATTGACTTTTTTAAGTATGATTGCACTGCAATTCCCGTCGCACGAAAAGGATGAAACCAGCACGTGACGAATCGTTGCGTCCATGCCGCCGAATACCGGACGCACCGGTCCAATGGAGGAATAGGGTGCGGCGGGAATGCCACTGATGCGGTTTTTTTTCATATCCGCCAGCGCGCAAAGCACGCTGATCGCTCCTGAAGCGCCGTAGCACTCGCCGGTATACGATTTGTAGGCGACGACCGGCGTACCGGACCCCACTGCCGCGGCAATTCCAGCGGCTTCGAGCCTGTCGCCCGCGGGGTTTCCGCTTGCTCCCGATGCCACGAATTCGATGCTCCCCGGATCGATTTCCGCCTGAGCGCACGCCGCACTCACCACCGTTCTGAAAGCCGAACCGTCCGAGGTTTTTCCCCTGCCTGTCGCGGGATCGAATCCGTTGGCGCATCCCGCGATCTCCGCATGAATCAACGCGCCGCGCTTCTGCGCCGTTTCAACAGGTTCCATAAGGAACAGCGCGCACCCTTCACCCATGACAATGCCGTCGCCGTCATCCGCAAACGGACGGACGGCACCTGTGGGGGAGAGTATGCCGCTGCGCATGCAGCCAAGCAGCGCATAGTAGCTGATCTCCTCGAGACCGCCGGCGATGATCTGCTCAAGGTACCCCCGCTGCAGAAGGTCGAAAGCGTAGATGATGGCATCGAGACCGGAATTGAAGCCGGTTGAAATGGTCGAACTTAGATTCCGCGCCAGGTAACGGATATTGGCATTTCCCGCCGGGGCGTTGATGACGGTATTGGCAAATGCCTGCGGATTGACCGTGTTGACTCCATTGACAATCGAATCACTTAAAAAATCGCCGATGCTCTGGACGCTGCCGAACGCCGTTCCGATGCACAGGCCGGGGCGGCGCTCCTCCGGACACTCCTCCATGAGCGTTTTAAAACCCAGTTCGGCTGCACTAAGCAATAGTTTCGTCGCATCGTCTTTAGTGCGCAGCCCCTTTTTACCCAGGATGGCGACCGGATCGTAGCTGGCGGGTTTGAAACAGGAAACCGGCTTGTCGAAGGAATGAAATGGGAACGTCTGCACGGTTGTCTGACGGGGCGGAGTGACAAGCGACGCCGTGACCTCGTTGAGGTCGTTTCCAAGGGGGCTTATCGTGCCGATGCCGGTTATGACGATCCTTTTTCGTTTCATGGACGATCTCTGCGTGTCCTATCCTTTTAAGGCGCTGAGCACCAGCGACGAGGTATTGCCCGCAAACGCGTAAGCATTTGAAATAATAGTGCCGAGTTTCATGGGGCGGGCCGTGTTGGGAATGCAATCGATATCGCACTCGGGGTCCGGTTCGTTATAATTGATGGTCGGCAGCGCGATCTGGTGTTTGAGCATCAGGGCGCACGCCGCCGCCTCGACGGCCGACGCCGCTCCCATGGTGTGGCCGATCATCGATTTAATCGACGACATGCTTATGCTTTTCGCCCGCCCGCCCATTACCTCCTTGACTATCAACGTTTCCGTCTTGTCGTTTTCGACTGTGCCGGTGCCGTGCGCGCAGATGTAGTCGATTGACTCGGGGGAGACTTCCGCATGTTCAAGCCCCCTTTTCAGTGCAACGATGCCGCCGCTGCCGCTCGGGTCGGGAATGGTCATTTTAAAGGCGTCGCACCCGAGACCGTAACCGCGGATTTCCGCATAAATAGGGGCATTCCGCTTTTGCGCCGCATCGAGCTCTTCAACGAAGAGGATGCCGGCCCCCTCACTTACCGCCATGCCCGAACGATTTTTATCGAAGGGACGCGCTACATCGGGGGTCGTCGCAAGAAGGCGGTTAAAACCGGTGAAGGCGATTCCGGAAAAAGGGTCGCTTCCTCCCGCAATCGCAGCGTCGATCTTTCCGAGCTGGATCATGTCAAATGCATAGCCGATAGCGTAGTTACCCGCCGCGCATGCGGTAGGGATCATGATATGCGGCCCCGAAATTGAGAAATATCGAGCGATATTGGCGGGAATTGAGGCGCAGGGGTATTGCCGCGGCAAGGTCGATGGAATTTTTTCAGCCTCGTTGGCAGCGTACTTTATTTTAATGGCTTGTTCAAGGATCTGGGGTTCACCCATCGTGGTCCCCATGCTGATGCCGATACGCGAGTGGTCGTGCTGGGAGAGGTCGATACGGGCATCTTCAAGCGCCATTTTCGTTGCGGCTAAGGCGAATTGGCTCGATCGGCCCATACGTGCCTGTTCGGATTTCGACAAATAGTCGTCCGCGTTGAAATCAAGAACCTCACCGCCGGTTTTCGTCCTGTGTTCGGATGCATCGAAATTCCGCAGCGGTCTGATACCGTTTTCGCCGCGCACGGCCGCCTTCCAGAAGGTATCGATGCCGCAACCGATCGGCGTAATCAATCCCAGCCCGGTGATAACGACTCTTTTTCTTTGCATAGAAAGCATTCTCTCCTTTATTTACAGGAGATTGCAGGACGTTCTGCCTGTAATTATTGCGCTCACTTCAAAAAACAACGATACACTGAAACACACCTCTCTTCACACAGACAAGTGTCTTCCTCGCAACAGGATTCGTTTTTTTGTGCGTTGGCTTTTTTGCCGACAGCGTACACTCGACGAGCGTTCCCGAAGTTGTCCGCCTTCACCTTACTCAAGTAAAAGCTAAATATAGTAAAAGAGGATGTTCAACCACAATTGTGAATATGTATGAATCGGCGTCCACGGTTCAATCAACCCCGCAAGGTATTGATCGCCGGGTTCCGAACATCAGTTCACCCTTTGCGACGGTTTTGCCGTTAACTGCTGCTTTAGCGGTTACGGCGGCGCTTTCCCCGAACAGTTTCTCAACGGTAACGGTGGTGATAAGCTGGTCGCCGGGAACTACAGGAAGCAGAAACGCGCATTTAACCACTTTGCCCAGAACGTACGTCGTTTCCGCTTTAAGACCGCCGGCAGATTTTGCCAGAAGAAAACAGGATGCCTGCGCCATATTCTCAATGATATATACGCCCGGCAGGATCGGTTGATGAGGGAAATGGCCCTGGAACTGCGCTTCGTTGATCGAAACGTTCTTAAGGACGGTCACCGATTGGTTCGGTGTAAAATCGATTACCCGGTCGATAAGAAGGAAAGGGTACCGGTGAGGTACATTCCGCATGATTTCCTGGATATCAAACATAGACCGCTCCTTTATTTAGTGATCACTATGAGGTCAATCCGCCGTCGATGGAAAATACCTGTCCGGTGATATACCGCGCCTTATCGGAAGCGAGAAAAGCGACCAGGTCTGCAACCTCCTGCACGGTACCCATCCGTTTCATGGGGATCATTGCAATGATATCGTGAATATGTTTCTCCGGTATCGCGCGGGTCATTTCAGTGTCAACATACCCCGGAGCGACGCAATTGACCGGAATGCCGAGTCTGGCCGACTCTTTCGCCAGCGCGCGGGTAAATCCGATGATCCCCGCCTTCGATGCGCAGTAACTGGTCTGACCTGCAATACCATTAAGCCCGCTTACCGATGCGATGTTGATAATACAACCGCGTTTGTTTTTATAGAAATAGCCGATGATGTTGCGGGTGGTGTTGAAATATCCGTTGAGATTGGTATCGATAACGTCGCGCCAATCCTGTTCGCCCATGATGAAGAGTGAGCGGTCGCGGGTGATGCCGGCATTGTTGACTAGAAGGTCCACTCCGGTGAGAAACTCCTTTGCCTGGTTGATGAAGGCGGCGGCCTGGGCGAATTGCCGAAGGTCGGCCTGAAAAGCGGCGAGCCTGCCGCCCTGCTGCGACAGCCGCTCGATCATTGCCTCGGCCATCGTTTTCTGGACGTTGTAGCTGAAGGCGACGTCGAAACCTTCACGTACCAGTGTTTCGACGATTGCGGCGCCGATGCCTCGCGAGCCGCCGGTGACGATCGCTTTTTTATCCATTGTCTGCTCCTTTTCCAGTAAGCGTTCCGAGGGATGCGGCCGACTGTTTCGCCATTCCACGACTGACCGCATCCTTGACTTGTTGCGAATACTCCTTTGATTTGAGGATGTTTTCGAGTTTCTGGCGGAAGGTGTTATGCGCCGTTTCGATGCTGTTACGGCTGAAAAAATCTTTCCACAAGGAAATGAAGCCGTCGCGCAACGCCTCGACCGATGTCGTTTTCGGCCGAAAGACCACATTCGCGCCGTTGAATTTCTTCCAATCTGAGATTATGAGACGGCCTTCCTGAGCGATTCGGTGCCAGAACGGCGTGTTCGGAAACGGGGTCGCGATGAAAAATTCGGCGGTCTTGACACCTGCCTCTTCGCAGAACTCAAGTATCAGATCGAACTGGTCGGCATTGCAGGTGTCGAATCCCAGGCCGAACGATCCGAAAAAACGTATTCCCCGCTCTTCAAGTTGCCGGACCAGATCGACGGTGCGCTGCCATATTCCCTTGTGCCGAGCGTAAAAACGGGCGCTGAACGGATCGGAGGCAAATACGGTATACATGCTCTTGGCGCCCGCAGCGGCAATGGCGTCGAGATACGCGGGGTCGGTGTTCATGGCCGGGGAGCAGGAAAGGAACAGGTGTACCTTGAAGTCGCGGATCTTCTCGCAGAGTTCCATCATGTACTTCTGGATGCGGGGCCGGTTGAGCATGATCATGTCGTCGGTGATGTAGAATTCCTGGCCGGAAAGCTGCCTGATTTCCTCAACGACATTCTCCATCGGCCGTAGACGTATCTTGTCGCCCTGGTAAAGAGGTACATTGCACCAGTCGCAGCCGAACGGACAGCCGCGGGTGATCGAGATAAGGGAGGCATGCCAGTCGTACTTCTCCTGCACGTCGAAGACGCTTTTTTTTGCCGAAGCGATTTCATGCGGCTCGGGAAATTTCAGGTTGCGATAGACGGCCTGCAGTTTTTTCTTTCGGGCATCGTCGATGATTGTGGGCCAGAGCAGGTCAGCTTCGCCGATGCAGACCGAATCGCAGTGGGGAGCGCAGTC
>JAFGNB010000277.1 GCA_016927235.1 Chitinispirillaceae bacterium
AGGATCGTGCTCTTGCCCGAACCCGACGGCCCGGCGACGGCGATGAACTCGCCCCTGTCCACCGTGAGGGAAACCCCCCTGAGGGCCTCGACCCTGGTCTGGCCCAGCAGGTACTCTTTGCGGACATCCGACAGTTCTATGACATGGGCTTCGGGCATGACGCGCTCCCTTGCAGGCTGAATGCACAGAATCGTTCGGAGTAGAAAATACCATTGAGGGAAATGGAATTCAAAACGCCGCCGCGTATCATTTCCATTTTTCAGGCCCCTCCCGGGGAAGTGAAGCAAAAAAAATTGGCTGGGTGCGGGACGACAAGAGGGAAAGGCGGTTTCAACCATATTTTTTTCAAGGCCTTGAGACCCGGCAGGAATCAAATGGGAGACCCTTTTCCGCTTGCCGCCAATACCCCCTCACTTTTTCCGCCTTTCCCTTGTCCCCCGGCGGGGGACGGTCGGAATGCTATACAATTGATATAAAATATATGATGATGCCGTTACGTGCGGCCCCGGACCTCATCCCCTGCACCCCTTCTCCTATCAGAGAAGGGGAAATGAAATTTTGACATTTTCCCCTCTCCTATCGGAGAGGGGACGCAGGGGGTGAGGTCGAGCGGAGTGGAAAAATAAATTTTTCAACTATCATTATACCATCAATCCATCGTTGCCTCTTCAACATGGTGAAATGCTGCCAGCATGCCCCGCCGATAGGGCGGAAAATCCTTAAAAATTTTCTAAAAAGAAGTGTGTCGTCTGGGGATTGCTCATATTGAAGGGACGCAGACAATAGACGGTACTTCATTTATCGATTTTAAATAAGGTATAGTTCCTAGACCGGATTATTCATACATTTCTACTGATAATCACCGTTCGTCGAGTGGCCCGCGCATCTCGATACGTTCCGCTCCACGGAACACACCTCGGTATACTCGGTGCATCGCTCGATGAGCGGGCTGTATCGAGACGAACGGTGTGGCGTGAGTCGACCTGACGATCGAACAACGTAGAATTATATTCAACGAAATAGTGTAGGTTTGCCGATTTATGATATATTATATGGGTAAGGGTAATCCGTCAAAAGCATTTAAGCTGCAACGGAATTGATCCTCCCGGGCAAAAGTACCCTTCAAGCTTTTTCCAGGAGGGGCTGTAAGATGAAGAAAATTCGGTTTTCGGCAGCTTTGATTTTTATAATCTGCGTTATCGTCCCGCCTGTTTTCCCCGTGGAAATTTCCAAAGACACCGTGCATGTAAATGATATTGATTTTAACAGCTGTGATATATCAAGTGCAGGGAGAGACACGCTTACCTTGTGGAATACCGGGGATTCTGCGGTTACATTGGATACTCTGGAGATTATTTTTAATCCGTTACACGACAGCTTGTTTCGAGGGATAACCCGAAGTGGAGTTTTCTCAACTTCAGAAATATCTATGCTTGACATCGCATTACTTGTTTGTAAAGATTCAGTTAGATGGTTGGGACAAACCTATTATGATACGTTAGTATGGATAGAAACCTTAAATATCTTTTATCCAATCAGTTATCATCCTGACTATAATGAATTAAAAATTCCTAGCACTAATTTTCACATGCAAGAATTCACCCCATTCCTCAGTTTCAATGGATCGGATACGTGTATAATTTATGCCATGTTAATGGGAAGATGTTTGCTAGGAATGTGTCAAGCGAAAGATTCCGAGACTTTTTTAATTGATTTCTCCGCCCAAATCACCCTTTACTACAGCGACGGTTCACGCGTATCCTTTACGTGCATCAACAATTATTCTTCAGCGGTGGACACCGGGCCGAAGTATCATATACCCTTCACATTCGATACACCCGGAAGCGGTATGTTCAACCTCAGGGGACAGATGCTACCCCGTTCCGCAGGCGATTATCCCCCGGGGGTTTATTTACGCCCAATAAATAATGATCCCCATGAATCCGGCGTGTTGTTACACCTGAATCCGGCATCTGGCGGCAGGGCTGCCGATGCGCCGTGAGCAGGGGTACCTCACGACGCGCCCCTTCACTCAAACGCCCACCTGTAGAACGGCACCATCCGAATCATTTTCCCGTCAATTTTTTCCTCGCCGCTCTGTGCAAACGTGACGATCGTGCCTTCTGGCAGATTAAAATGGTCCATCGCCTTCAGCAAACCGTACTTCTCGCGGTCGAGATTGTCGACCGTCATCTCATGGCACACCTGGATTGCGGATACGGCCCTGGTGCCGGTTTTAAGGACAAAATCACATTCATTGCGGTAATCGTCCCAGTAGTACAGCATGCCGCCGCTGTTGAGGCATTTTCTCCGGAGTTCGATCGCCACGGCGTTTTCCAGAAGTCTTCCCCGGTTCGACGAAAAGTTGAATGACAGGGCATCGATAATGCCGTTATCGGTGCAGTAGACTTTTTTTGCGGCGGATTGCTGTTCTCGCAGCTTGTACGACCATTTGCCTATTGAGAAAATGAGAAAGGTGTTCTCGAGATATCCGGTATATTCTTTAATCGTATGAGGGCTTTTAACCTTGAAATGCGCGGTCAGCTTGTTGACGGATATTTTTGATGCGAAGCCCGTCACCAGCAGAAGGGCCAGCTCTTCGAGCACCTGCGGATAATCGATACGGTAACGTCCGAATATATCCTTGTGGATTATCGAGCCGAACAGTGTGCGGATGTGCTCCTTGCCCAGTGAATAGTATTCAAAAATTCCTCCGCAGGCATAATACTTTTCCGACTGCGTAGCGAACCGGTGCAACTCTGCGGAGGAGTGCGCGGTACGGGGATCTGAATCGTTGCCGAGAAACCGGAGGTACTCCCTCCATGACATGGGGAAAAGCCAGACGGCGTCGAAACGGCCGGTGAGGTGCGTGGAAAGTTCCGAGCTGAGAAGATTGGCGTTTAAATTGCCAATATTATCAAAATATTAGCAATGGTAACGCCAATATTTTAGCCTCCTGTTCCTATATGCAGAAATTGCGGTTGAATTTTTCCTTGATGAGAACTTCCCGCGTAAAGCAGCACGTGTTCTTGCAGCAGCCGGTCATTAAGACTACAGGGCTGACGGCATCCGATTTCCTCCCGCCTTCGCCACCTGCCCGCTTCAGGTTTTAGTACTTACCCAACGCCACCCACGCAATCGCATCCAGCTTCTCCTTTATCTCCGGATCGATCGCTTCCCGCGGTACCAGTTTCGCCAGCTCGTAGTAGGAGCCTTTACGGATGCAATTCTGCGGCAATGAAAATTTGTTGAGATAATTGGTGAAGAGCGGATCGAGGAAGTCGTCGGTCGCTTTGATATCGTCGGACCAGGGGGAAGGTTTGTTGGTGATTTTAAGCGCCTCCTCAAGCTCCTTGATGCTCTGCTCCATTGTTTCTATTCGAGCCTGTTGTTCGCTTTGTTGGAAAAGATCGATTGATGTTTCATCGACAATCCCCCGCGCCCATACGAGAAGAATCTCTTTTTTACAGAAATAATTTTCAATCTCCCGTTTTTTCCACATGACTTCGGTCAATTGCGAAGAAGTTTGCAGCTTCGACTGCGGGAGCCGGTCGAAAACGGCGATTCCCTTCAGGTCCGGGACGGCTTCGCGGAGCGCCCGGAAATGTCTCCGCGCCTGCTCAGGCACATTCGTGCCGAGATACTTTACGAACGGTGCGGCCAATGCCCGGCTGGCGGGATGTTCGAGGCTTTGAGCGAATGCCTGGAGTATTAGAAGATCGGTGGAGCCTTCAAGATAAATGATCCACCCTTGTTCCTCGGCAAGATAATAATCTTCGAATCCGACTTCATTGAGTGATTTGATGAGCTGGGAGCCGCGATCATTGATCCGATGCGGCTTGCCCAGAAAAGCAATGACCGTGTCCCGTTCCGCCGCTTCCTGGAGCACTGTTTCCGAGTGGCTTGCCGCGATTATCTGACATGAATAGGTGTCGGCGATTTCTGTTATCAGCGCGTAGGTCTGCCGCTGCCTTAGCGTTTCGAGATGAGCGTCGGGTTCATCCAGAAGAATGGTCGTTCCAGGATTGGCCTTGATGTATGACAATAAGAGAAGCGTTTGCTGCAGTCCTCTGCCCGAAGAAGAGAGGTCAAGAGCGATGCCGCTTCTTTCGCGATAACTCATCTCGATCTCGCCCCGGGCGGATATATAGCGCGGTTCAAGAAGCGTTACGCCGAAAAGTTCTTCGATTCGGGAAACCATGGAATTCCATATCGGCCGGTTTTCCTCGCATATTTTCCAGCAGAGGTTGCGCAATACCTGGGCGGTCTGGCCTTCACCAATAAGAACATTAAGCCTGCCGGGTTCCAGACGGGGTTCGATTGATGCGAGTCCGGACATTGGGGGCAGGAAAGCGACTTTGATTTTTTCAACGATTGCCCGGGGCGGGACTGCATACCGATCTGTTCCGTCGCGATTTTTCCGTGCCGGCCGGCAGTAAAATGACTCCTGGTTCGCATAATCGAATTCAAAACCACACTCCCATTTCCTGCCGTCGATAACCCCTTCGACGATAATTTCGATGAGTATGTTTTCGGTGTGTTGTTTACCCTCGCCGTTTCGTTCCGTTGCCCGAACATGCAGGTCGCGCCAGAGCAGCTCTGCGGACGGTACCGGCGCGGCGATAAGGTCTTTGCGGTTGATGGTCACTCCCGAACGTTTCAAATCTTTCTGTTCGTAACCCCGCTTTGCCACCCAGGCAGTCAAACCGGTTTCCCAAAGAGCGATTGCCTGCAGGGCGCTTGTTTTACCGGAATTATTGGGACCGATGAGCACCACCGAACGGCCGAGTTCAAGGGAGGCTTCATCAAGACGTTTGAAGTTTTTAATCGTCAACCTGGTGATCACTCTATGCCTTCCCCGTGGAGGTATGCAGAATAACGGAACCGCCCTTCCGAACAACAGGAAAATATATCATGATTCGTAACCGAATGCGGAATGTTATTTCCACCGTCGATGACACTATTATCCGGCCGGGAAACCACTGTTTTGTAGGCTGAAGGCTTCTGTTCCGCGTGTCTCCCGCCTAGCGGGACACCGGCAGTTTCAAACAACATATACCTGGTGGG
>JAFGNB010000278.1 GCA_016927235.1 Chitinispirillaceae bacterium
GAACGGCCTTTTCGGATGCGATTTTCCGGTTCCCGACGGTGCCGTGGCCGTTATCACCCGTATTCGACTTCCCCGTATTGTTCTGGCGATCATGAGCGGTTTCGGTCTGGCTGTGGCGGGCATGCAGATGCAGGTGATACTGCGAAATCCGCTCGCTTCGCCGTTCACGCTCGGCGTATCGTCGGGTGCGGCGTTCGGTGCGGGACTGGCCATTATCGGCGGTTTCACCATTATCGGCGGACGATACCTGCTCATTGGAAATGCATTCGTTTTCGCACTTTTACCGTGTGTCGTTATTTTCATTCTGTCCCGGATGGGTGTGACAGGGTACGGGATGCTTATCCTCGCCGGTATCGCCATGAATTTCATCTTTTCCTCACTAACGACGCTGCTCAGCTATCTTTCGAATTCGGAAGAGCTCAAATCGCTCTCCCTCTGGATGATGGGAAACCTCGGACGCGCCACATGGAAAGATATCGGGGTACTTGCGATGGTCTTTATTGTAACGATACCGCTTCTTTTTCTGCAGAATCAGAAACTCAATGTTCTCAACGCGGGGGATGAAAGCGCCGAAGCACTCGGCATTAATGTCGAACGGACGAGAATAACGGTTCTTGCGGTAACGGCCATGGCATCCTCGGCGGTTATCTGCTTTACCGGTGTCATTGGTTTCGTCGGGCTCGTCGCACCCCATATTGTAAGAATGATGATTGGAAGCAACGCACGATATCTGATGCCGGCCTCGGGACTTTTCGGCGCGGCGTTTCTCCTCGGCGCCGATATTCTGTCGCTCAAAATCATCGAACCTGCGGTGCTTCCCGTAGGGATTATCACCTCGTTTATCGGCGGACCGTTGCTGCTCTGGATGATCATCCGGAAACAGCGGGAGCGTGTGTGGTGACGCTGCGCATTGATGGATTGGAATACGGCTATTCCACGAAGCCGGTCTTTTCGGACGTCAGTCTGGATATCGGCAGCGGCGAAGTCGTTTCGATCGTCGGAAGGAACGGCGCGGGAAAGTCCACCCTGCTCAAATGTATCAACCATATTCTCAAGCCGATAAAGGGGATGGTGCTGCTCGGCGAGATACCGGTTGCGGCAATGAGTCACCGGCAGCGGGCGCAGCGATTCGGGTATCTCTCACAGAAGAGCGAGCAGCTCTTTCCTGCCACCGTCTTCGAGGTGGTGCTTACCGGACGCTACCCGCATTCACCCATGCGGTTCACCCGGCGGGATGAAGAGATAGCTGCCGACGTCATTGCGATGATGGAGCTCGGCGAATTCGCGTCCAGGCTTTACAACCGATTGAGCGGCGGAGAGCAGCAGCAGGTGCTTATCGCCCGGGCGCTTGCACAGGGAGCGGATATCCTGCTTTTTGATGAGCCGACCAATAATCTTGACCTCAAACATCAGCTCCAGATCATGCGGCTTATCCGTTCGCTCTCCCGGGAAAAGGCCATCACCTCGATCCTTGCCATCCACGATCTGAATTTCGCGGCGACCTTTTCCGACCGGGTCGTCGTGCTTCACGGCGGAAAAGTATTCGCGAACGGTCAACCCGCCGCTGTATTTACAAAAGAGGTCGTTCGGGAGGCGTTCGGCGTGGAGGTAAAGATCTACGACCATCACGGGGTCCCGCATATGGTGATGGTGGACGGCTGAAGGTGTTCCGGGTATCGTCTTCGGGGACGTATCATGATAAAAATGTTGCACGGAAGAGGGCTGTGATGTATAATTGAGATTGGATCTCAATCTCAAAAGGAATCGGTATGGCACCGGGGAGTTCGAACGCGGAAAAGCTGCTGCAGATCGAGAAAACGCTCAAGAAAAAAGGTCTCTCCATCACGAACCAGCGCCGCATGATTATCGCCGAAATCCTTCGCAGCGGGTCCCATTTCGATATCGAATCCCTCGCGGCTGCGATGCGGCTGAAAAATCCGAAAACGGCACGCGCCACAGTGTACCGTACCGTCAAGATCCTCACCGATGCGGGTATGGTAAAAAAGGAGATGTTCGGCGAAACCCACTCACACTACGAAGTTATGGAACAGGAACACGGCCATTTTGTCTGTACTTCATGCGGAAAAATCGTGGAACTTTCGTGTTCGACACTTGAACGCTTTCTCACAACCCTTGTGAAAACGCATGATTTTACTATCGGCCACCATTCTATAGAGCTCTTCGGAATATGCGGAAAATGTAAACAAAAGCGTCGTAGGGGAGCGGGGTAACGATATGACGGGCGGGAACGGTTATTTCTGCAGGAGGATTTTTCGATCAGTGGCGGCACGATACGGCATGACGGATGGGGACACTTGCATCAAGAAAGAGAATCTATGAGCGTACCGGTAAGCATGAGTGCATTGAAAGCCGGCGAAAAGGGCATCATAGCGGCCATAAGGGGTGGCCCCGGCATGGTGCGAAGACTTAATGCGCTTGGAATATATGAAGGAAAAACAGTGACGAAAGTCAGCGCGCAATGGATGCATGGACCGGTTATCATCAGGGTCGGAGCAACCGATGTCGCCATAGGGTACGGTATGGCCGGAAAAATTATCGTACTTCCCGAAGCGAAGGCATTGCCGTGAAGATCCTTCTCATGGGTAACCCGAATGTGGGAAAAAGCGCGATATTCAATCGTTTGACGGGAACCGAAGTAATCATTTCCAACTATCCCGGGACCACTGTTGAATTTTCGCGCGGTTCGATCAAAAGAGGCGATACGCGCATTGAAATCATTGATGTTCCGGGAACCTATACGCTGGAGCCAACCTGCAGGGCGGAGGAGATCGCCGTACGTATCCTGGAAAACGAACCTGATTCCATTATCGTCAATGTGCTGGCTGCAATTAACCTCGAACGGAGCCTTTTTCTCACCATGCAGCTTGTCGAAAAAAAGCGTCCGATGCTGGTAGTGCTTAACATGTGGGATGAAGCGGCTCATGCGGGCATACATATCGATTGTGAAATCCTTCAAACCATGCTCGGCTGCCCCTGTGTGCCTACCTGCGCGATAAGCGGGCAGGGCATAAAGCATATGGTGGAAAAACTCGGCGAGGCACGGATTCCGGTCTTATCCTCCGCGCCCGAGCGCCGCTGGGATGACATCGGCAGAATAATCGTGCGGGTGCAGACGGTCCGACATCGGCACCACAACGTCCGAGAAAGAATTACCGATGCGACAGTGTATCCGTTTCCCGGTCTGGTGGTTGCCGGGATAATTCTCCTGGCGTCGTTTGCGGCCATCAGGTGGATCGGCGAGGGGCTTATCAACGCCGTATTCGAGCCGTTATTCGAACAGTGCTGGAAGCCGGTGGCGATACATCTGTCCGCGGCAATGGGAGGACGAGGAATTGTGCATGACCTTATTATCGGAAAATTGATCGACGGACAGATAGATTACGGGCAATCGTTCGGACTGCTGACGACGGGGCTGTTCGTTCCTTTCGGAGCGGTGCTTCCGTATGTTTTCGCTTTTTATACGGTCCTTTCAATTCTCGAAGACATCGGTTATCTGCCCCGACTTGCCGTTATCAGTGACGTACTCATGCACAGGCTCGGGCTTCACGGACTCGCCGTCATGCCTATGCTGCTCGGGTTCGGATGCAATGTGCCGGGTATATTGTCAACCCGGATACTGGAGACGAGAAAAGAGCGGTTTATTGCCGCGACACTGACGGCGATAGCCGTCCCCTGCATGTCGCTGCAGGCAATGGTCGCCGGACTTGCGGGCAGGCACGGCGTACGGGGGCTGCTGCTCGTTTTCTGCACGCTCGGCGTTGTCTGGGTTGTCCTCGGGGTTATACTCAGGCGGCTGGTGAAAGGCGAGTCACCGGAGATTTTCGTTGAAATCCCACCGTACCGGTTTCCGGATCTGCGGAGTCTCTTCAAGAAGATAGCGATCCGGATAAAATGGTTTCTCAAAGAGGCCGTTCCCTTTGTACTGTTGGGAGTTTTTATAGCCGACCTTTTATATATGCTGGGTGTTATCGAATTGGCTGGAAGGATTCTTTCCCCTGTTACGACACGAATTATGGGTTTGCCGGCCGAGGCTGCGGGGGCGATCGTCGTCGGCTTTCTCCGTAAAGACGTTGCCGTCGGTATGCTTGCTCCACTCAATCTTACGCTCAAGCAGCTTGTCATCGCATCGGTCGTCCTGTCGATGTTTTTCCCCTGCATAGCCACTTTTGTGACTATGGTGCGGGAACTCGGCATTAAGGACATGGCGAAATCAGCGGCCATTATGATCCTCTCGAGCATTGTTGCGGCAGGAATACTTAACCTGGTCTTGCCTGCTGCGTTTTAGCGGGAGCGACGCCGGGTTTTTCCTGCATATCAGGTATCGACCGTGGAGCGTCGGGTGCTCCCGGGTATTCCGTTATGTCGCCGGCGGGATGGTAATATGTCGCACGGTCGCGTGAAATCGTAATATATTTTTCGTTTTCGCGGCAATGAAGCCTCCGGATTGCTATGAAACGTATTTTCTTGATCGCCGCGCTCGTTCCGGCTTTGCTGATAACGGGAGTCTGCGGCGCGATTGTCTTATGTGTCAAATCATCCGTCGTACAACGGCTGGTGATTTCCCGCGTCAATCGAACGATTCCCGGAACGCTCGTCCTTGGCGATTTTCACCTCTCGCTGTTTGACCTGCGGGTGGAGATTCGCGATGTCACCGTTGCCGACTCCTCGGGAAAAAAGCTTGCCGGATTCGACCGTTTTTTGGTTGATTGCTCCCTGCCGCGCCTGCTGCGGCGCACCCTTGTGGTGGAGGAGGCGTTGTTGGAGCAGCCGTGGGCGGCGCTTGAGGTCGATTCCGCCGGACGTCTGTCGCTTCTGGAAGCCTTTCGGCGGGGCAGGGCGGAACCTCCCGCCCCGCGGACCGTCAAAGTATCCCGCAGAACGAAACCGTTTCAGTTAGAGGTGCTCGGACTTGAAATTATCGGCGGTAAAGCTGTTTTCGTTGCAGAACGGGACAGTTTCAGGGTGCGGGCGCATGGCCTTTCCGTTACGGCAAACGGAAAAACGGGATCGCTTTCAGCGAATGTAACGGTGAAACTCGATTCTGCCTGCCTGGAACGAAATGCGGCTGCGTTCACTCTTCATGACCTCTTCCTTGCCGCACGAATTCGAAACAGGGGTATCGATACCGTGGAAATGAGACTGCGGACCGACTCTTCATTTATTTCGCTCGCCGGCAGCGTCCTTGCGCCGTTGGACAGCCCTCTTGTCAATCTTGCCGCGGTCGCCGACCTTGCGCTTCACGAAATCCGCTTGGCCGCAGGGCTCGAAAGCGAGCTCAGCGGTATGACAAAACTGCGTCTGCATTTTCGTGGTAGGGTTGCGGACCCTCATATCGACCTTAACGCCGCTTACCACGGCGGATCGGTGATGGGATATCCGGTCGATTCGGTCGGTCTGGCGGCGCACCTGGAGGACCGTGTGCTCAGACTTGCCGCACTCCACATCGGAACCGCGGCGGGCGGGCTTGATGCGTCGGGGAACATTGACGCGCGAGGTATGTTTCCCGATGGTTTTTTCGCGGCACCCCGACTGGTACAGAACCTTCATTACGATCTCGAAATATCAGGCGACGACATTCCGCTTAGAAAACTGGCGCCGGGGCTGTCCGGCACGGCTGCGGTTTCGATTGCGCTCGATGGGCAGGGCGCGCATCCCGATTTGCTTGACGCAACGCTGGGAGTTTCGGCGCGCATTGCCGCGCTGCAACTAGACACATCGTCACCGCCGCTCGACGCAGCCGTGGCATGCTCCGCCGCAGTTGTGCGGGGGACAGCGCTGGTGCATCGCCTCACGGGAACGCTCGGCACAACGGCGTTCTCGCTATCCGGACGGTATCGCATCCCCTCAGAAACCGTGGAGGCGGCGCTGGAGATAGCAGCGCCGGCGCTTGACACACTGCTCGAATTCGCCGGCATCGACGGCGTATCGGGAAGCGCGGTTGTTATGGCGCATGTCGAAGGTGATCTGAAACAACCGGAGGTGGCGGTCGAAGTGAATGCCGATACGGTGGCGTTTCGCCGCATACGCGTGGGGAATGTGGCGCTTGAGGCCGGACTTGAGCGTGACGGCACGGCGCTGGTGAAGCGACTTGCGCTTGCCAACGGGAATTCCCGTCTGCGTTTTTCCGGATCGGCGGAGCTGCTCGAAGACGGCGCGCTTCTTCCGTTCGAACGGATGGCGTTTGATGCGTCGCTCGTATCGCCCGGGCTTTTTTTCAACGACTTTCTCGATTCGACCGGCGGAGTGGATCTTTCCGGAAGTGTCGCCCTATCGGCGCATATCAAAGGTAATCCGAAACGTCCGCAGGCGGCTATCGAACTGACAGCCGACACGATTGTCTACCGCACCATCCGCGCAGGAAACGTCGTGTTTGAAGCGGGGCTTGATTCCGGCGGCACCGCGCGGGTGCAACGGCTGGAACTTGTCAACGATAACTCGCACCTGACGCTCAGCGGCTCCGCAAAAGTTTTTGATAAAGGGCTGATTCTCCCGTTTGACAGCATGACGTTCGACTGTTCGTTAACGTCCGGCGGCCTCGATATCGGCGATTTCATCGATTCAATCGAAGGGACGGCGAAGGTCGATGCGGTCGTCGGGGGGTCGATTGAGGATCTCCGTGGGCACTTTCTTCTTTCCGCTAAGGACCTCGCCGCGGCGGGGCAGCATATCTCGCGAATCGACCTGAGCGCACAATTCGCCGGGCAGCGCATGATCGTTCAACCGATGCGCATTACGGTCGGCCCCGGGCAGGAACTGACCGCTGTCGGATGGGCCTCACTGAAAGACTCCTTTGACATAGCGCTTTCGGCGCCGGGAATACGCCTCAACACGATAGCCGCCCTTGCAAAAAACGACTCGCTTGACGGCGTATTCTCCATGAAGCTGCATGCGGGCGGAACGTACGGACGGCCGGAAGCAAGTGGAAAACTCGGGATCAGCGGCATCCGCATCGGGAAGGCTGGGCTCGATGACATCGTTCTGCGCCTTGACCTTCATGATCAGCGCCTTGCGGTGTCCGGCATTGCCGGAGGGGAGCTGCAGGCGGGCTACAACCTTGAGACCAAGGCGTTCACGGCGGACATGGCCTTCAACAATCTGCTTCTCGCCCCCTACCTTGCATTGTCGGGGCAGAGGCTCGAAGGAACGCTGACCGCCGAGGCAACGGTGTCGGGAAACGCCGACACCCTCTCCGGTATCGCCGGCACCCTTGACATTGCGGGTCTGACACTCACCTACAATGATCTCCGGATCATCGAAATGCACGGACTTCACGCTCGGCTTGAGCGCCATCGTTATTCGATCCCCGAGTTTACCATTACCCTGGCGGGCGAGGGAGCGCTTAAAGGGCATGCGAACGGCCTTCTTGAAGGACCGCACGATGCGGCCCTGAGCGGGAGCGTACCATTGACGATTGCGCGCCATTTTGCGCCGGAACTCGGCGATATTGAAGGGAGCGTTGACGTTGACGCATTCTTCAAAGGAACAATAAAGGTGCCCGACCTCAAGGCGGACGTACGGCTGAACGATATCGGCATGACGCTTCCGGGAATTTCGCAGCGGCTTCACTCGCTCAACGGACGCGTCCTTGCCGACCCGAAGAAGCTGCGGATCGAAACACTGCGGGGGAACCTCGATGACGGCGTATTTACCGTAAGAGGCGAAACGGGGCTTGATGCCCTCGCTCCTTCAACGATGCGGGCCACTATAAATCTCAGTGCGTTGCCCCTGGGCATACCCGACATGCTC
>JAFGNB010000279.1 GCA_016927235.1 Chitinispirillaceae bacterium
GGTGCCGCTGCCGAGTGTATAGCCGCTGTTGCTGAAAATAATCTTATCGACGCTCTGCGTGCCGCTCACGGTAATCGCATAGGTGCCGTCCCCTCCGGCGAACACGGCCGTGTTTCCCGCACCCGGCCAGGCAAAAAGCGTCTTGCCGT
Organism: Chitinispirillaceae bacterium; assembly: GCA_016927235.1. Taxonomy (GTDB): domain Bacteria; phylum Fibrobacterota; class Chitinivibrionia; order Chitinivibrionales; family Chitinispirillaceae; genus JAFGNB01. The sequence goes on from JAFGNB010000279.1 coordinate 150, forward strand.
CGATCGACCAGTAATCGTGCGTTCCCCAGGTGCCGTCGACCGCCTGGAACCCGTCGCCCGTCGAGTTGTCCCACGTAAAGCGGCCGCTCATCTCCACGAGCGTCTGGGCCGCCTTCTGGTTCTCGAAGCAGAGCCTGATCCAGTGGGCGCTGCGGTTGGTTTTCGAAAGCACGACCTGGTCGATGGTGCCGTTGTAGTACTGGCGGTAGCTGCCGTTGTCGTCGTCGATGAGTCCGATGCGGAACGATCCGCTCTCCGTGTGATAGATGGAGCTCATGTCGGTGCTGCTGTCGTTGGGCGATCCGTTTATGAAGAGCACCATCTTCGATCCGTCCATGGTGCCGGCGACATGATACCAGGTGCCGTTGGTCGGCGGGCCGCCGACATCGTAGACGAATTCGTAGTTTGAACCGGTGGAGGAGATGGCGAAAAAGAAGCCGCTCGAGCTGCTTTCGCCGAGTTCATACTCCTGATAACTCCCCGTATTCCATTGCCATTTGCTGGCAATTCCTTCTATGGTACCCGCGACGGCGTTTCCCGCGGGTTTCACCCATGCCATGATGGTAACCTTGTCGTCGGTCGACATGTCGAACGGGTCGCCGTTGCCCGCGTCGAAGTAGTCGCCGTTGCCGTCGAAGCTCTGGCCCTTGCCGATCATGCCCGCTTGCTGGTTGGGCACGCTGCCGCTTTCCGTGCCGTCCTTGCCGTTTGCCGTGTAGTCGATCGCCGCGCCGCTCGACTGGTCGAGAAAATAGACGGCGGAGAAGTCGTTGTCGGTAGAGAATACCGCAGAGCTGTTCGATTGACTGGTCTTTCCCGTTTTCCCCCAGTACATGACGAACCCCTGGGAAGCGCTGTTGCCGTACACCGTATCGATCTTGATCCAGATCTCGGCGGTGTCGTTGTTGCCGCCCCCGTCGAGCCACCGTTCGATGCAGTAGTCAAGATGCGTGCCGTCGATCTTGGCGAACCGGACGTCGGCCCCCCCGGCGAGAGTATGGGTGAAATCGTCGAAATTGCCGGGATTGAGCCGCAGCAGCACCGGGAAATCGAGCACGTTGCCGCTGACGTTCGCGCCGGAGGCGGTGGTGTTGAGGGTTATTACCTGGGAGTAATCCCAGTCGCCGTAGTCCTCAGGGGGGGTGACTCCCGAACAGGTGAGCACCACGTCGTTACCCGTGCCGCCAATGTAACTTATGGTAAAATCGTAACTGGTGGAGCTGTAGGTGAGTTGCACCGTGCTCCCCTGCGCGTAGCCGCTGAACGTGCCGCTCACCGCATTGGAACCCGCGTTGTTGATAATGGTATAGGTGTGCGTCGCGGTCGGCGCGTACGCCAGGGTCAGGTCCAGCGTCGCACTCCCCAGCGTGAGCGTGCCGGTGCTCATCACCGCCTGGTCGTAGTTCGTTCCCGCGGTGGTGCCGCCGAGGGTGCCGACGAAGCTGCCGGTGCCGGAAAAGGTGAGGCTGTTGCCGATTGTCAAAGTGCCGTAGCCGCTGGTTCCCGGTGAGATCGCGCCGTTTGCCGCCACCGTGCCGCTCACCGTGCCGGTGCCCCCGAGCGTTGCGCCGTCTGCCACGGTTACCGCGCTGCCTGAAGCGGTCGATCCGGTGATAAGCAGCGTGCCGGCGGAAATCGTCGTCGTGCCGGTATAGGTGTTGGTATTTGAGAGTGTCACGGTTCCGGCGCCGTTTTTCGTCACCGCGCCGGTACTTGAAATCACTCCGCCGTACGTGTAGTCGTCAGACCGGTAAAAGGTGAGCGTCCCGCCGTTGGTCACGTTGCTTGAATTTGAGATGGCGCCGGTGGTGCCGTTGTTGCCGATCTGCAGGGTCCCGGCGCTGATGGTCGTCGTTCCGGTGTAGGTGTTGGTCCCTGTAAACGTCAGGGCGCCCGCCCCGTTTTTCGTCACGGTCCCGCTTCCCGAAATGACACCGCCGTAGGTGAGATCGTTCGACCGGTAAAAAACCAGTGCGTCGCTGTTGGAGATATTGCCGGCAATGGCGCCGGTGGTGCCATTATTGCCGATCTGGATCGTTCCGGCGCTGATGGTGGTGGCGCCGGTGTAGGTATTGTTACCCGTGAATATCCAGCTGTTGGGGCTTCCCGTCTTGGTGATTGACGTTGCGCCGCCCGTCCCGTCGCCGATGACCGGGGCGAACGTACTCGATCCGCTGTACGCGCCGCCGAACTCAAGAGTGCGGGTGTCTGAACCGCTGAAGGCGATCGAACCGGTGTTGGTGAAGTTCATCGCCCCGCTTCCGCTGCTGTAAATGAACGAGGTGGTCGTATTCAGGGTGAAAAGACGGTCGGTGCTCGCTCCGCTCCCGGTATAGCGCAACTGCCCTCCATTCAGCACGAGGTTGGATGCGCTGCTCGACGCCGCGCCGATGGCGCTGTTCGACCCGCCGTTGGCCAGTGTCGAAACGTTGCAGCGGAGGTTCGGTCCGGTGAGGGTCGTCACCCCGGTGTAGGTGTTGGCGCCGCTCAGGTTCAGCGTGCTCAGCGACGCCGTCCCTCCCTTTACGCTCAGCCCTCCAGTGCCGGCGATCACCGCGCTTATGGTGGCGGTTTTCCCGGACGCGAGAGTGATGCCGGATTTACTTCCAAGATTGACCGTGCCGCTGCTCAGCGTGTAGGTGCTGTTGCCGAAATAGATGCTGTCGACGTTCTGCGTGCCGCTGACGGTGATCGCCCAGGTGCCGTCCGATCCGGCGAAGGTGGCGCTGTTTCCCGCCCCCGGCCAGGCGACCAGCGACGTGCCGTTGAGCGTCCAGTAGTTGTTGCTCCCCCACGTGCCGCTTCCCGCCTGGTAACCTGAAGAAGTGGAGATATCCCAGAAATAGTCGGCGGCCAGAAGCTCGGCTGAAGTTGCAGACATCAGCAGTGCGGTAACGCATCTCAAAAAGACGTGCGCCGGAAAACCGCGGAGCAGCCGGTCATGACGACGCACGATGCGCTCCCCGGTTGACGGTAATATCAAATGTTAAGTTTGCGGTGGAAGCGTCGCGGCGGTGCGGCATGGGCATACCTGCCGAATAATAAAAATTGTGAATAGGGGCGGTACCCGTCATTATTACCAACCTCTTCATTCGGAGAAAAACGACCGCATCGACGATTTCATTAATTTTATAGTAATGCTTCACCAATGTCGAAACAACTCTTCTATTATACCGCTTAAATAGGAAAAAGGGAAGGCTTTTTTAAGGGAGGGATGGCAGGTGTGCCGTTATCGTAGAGACGCACGGCCGTGCGTCTCGGTGTGGGGGGATGGCGGGGTGACATGATGGTAGAGACGTAGCGCGCTACGTCTCTACAGCCTACGAGAAAAGAAGGAAATGGGAACGCCAGTTCCTCTTTGCCCCAATGCCCCCCGCTGGCAGACGTCACCTTTTCGTCCCCCCTGGGGGGACGGCCGAAAAGATGCAATGAATCGGGGGGGGGGGAGCAGTAGCGGCGAGAAGCAGAGGCGGTATCAGGTATGATTCATTATTGCCGGCCGGGTATTCGCGGTATTGTAGAGACGCCATGCCATGGCGTCTCTACGGTGATGGCGGGATGGCAGGGGCGCCGTAAATGTAGAGACGCACGGCCGTGCGTCTCTACATTTATCCCAGCAATCTCCAGGACGGCATTGCCCAGATATTTTCACCCATATCGATAATGGTGTTTCCCCTGCAGACGACGATTCCGCCTCTCCATTCTTTCCCCAGTGCGGCACCGAGGGCACGCAATGAGGCGGCGTCGGTGGCGGTGATCCGCTCCCGGTTTTTGATTTCGAGGCCGACGATTCCTGCATGTGTTTTCAGGAGACAGTCGACTTCCATCCCGCTGCGGGTACGATAAAAAAACATTTCCGTTGCGTTGCCCGTCGTTCGAACGTACTTGTAGATTTCGGAAATTACATGGGTTTCAAATATACCGCCGTCCGTTGGTCCGCTGTTTCCCGTTAACTGGCGCATAAGGCCGACGTCGGACCAGTAGATTTTCGGGGTCTTTACCGCCGTACTTGTTATGTTGCGTGAAAAAGGCGGCAGAAAGAACGCCTGATAGGAAATAGTAAGGTATTCCAGATATTTTCGAGCGGTGGGTGCCGAAACGCCCGCATCGTTTCCAAGTGAAGAGAACGACAGCATGCCTGTGCTGCGCGCTGCGGCAAGCGTGTGGAATTTACGGAACGGACCGAGATCGTTCATGCGGCTCAAGTCCGCCAGGTCGCGCTCAAGGTAGGAGAGGTTGTACGATCGGAGCCAGTCGCGCCGGTCTTCGTCTCCGTCAAAATGGAGCAGCCCCGGCATGCCGCCCCATTGCAGCAGGTGGTTCTCCGCTTCGATCCGCCGGCGTTGTTCTTCACCGATGAGAACGGACGGCAACCCGCCGAACGCCGTTTTCAGGCATGGCGCACCAAGCGCCTGAAACAGCAGCGGTTGCGGCACGGCATCGTCCGAGGCGCCGTGCGCCAGTTCCGAAAGCGTCAGCGGCCACAATTCGTAAATAAAAACCCGTCCCGCCAGCGACTCCCGTATCCGTTTAAGAAGAAGTATCTGCGCGGAACCGAGGAGCACGGAGAAGTCAACCGTGCCCTCGTCATAGGCGAATTTTACCTTCTCGAGCGCCTGCGGCAGTTTCTGCACTTCGTCAAGTACTGCATTTCCGACGGTCGTGCCCCAGTCGAATGACGCAACATCATTGAGCTGCAACCGGTATTCAAGCGAATCAAGGTTGAAATAGGGCAGGTCGGGGTAATTGAGACGGACCGACGTGGTTTTACCCGTCTGGCGCGCTCCGACAAGCAAAACCAGTCGCCGTGCGCCGCAATCAGTTAATCGGGAATCGACTATCCTCTTGATCTGTATTTTTGAAATCATCTATTTAAAATATACTGTATTTTAAATAACAATTCCATTAAATTATACAGTAGGCCGGTGCGTTTTATCATTGCCGGGGGTGATATAAAACCGCCTGTTCATCTCTCCTCCACTACCCCCTCTTGGCCGATGTCCCTTATTCGTCCCCCCCGGGGGGGGGTGCTGTTATTGTAGAGACGCCATGCCATGGCGTCTCTACGGTGGTGGCGGGATTGCAGGGGTGCCGTTATCATAGAGACGCACGGCCGTGCGTCTCTACTCCCACATCCCCCGCATCTTCCCCTTGACATCCGCCCCGCGGTCGAAATCCTCGACCTCGTCGTACGGCTCAAACCCAGGCGCGGCGACGCTCTCCATGGTGGCGACGACATCCTTTGTAAAGAACCGGCTGCACTGGCCGTACACGTGGCCGTCGGAGAACCCCTGCGGGTGGGAGTAGAAGCGCATGGGCCAGGTGACGTAAAGCCGGTCGCGGGCGCGGGTCATGGCAACGTAGGCGAGGCGCAGCTCCTCCTCGATCTCGTCGTCGGAGCCGGTCGCCATATCGGAGGGGAGGCAGCCGTCGGCGGCGTGGATGAGGTAGACCACGTCCCATTCGCACCCTTTGGCCGAGTGGATGGTGGAGAGGATGAGATAATCCTCGTCGCGCGAAGGGGGTCCGGCGAAATCGCTTGTGGAACTCGGCGGGTCGAGGGTGATTTCGGCAAGGAAGCGGCTGCGCGAACGGTACGGGGCGGCCAGTTCGATGATATGCTCGATGTCGTTGCGGCGCGGCGGAGCGTTTTCATAGTTCTTTTCGAGCAGCGGAAGGTAGAGGCGGCCGATGCGGTCGAGAAGGACGGCAAGCTCCGTCGCTTTCCCCGTTGTCGCATCGGTAAAGAGCGCCCCGAGCGCTGCGAGCTCCCGCTGCACCTTCGGCGCGACCGGCGCCGAAGCGATCAGCGCCGCGTTGAACTGCTGCGAAGAGAGATACTCGTATACCGCCGCGGCGGTGGCGGAACCCACGCCTTCGTAGAGCTGCAGCACCCGGAACCACGAGATCTCGTCGCGCGGATTCTCGAGAACCCGCATGAAGGCTATGAAATCCTTGATATGGGCCGCCTCGAGGAACTTCAGCCCCCCCCACTTGTGGAATGGGATCTCCTTTTTCATGAGCGCCAGCTCGAGGGCGGCGGAGTGGCTCCCGGCGCGGAAAAGCACCGCCTGGCGGTGGAGCGCGACCCCCTGTTCGTAATGGTAAAGAACCTTTCCGACGATCGTTTCGGCTTCGTGCTCCTCGTCGCCGCAGGTGACGAGCTGCGGCGCATCACACCCCTCGCGGGTGGAAAAGAGCGTTTTCGAGAACCGCTCCTTTGCCTGGGCGATCACACGGTTCGTGGTGGCGAGGATCGGCTCGCAGGAGCGGTAATTCCGTTCGAGCAGCACCGTATGCGTTCCGGGAAAGAGGGAGGGGAAGTCGAGCATGTTGCGCACCGTGGCCGCCCTGAAGCTGTAGATGCTCTGGGCGTCGTCGCCCACCACCATGATGTTGCGGTTGCGCCGGCGCATGCCGAGCAGGATCTCGGCCTGGAGCCGGTTGGTGTCCTGGTACTCGTCGACGAGGATGTGGTCGAACCGCTCCTGGAGGTGCGCGGCCGCCCCCGAATCGCTCAGCAGGTAGCGCCAGTACGCGAGCAGGTCGTCGTAATCGAGCACATTGCGCTGCTGCTTGACAATGACATATTCCCTAAAAATTTTTCCGAGCTCCTCCGCCCACTGTTCGCACCACGGGTACCGGTGCCGCAGGATTTCGTCGAGCTCCTCGCCCGAATTCATCCGGCGCGAGTAAACGGCCAGCAGCGTCCCTTTGCGGGGGAAGCGCCCCCGTGCCTTTTTATCGATGATTTTATGCCGGATCACCTGCAGCATGTCTTCGGCGTCCGACTGGTCCATAATGGTGAACTCCGGCGCCAGGTCGAGCGCCTTGCCGTAGATCCGCAGCAGCCGGTTGGCCGTGGCGTGAAACGTTCCGCCCCATACCTCCGAGACGACCGCAGCCTTGTCCCCCAGAGCTGTTGCCGCCCGGCTGAGCATCTCGCGGCTGGCGCGCCGGGTGAAGGTAAGCAGCATGATGCGCTCCGGCGCCACCCCGCGGGCGATCAGGTAGGCGACCCGGTAGGCAAGCGTGCGCGTTTTTCCGCTCCCCGCGCCGGCCACCACCAGGAGCGGTCCGTCGCCCCAGGTGACCGCCTGCTGCTGTTGTTCGTTGAGTTCCCGTAAATAGTCGTGATCTGTCATAGCGCGGAATCGCAGAGGTTATCTGTCAGTACGAGTGAAAAATAGTTCGGTCCGACGGCCGGAAACAGCGTTTTCACCTATACGGCGGCGGTGGAAGATGCACCGGCGTACTCCGCGCAGGCGGCGACCCATTCATTCCGGCTGTCGCGATAGGTTTCCGCCACATTTGTTGCCTTGTTCCGGGCGGGCGTATTGTTCTCTTCAGGCATTGGCGGCAGCGTATCGAGCCATTCGATGCAGGCGATGACCGCCCGGTTGATTTTTTCGTCGCCGGTATTTTCGAGGACCTCGAGGGCACGTGCGCGCACGTGCGCATCGGTATGGTTGATGCGCTGAATGACCGACCCGACGACTCCCGAAGGGTCGAGAAGTGCGATACAATGAAGCAGCGTGTCGAGGCGTATATCGATGAGCTCCTCGCGCACGGCACACGCAAGCAGCGCCGTGCGACCCCACCCGCCCGACAACAGCACCTGCAGCGGCCGTTTTTCCCCTTCGATCGCCTCGATTTCCCTCATTGCCGTGCGGGTAAGCGCTGCCGCCGATTCGGTTGAAACCGCCGCTTTCGCCCTGCGCAACCCCTGCAGGAGGCAGTTTTTCGAGAGGGCGTCTCCTTTTACGACACTCTCCCGCCAGCACGTTTCATCGATAGAGGGCAGGAGCGTGCCCAGCACCGTCACGATTGATGCGCGCTGCCGGGGCGAGGATGCAGGGGCAAGCTGCAGCAGCATCTCCATCGCGCGGGGGCTGCGTTTTTTCCCCAATGCGGTCACCGCCTGGCGATGGACGATCTCCGAGCGGAAAAGGACGGTCGTGTTCGTGCGGCAGAAATCGAACAGCAGCTTCGAGACGTTTTCATCGGCGATCCCGCCTGCCGCATGGAGGGCGGCGGCGCACTCCTCCGGAGTGCCGCCATGGATCATTGAGCGTAACATTTCGCAATACCGGTCGTGCGCGCCGCTGCCGCACGCACCCCAGAGCGCCCGGATCGCATTGGCGCGTACCCGCCCGCCCGGATGAGCCAGCAGCGGCTTAAGCCGCTTGTCAAGGCCGTCGGTCGTGCAGCGCGCAAGCGCTTCAACCGCGTTCGCCACCACGCGATGATCAGGATGATCCAGGCACGCGGTCAGCCGTTCGGCGACCTGCGGTTCGGGAAAATTGCCCAGTGCGGCGACGATCGTTGCCGTGAGTTTTTCGCCGGAACGATCCAGGCGATCCGTCAGCAGCGCCGCCGCTTCGCCGGTTCCCGCGGAAGCGATGATTTCGATGAGCAGTTTTTGCACCTCGAAATCCTCATGATTCAGCTTATCGGCAAGGAACTTCAAAATGTTTTCTCCGCCGGCGAAATCCAATTGCTCCAGAAGCGCGCTTTTTTTACTTTCGGTAGAACCGGTCAGATACCGGAGAAGCGTTTTTGCATAGGCGTTTTTCAGACGCACCGCAGTAACAAGCCCCGCCGCCGCCGCAACGACCATCAACCCAAGATGCGTGCGGAACTCCAGACGGGGGACGCACCAGAGCATCCAGCATCCCGCCCCGATCATGGCGACCGGTTTGACGACCCCTTCAATGAGCAGCTTGCCCCTTCCGCGGACCTCCCTGGGAAGGCCCGAAAAAAAGAGCTGGAAATTGGGTGAAAAAAAGGCGTCGAAAAATGCCGTCCGGATTCCCATGCCGATGATGACGGCCCAGAAAAAGAGCCGGAGCCCTTCACCCGGCAATCCGCCCGTGAGTGTCATAGTGAGAAAGACGCAAAGCAGCGCCGCGGGAAGCAGCATCATCGAACGCGTCGACCCGAGACGCCGCATCAGCGCGCCGGAGATTCCTACTTGTAAAAGGCAGGTCGAAAGCATGCTGAACCCGTTGAAGCCGCCTAAAAATGACGCGATTTCCCCTGCGGAGGCGCACGCCTTCTTTACTTCACGGTAAAAAATCATATGCTGATTGAGCAGCAGGAAAAAGACCAGCAGATAGAACGCCGCCATCATGCGCAGGAGCGGTTCATCACGCAGAAGCGACAGCGGCAGGATTTTTTTCATTAAAGGGCGCGGATCCCCGGAGCTCTTTTTTTGAGCGGGGCCGAGTTCCCGGTATCGCCTCTCCAGCGGCAGCAGGAGCGCCCCCGTCGCCACTGCCAGCAGCGCCCATACGACAAGAAGATTTTCAACGGCAATAAACCGCATCAGGCCGGGGATCGAAAACGAAACGCCGATCGCCCCGATCGTGCCTCCCGCGGCGATCGCGGGAAACTCTTTCCCGGCGCTCCGCGAATCGATCAGATCATTGGCAATCGTCCAGAAAAGAAGAAAGAAAAGAATTTTACTGCTGTAGGCATACGAGAAAAGCGGCGGGAAGAGAAAATACGCGCCGGCCGCAATCGCCAGCCGCAGCAACAGGAGGATCACGCCGTGAGCAAGCAGCATATAAAAGAAAAAAATCCTCCGGTCGAGCCGGTCGATCACCGTAAGCATCGCCCCGGAGAGGATGAACAGCGCCGCCGCATTTACACAGAACATTCGCGGGATCAACGCCGGCCCGAACCGGCCGAGCAGCAGCGCCTCCGCCGTACTGTCGCCTAAAATCGCTGCGGCGAAACAGAGCATGAGAAGGAAGAAGAGGCGGTGACGCAGCCGGAGTCCCTGTGGTGATTTCATAACGGTTTGAGTATATCATGCGGATGCCGGATAGGGTAGAGCCAACAGGAGCAGGCGGCGGCCTCTTTGGAGCGACGCACGGCCCGGTGTCGCTCCAAAGAGGCCCGACCCCATCTCTTGAGAGACCCGCATAGTATATTTTCTTCACCTATCTTCACAAGCGAGCGACTATGAATAAAACCAGTCTCAGGGAACATGTCGAAGTCATCCGGCAGGCCTTCGGCTATGTCGACCAGTTCACCGGGGAGATCTTCGTCATCAAGATCTCCAGCGGGCTGATCGCCAGCCCCTTCATTCCCATTCTCATCAAGGACCTCGTGCTCCTCCACCGCATGGGCATCCGCATCATTCTGGTTCCGGGAGCGCGGAGCCGGATCGACGAGGTGCTCGCCACCTACGGGATCCAGTGCAAACGGGTAAACGGCATCCGGATTTCGCCGCCCGAATCGATCCCCTTTATCAAGATGGCGGCGTTCGATGTCTCCAATAAAATCATGACCGTGCTGGCCGAATACGGTGCACATGCGGTGCTCGGCAACTGGGTGAAGGCGCGGAGCATGGGCGTGCGCAACGGCATTGATTTTCAGAGTTCGGGCATTGTCGAGCGGTTGCAGTCGGACATCGTGGAAAACGTCCTCGCCGACCGGCTCATCCCCATTTTTCCCAATATCGGCTGGAGCGCAAAGGGGAAGCCCTACAACCTTTCGTCGAACGAACTTGCCTGCACGATCAGCGTATCCCTGAAAGCGGCGAAGCTCTTCTTTCTGACCAACGGAGGCCGGATCCGTGCGCAGGAGTACAACCTCCCCGAAGGGACAAACGTCGCCGACGACGGCACGATTACGCAGCTTACCGTCGCCAATGCCGGCCTTTTTCTCGAACGGAACAAATGGAAAAAACGGGATCCCAGCCTCGAATTGATAAACTTCGCCTTTCAGGCATGCAGCGCAGGGGTGCGGCGCGTCCATATCATCGACGGCGCTGCGGAGGGAATGATCCTCAAGGAGATTTTTACCAACCGCGGTCTGGGCACCATGGTGTACGCCAATCAGCACGAAAACATCCGCCCCATGACCTCCGCGGACATCCCCGAGGTGCTTCGCCTGATGCAGTCAGCCATCGAAGATGAGCTTCTGGTGCCGCGGACCGCCGCCGATCTCGAAGAGAGGGTTGACGATTACTCCGTCTACGAGGTGGACGGCACCATTCACGGCTGCGGGGCGCTCCATCTTGTCGACGATCGCCGGGCAGAGATCGCCGCGGTCGTCGTCGATGAAACCTACGAAAACCTCGGCATCGGCGGGAAGATCATCGGCTGCCTGGTCGACCGGGCGATCGCGCTGCGCCTCAAGGCGGTCTTCGTGCTCACCACACAGACCTCCGACTGGTTCTCCCGGCTTGGATTTACCGAAGCGACCGTCGCCGATCTGCCGCCGCAGCGGCGGAAGCGTTACGACCCGCGGCGGAAGTCCCTCATCCTGCAGAAACGGCTGACACGCCGAAAGGTGAAGGGGGCGTCGGGCGTGGAGTAGGCGTTCAATAGATTGCGTAAGGGTGTCACATAGTGAACCCTTACTTCTCAATTGAATTTCGGCCGCCAGGCGCACCAGTAGGGTATTCCCTCCTTGTCGCGTAGGAGCAGCACCCGGTCGCGGCGCACCAGGGTTGACGCCATGATCACCGGCTTGCCGTCGATCATGGTCCTGCAGCCGCGCACTTCGATGTTTTTATCGTTGACCGAGAGCGCCATGTCCTGATAAAGGATGAACCATGCCGGTCCGAGGTGCACGGTGATGTCCTCCCGCTCGGTTTTGAGCACCATTCGGATTCCCGAAGCCATATCCCGGTACGGCGTGACCGTATCGATGCTCATGACCTGACCGACCACCGTCTCCTGGTTGCTGTTGACAAATGCCTGATCGTACCGGTCGCTGAAGCACCAGCTGCCGCTCCCCCGGAATTTTATGCCGATCTGGGCGTTCAATGATGCGGGGATCAACGAAAATGCGATTACCGAAAGCACCAGCCGATACTGTTTCATGGGTCCCTCCTTGAAAATATGAATAAGATATGAATATCCATGTTGTTTCTCCACTGACGGCGATTTCTCTCATTACTTACTGTCCGTTCGAGCACGTAACGAATCCGACCGTGCCCGCGCGGGGTGTTCAGTAGTCCGGCAGGCATGCTGCAGGAGCCATATCCTCCCCATTTTGAAAATAATTAATTCATCTCCTCCCTGTACGGTCGGAAATCCCTTACAGCAGGATCAATGTAAAAATGTATTTTCATTATTCGTTTCACATTCACCCTAAGGAGTGACGCATGGACCTCGATGAAGCGATCAGAAAAGTCCCCGACTTCCCCAAGCCGGGGATCCTTTTTTACGATATTACAAGTATTTTCACTAATCCTGAAGCGTTTCGATACACGGTGGCGAAGATGATCGAACAGTATCGCGCTGATAAAGTCGACGGCGTGATCGCAATCGAGAGCCGCGGGTTTCTGCTCGGCGCCTGCTATGCCGAAAAGACGGGCATTCCGCTGGTCCTGGCACGAAAAAAAGGAAAACTCCCCGGCAAAACGCTCCGGCAGAGTTATGATCTCGAGTACGGCAGCGCCACACTTGAAATACACGAGGCGGATCTCACTCCCGGCAGACGGTGGCTCATCATCGACGACCTCATCGCCACCGGCGGAACCCTCCGGGCGGTGGCGACGATGGTCGAGCGGGCAGGTTCTCAGGTCGCCGGCATCTTCGCCATCATCGGGCTGCCTTTTCTCAATTATCAAGAAACAATCGGGCACTATCGCCCCGTCACCCTCATCGATTATCATGGAGAGTCGGTATGAGGCCGACCCCGATTACGGCGATTCTGGAAAGCAGCGCTCCGGCAGGAAGGGTGCGGGTGCACGGATGGGTGCGTACCCGGCGCGATGCAAAGGATTTTTCTTTTATCGAAGTCAACGACGGTTCCTGTGTGGCGAACCTCCAGATCATCGCCCCCGCGTCGCTCGCTTCCTACGCGGCAACGGTTCGCGCATTGACTACCGGAAGCAGCGTTTCCGTCGAAGGCGACGTCCGGCCGTCGGAGGGCAGGGGGCAGAAGTATGAGCTTCTGGCGACGGACATCACCGCGTACGGTATCGCCCCGGTTGATTATCCGCTGCAGAAAAAGCATCACACGTTCGAATACCTCCGCGAAATCGCCCACCTGCGTCCGCGCACCAATTCGATCGGCGCGGTCCTGCGGCTGCGCAGCGGACTGAGCTTCGCAGTCCATTCGTTCTTCAGGGAACGGGGTTTTTTTTACATCCACACCCCCATTGTCACGACGAGCGACTGCGAGGGCGCCGGCGAGATGTTCCGGGTAACCACGCTCGACATCAACGATCCTCCCCGCACCGGGGAGGGCGGCGTTGACTTCAGCAGGGATTTCTTCGGCAGGGAGGCGGGCCTGACGGTCAGCGGCCAGCTCGAGGGGGAGATCTGCGCGCTCGCCCTCGGAAAGATCTACACCTTCGGCCCCACCTTCAGGGCCGAAAATTCCAATACGCCCCGGCACCTCGCCGAGTTCTGGATGATCGAGCCCGAGGCCGCGTTCTACCGTCTTGCCGACGACATGGACCTCGCCGAGGCATTTGTTCGGCACCTGGCGAGGTTCGCACTCGACAACCACGGCGGCGACCTCGCCTTTTTCAACGAACGGATCGATCGGGAGGTCATCTCCCGGCTCGAAGGGATCGCTACCTCACCCTTTGAGCGCATCACCTACGCCGAGGCAATAGGCATCCTGGCACGCAACAACGACCGGTTCGCCTTCAAGGTCTCCTGGGGAAGCGACCTGCAGTCGGAGCACGAACAGTACCTTACCGAGGTCGCGTTCCAGAAACCGGTCGTCGTGTATGATTATCCCAGGGAAATCAAAGCTTTTTATATGCGCAACAACGACGACGGGAAGACCGTGGCCGCCATGGA
>JAFGNB010000280.1 GCA_016927235.1 Chitinispirillaceae bacterium
GGCGGTCTGGATCGGCACGTCGTACATCCCGAAATGACGGTAGGGGTCGTCGCCCTCCGAAACGTCCCGCGGATCGATCCAGACGGCGACATCGCGGAGGTTTTTTCCTTTTATCAAAATACGGAATGCCGCGGTCGCGCAATCGACCGCGACGACGGCATCGTCGTCGCCTTCGACGGCGGTCTGCGCCAGCGCGGCGAAGGCGCCGGGATAATTCGTCCACTCGGTAAAGTTCCACCGGTCGTATTCCGGCGGAGCCTCGAACCACTGCGATACGTGATCGGGGCTGAAGAGGCGGGTATTCGCGATGAAGGCCACCGAGTGAAATCCGTAGGGCTTCCCGAGAAGCGAACTTGTCGAGGGATAGCCGAAATCGAGAAAAAGCGCCTCGCCCGGCGACGCACGCGAGGGAGACATCGACAAATTACACACCTGCGGGGTGTCGTCCCGGCCGTTCCACGGCGGAACGAAGTAGTAGATGTTCGTATCGTTGAGCTTGAGGTCGACCAGTTTCGCCGTGGGAAACGCCGTACCGAGAAAACGGCCGTCGCTGCTCAGACCGCCGTGATAGGACCCCATGCTCCAGAGCACCTCGGGAGTTCCCTCCAGCACACCCGCCGCAATGCGATGCCGCAGGGTCTTCTCCCGATACCATTGCGCCATGCTGTTGAGCGACGCTCCGTCGGTATACACCAGAAACGTATCGTGCGATTCGGGGTCGGCCCACCACCGGGGCAAAAACCCGGGCAGGCGCGCCGTGACGGGAAATGCGGTATCGTCCAATGAAACGACGGTAATCACGCTCGTTCCCGACGATCCTTCGGATTTCGAACTCCAGGCGATGAATGTACCGTCGGGGGAAATGGCCGGAGCCGCAACCGCCGTATCGTTGCCGCATCTGAGAATCCGCAGCGGCGACTGTGTGAAATCCACGAAAGCGCAGTAATCCTTTCGACCGACGGTATATACGAATGCCGTCTTTATCCGGTACGTCCCAAGCAGGGCGATAAGGTCCGATTTATTACATGCCACGACGGCCGAGAGCGAATCGGGGACATCGGCTTCAGCCGCCCCTTCCGCCGGGGGCGCGAAAGCCCCCATCGCCAGCCTGAACCCGATATCGACCTGCTTACCTGAAAAGGTCATTTCGTACGGTCCTTTCCGCACCGCCGACCGCAGAAACGGCGAGCTCAGGCGGTATGATCCGCCGCGCAGCGGCCGCTCCCATGAAGCTTCGAATTGCTCCTGTGTCAAGTGCCCGGGGCCGACCGGATCGATGCAGAGCGAATCGGGGAAAGAACCAAGCCAGTCGTTGGCCCACTCTGCCGCGTTGCCCGCCATATCGTACAATCCGAAACGGTTGGGGAGCTTGCCGCCGACGGGGTGCAGCCGGTTTTCGGCATTGTCGAAGTACCATGCATATGCGCCGGCCTCCTGCACCGATGCGCCCCAGAAAAACTCATCGTCGCTCCCGGCCCTGCAGGCATACTCCCACTCCGCCTCGGTCGGCAGCCGGTAACCGAAACGGTCGTAGTGGATTTCGAGGTTCTCGAGAATATACGGGCATTTACCGGTATCGGAGCACCGGGCAGTGTAGGAATAGACCGTATCGTAACCGGTCTGCAGGCTTCGGGCGTTGCAATAGAGCACGGCGTCGTACCAGGAAATGTTCGTTACGGGCAGCGAATCGTCTTCGCCTTCGCCGGCCCCGCCTGCCCCACTCATTATCAGACGATATTCCACGGCGGTCACCTCACGGCTGCCGATGAAAAAATCATAGGTGAAACGTACCGGATGCGGCGGTTTTTCGTAGGCATGTGCCGCCTTATCGGCGGACCCCATCAGAAATTCCGAATCACGGGCGGCGATAAACACCATGGCATCGGGACGCAATGAAAAAACAGCCTCAACGGTCATGCCGCCCGTTACCGGAAGAACCAGAGGGTTCGCGGAAGTAAAATACCCGAGGCGCCATCCCGTGAATACCGCACCCTCGTCCGCCTCGGCGAAAAGGGTAAGGGTATCGCCCTTTGCAATGACGGTATCGGCGGGACAACCAACAACGCGCCCGGGGCCGCTGATGAGTAAATTGACCTCGACCTCTTCGCGCCGCGTAATGCCGCGCTCAGGCATGCAGCACGCCAGGGTCAGCACGGCCAGAAACCCCGCGAACGTTTTTTTCACCACACGCCTCCGGGCCTCGAACGGAGAAAGGCGATGAACCTGCCGAGCACCGACCGGCCGACGAAGACCCTGCTCGTCAGGATATGCGCGCCGAGGTGCTGTTTGAATTTGTCTACTCCCGTCAGACCGCCGCTGGGGTTGCAGTCGAACCATGCGTAACCGGCCGCCGCCGCATGGGCGATGGCACGGTCGTAGAGAAAGTTGTTGGGGTGATACGAAAAATACTCCGACAGACCGGCCCCGTGCCAGACGACCACATGCTCCTTCCAGTAGAAGCAGAGGATGCCCGCGACGGCCTTTCCCTTTACCGATGCAATCCATAATTTCCGCCGCGACGGGTCCATCCGCTCGATCTCCCGGAACAGGGAGCGGTCGTGCCTTACCCCGGTAAAGATGCGACGTCGACGCCAGCGTTCGATCGACGCGCCGTAGAGCGCGAGGTAGGCGTCCCATCCCCCCGCATCGCCGGCCTCGCAGATCTCCACCCCGCTCCGCCGCGCATTGCGTACCGCGTTGCGGTGCCCGTCGGAGGCGCGCCTCCATGCGGCGTCGTACCCCGCGGCGAGATCGATCGCCCGGGTATGGTCGTCATGGAACCGGTATTTGCCTTTGGTCAAGCTGATCGGCCGGAAGGGATTTTCCCGCAGCACGAGGTCATCATGCCGCTCGAGATGCCTCATGATCGCGGCCTCCTGCCCCTGGCGCAGCGGAATGGCCGACAGCCAGCCGCCGTAGGTGCCGCACGGCATTGAGCTCACGGTGCGCAACAGCCCCCCCAGGCGATATCCGACGACCACGGGGAGCAGCGCGGTCGCGCCGTCGCGAAAACGGAACAGTACGGGAGCCGCCCTGAAGCGGCGGGGAAAGCGCCGCTCGAAAAGTCCCGCCCAGAGGGGTGTATGAAAAAAAGTAGCGCCCGGGCACCTTTCACAAAAGGAGAGCCACTGCTCGCGTGAAGCGGGCGCCGCGCTCTCAAGCGCATCGCCTACGTCATTCATCGGCACCCCCCGTCGAACACTCCACCCTCATCGCCGAGCGGTACACGGCGTTGATTCCTTCAACCTGACGCGTGACGGAATGCCGGCTGGAGGCGTGGCGCTTTCCCGCTTCCCCCATGCGTCTGCGCAACCCGTCATCTTGTGCAAGGCGCAGCAGGTCGCGGGCCATTGCTTCGGTGTCGCGTTCGCCGGAAAGTAGCCCCGTTTCCCCGTGCGGCACGACATACGGTATGTCGCAATGGCGCGTCGCCACCACCGGTTTGCCCGCAACCTGCGCCTCGATGCAGACGACCGGCGCCCCGCCTTCACAGTCACCGTCGGCCGCATAACGGCTGGGGGCGAGCACGATATCGCTCGAGGCGAGCAGCGCGCGATATTTTTCAAAAGGAAGATACCCGTAAAAGGTCGCACGGTGGAGCAGGCCCGCACGGAGCAGCAGGCGTTCAACCGCTCCGCGGTAGCGGCCGTCGCCGACGCAATGAAGCGTAAGCCGCCGGTCCTTTTTCGCCGCTGTGCAAAAAACCGCCGCCGCATCCATTGGTCCTTTTTTTTCTCGGTTCAGGCCGGTGAAAAGTACCTTGACGGAGTCATCGCCCGCGCCGGAAGGCGCCCGCCCGGACGTCCGTCGGTAGAGGTCTCCATCGACACCTATGGGCACGATGCGGATTTTTTCTTCAGGACAGCCGATCGCACGAAGCCGTTTCCCCATAAACGGCCCTTCGACGATGAAAAAACTTCCGTATGAAAAAAGCGGCCGGTAGCGTTTTTTCCAGAAGCGCCGCCGCGCAAGCTTATCGACGTCCAGTCCGTAAAACGTCGTAACCAGCGGCAGGCGCTCCCGGCGCGCATGGGTGAGAATCCGGCATGATTCAGGGGCGAAATGTCCATGAATTACGGCAGGCCGCGCCGTTGCGATGGCCCATTGAAAAAATCGTTCGGGTTGCGCTATCCAGTATCGTGCAAGCAGCAGGCGCAGCGTTGTGACGGGGGATAGTGGTGAGAATGCCGTGTAACGCGGTTCCCAGGGAAACTGCTCCGGGTTCTCCTCCATCAGGCTGACCACGACATGGTCGCATGCGGTGTTGCAACGCAGTTGCGTGTGGATCCAGTTCTGCGTGACCGGCAGGAAAGAATAGATGATATGAGCTATCCTCATGCGCGCCATAGGGACCTTTTTACGTCACCGACTGACCAGCCGCCGCCGGGCGGGATACTTCAAGGAGTCAAAATCAATTTACCGGTTTTCCGTATATTCGGAGCAATGATCACGTAGAAATAGGTGCCCGCCGGTATCCGCGATGATGGTCTCCATTCATAACTCTCTCCCCCCGCGCCTTTACGCAGCAACGTCGGAGCGGCTACCAGGTTACCGTTGAGGCTGTGAATCCGAATCGACCCTTCACGTGGAATATCCTGAAAATAGATCACCTCATGCCTGCGGCGGGAAAAAGGATTCGGATATACGACTGTTTTCTTTTCCGAAGCGGGTGCTGCGGTGTATCCAAGCGACAGCCGCGAGACGCCCTCGTCGGTCGCCGCCCAGACATACCCGTTCTTTTTGTCGATATAAACGTCATTGATCTGGGTCGACACAAGACCCTGCGCCCGGTTGAAAACGGTTTTATCATTTGTTACCATATTGAAGCGTACGATCCCCTTGCCGGGGATGCCGTACCAGAGGATATTGTCGTCTTCAACGTCAAGCGTCGTCACATTACGATCGAAGTCTTCAAGGAACGTCAGGGTCGTATCGGACGGTTCAAAGCGATAAACCCCCTTCGCCGTAAGAACAAGGGTCGAATTGTCCGGGAGGGTAACCGCTTTGAAAATTTTTTGAAGACTGGTGAACTCCGCGACGACCCGTATGCCGTCTTGTAACGGGTCTCCCTCATAGCGCACTATGCGTACAGTGCCGCTCTCTGTTCCGTAGATGATATTCCGTGACCGATCGATGGTAATAGTATTGATGTCCGCCGGCTCCGGACGATTTGCATCACCTATCGGCGGGAAACGCCGATAGGTACCGGTAAGCTCTTCCGTTTCATCGACGGAGGGCTTGTAACAGAGCAGACTCCCTTTGAAATTGTTCCAGCTGCTTATCCACATATACCCGGCGCTGTCCTGAGCAAGCGCGTCGCATTTCCCCCAGTCGCCCGGCGGACACGGCCCTTTCCTTTTAACAAATGTCCCGTCCCCCTGGTCCTGTCCGAAAACGCAGTAGTGCCACCACTCATCCGAGGACGGGTCGTAACATTTTATCTGACCGGCTTCGAATCCGAACCACATCCTCTCATCCCTGGTCTGCAGGATGGCCTGTGCGACGGTGGAGGCCCCCATATGGCCCATAGCCGGATAGTATATCGGCGAGAAGTTTTTCCAGACATTCCCGTCAAACGAATTGATGCCCACCCACCAGGGAAGTACATACGGATTGCCGTCGGCATATCCATACGGCAGTACCCACAAGGTTCCCTTCCGGTCCACCAGCACCCTGTTTACTGATACAAATGTCGGACCCGGTATGGTGATCTTTTTGAAATCCGATACGTCCCAGTACCAGAAAAAATCATCCTCGGTACCGATCCAGCATTGACTGTTGTCGTTATACCTGATGACCGTCACGGTGCTGTTGAGAGGCACCGTACGCATAACGGTATCCTCGTCGGTGTCATGCAACAGCATCATGGTACTGTCGGCCGTCAGAAGCACCTCGTTGTAAAAACCGGAAGGACCGTTATATGATCTCAACGTGCCGGAAACAGGGAGAAAACTGTGCACCGGGCCGGTACTCGTATCGATCTCCCATATTGAAGGATCGTAAAAATTCACTTTCAAAATATCATCGACGGTGACCTGTAATGTGGCGATCCCCGACTCCCCGCCGAGATAGAGCCGGTTCTTATAAACGGCGACAACGTGAATCTGCGAAGAGGGAAACGTCCCGATGCGGGTTGCGTTTTTCAGCACCGTACGTTTTTCACTATCGAAAAGGCTGACGCCTTTATCCGAGGCGATGACGAGATAAGAACCTACCGAGGCAATATCGGAAATTCGCCAGCCCGCCGACACATACGAATGGTTGAAGTACTCTTTCCCCTCGGGGCTTCTCATTAAAAGATACCCGTCATGGGAGCCTGCCCATAGATTTCCGGCCGCGTCATGCGCCAACGCGCGCACTGAAGGGTCGGGAAACGTCGAATTCGCCGGTCGAAGAGAAGCCTCACTCTTCACCATAGAATAGTGGAAAAGGCCGCCCGATGTCGCTACCCAGACAATGTTCCCCAGTATCTCGAAATCATACACTCCCTTTGGTGATGAAAAATTGGTAATACGCTCCGCGGAGGCGGCATCCCTCACCCCAAGGAAAAAAAAGATCATGAGAAGCGGGACCATTTTCATCAATTGTCCGGTGGAATAAGCGAAGAGAGTATTGTTATTATTTCGAAATACACGGTTTTTTATTTTCCACATAAAAAAAGCACCCCGCAATCAAAAACAGTGACAGGAGATGCGCCGCTCAGGGTAACGTGGAGCTGAGGGGGATCGAACCCCTGGCCTCGACATTGCGAACGTCGCGCTCTCCCAGCTGAGCTACAGCCC